>CAZWCU010000215.1:0-7316 GCA_964632715.1 uncultured Bifidobacterium sp. | reverse complement strand
ACTTCGCCGCCCGCTGACCGGCGCGGCCAGGCGGATCAGATCGGGAAGATCGTCCCCATGTTCATGATCCCCTTCGGGTCGTACGCGTGCTTCAGCGCCTCCAGCATCGGGAACGACGAGCCGTACTCCTCCCGCACCCAGCGAGCACGCGCCTTGCCGATGCCGTGGTGGTGCACGATCGACCCGCCGAGCCGCAGCGTCTCCTCGCAGATGATGGCGATGATCGGGAAGTAGTACTTGTCGTTCTCCTCCTCCGGCTCGCAGTCGATGAGGTCGTAGAAGTAGTTGAAGTACATGTTGGTGCCGTTGATGTAGCTGTGCGACGAGTGCCCGCCGAGCAGCGTGATGCCGTTGATCTCCGCACGGATGCGCGGCAGCACGGCCTCGTAGATGTCGTTGATCGTGCTCCAGTCGGCGGAGATCTCGGTGGTGCGGTTCACGTTGCGCGTGGTGCGGATGCGCTCGTCCTCCCGGGCCACCTTGTCGGGGCCCCACACCAGGTCGTCGAACCAGTCGGAGATCAGTTGGCTGTCGACCGGCGCACAGCCCGGGTGCCGGGCGACGATCTCGCGGATACCTTCCGCCGTCGCCTTCGTGATGCCCGCGTTGCCCTCGGCCATGAACAGCACGATGCAGTCGTCGGGCGCCGCGAAGTGGGAGAAGTGCAGTTGGCCGTCCTCCTGGTCGTACAGGCGGGCCACGCTCGGCTGGTAGCCGGCCACCATCACCTCGCGCAGCACCTCGAAGCCGGTCTTCATGTCCTTGATCGTCCAGCCGAGGAAGATGTTGTTCTCCGGCATGTACGGGAACAGCTTCACCGTCACCTCGGTGATGAAGCACAGCGCGCCCTCGTTGCCGATGACGACGTGGCGGATGTCGGGCCCCGCGGCACGGCGCGGCACGTTCTTGATGCGCGACACCTGCCCGCCAGGGAAGACCACCTCGCAGCCGACCACCATGTCCTCGATGCCGCCGTAGAGCGTGGAGAACTGACCGATGCTGCGCGTGGCGACCAGTCCGCCCATGCTCGCGATCGGCTTCGACTGCGGCGAGTGGCCGGTGGTGAGGCCGAGCTCGCGCACCGCGTCTTCCAGCGCCTGCAGCGGCACACCGCACTGCACGGTGGCCTGCATGTTGTACGCGTCGATGTGCAGGATCTGGTTCATCTGCCCGCCGTCGACCACGATCGAGTTCGCCACGGGTGTTTCCAGCCCGCCCTCGGTGGCGGTACCGCCGGTGCGGGCCACCACGTTCACGCCGTGCTCGTCGGCGAACGCGAGCACCTTGGCCACGTCGTCGGTGCTGCGCACCAGCGCTACCGCGGCCGGCGTCGGCATCGTGTACACGCCGAAGATGTGCTGCAGCTTGCGGAAGTTGTCGATGCTGCGTTCGCGCAGCACCTGCTCGTCGGTGACCACCTGCTCGCTGGTGAGGATGCGTTGCAGGTGCTCGACGGTGGCTTCGCGGGTGAGGGGCATTGCGGCAGGTCCTTCGTGTGTCAGTGGAAGATGGGGTACGCGCGCTCGAACAGCGCATCGGTGTGGTCGCGGATGTCGTGATACACGGTGTCGGCCATGCGGGCGTACACGACACCGTTGGCGGGGTCGGGTGTGAAGGCCGCACGCGGCTTGGCCATCGCTTCCGCGGCCGCTTCGATGCTCGGGTGCACGCCCGTCGCGGCGGCTGCGCACATCGCCGCGCCCAGGCTGGCGCCACCGCCGTCGGTGTCGCGCGACGCGGGGATGCCGAACACGTCGGCGAAGATCTGCATGAACAGCGCGCTGTTGCTGCCACCGCCCGACACCACGATCTCGTCGAGCGTGATGCCCAGCTCGCCGCACATCGCGTCGACGTGGTGCCGCATCGTGAGTGCGATCGCTTCCAGGATCGACCGGAAGACGTGGCCGCGCGTGTGGCGCGCATCGAACCCGAGCATCATCCCCTTGCGGAACGGTTTGTCGGTGGTGGCCAGCCAGTCGAGCACGGTCATCAGCCCGTCGCTGCCGGCGGGCACCTGCGCTGCTTCCCGCTCGAGGTACGCCTCGCGGGTCAACCCGAGCGACACCGCTCGTTCGGCCACCTCGTCGCCGAGCAGGTCGAGGAACCAGGTGAGCGTCCACATGCCGCGGCGCACACCGTTGCTCTCGTAGAGGTAGCGGTGCGGCACGCTGGCGAAGTTGGTCCAGAAGTGCTGCGGGTCGCGATGGTTCTCGTGCCCGTGCACCATGGCTGCGATGTAGGTGCCCAGCGACACCAGCGCAGTGGTCTCGCCGAGCGACCCCGACCCGAGCATCTCCACTGCCTTGTCGTTGGCGGTGGCGACCACGGGTGTGCCGGCAGGGATGCCGGTTGCCGATGCCGCAGCAGCCGTGACGCGGCCGATCACGTCGCCGGGCATCTGCAGTTCGAGCAGCATGTCGCGTCGCACTCGCAGCTGGTCGTACCGCTCCGGATCGTCGCTCCACTGCCAGGTGTCGGTGTCGATCGGCCACTGCAACGCGATGTTGTTCGCCGCGGTGTCCTTCAGCTCGCCGGTGAACCGGTGCGCGAGGTAGCCCGACGCGGTGGTGGCGAAGGCAGTCGCGGGGTCGTCGGGCAGGTACGGCTGGTAGGCACGGTCGTCCATCCAGCTGATCACCGGTTCGACCAGTTGGCCATCGACGTTCAGGAACGCCTTGCAGCAGCGGATCGGGCACAACCCGACGCCGACGATGTCGGCGGGGTCGCCCTCGAACGCGGCCATCGCCTGTCGGCTCGCCGACACGATCGACGTCCACAGGTCGTCGTCGGGGTGCACGACCACGCCGTGGGTCGGTCGGTCCATCGGCCGCAGCATGTGCTGCCCACGGGCGACGGCGTTGCCGGCCGCGTCGTACACGACCACCTTCGCGCTCTGCGTACCGCAGTCGACTCCGATCAGGTACGGACCACTCATCGCACTGCCCGTCCTAGCGGACGAGGTACCCGCCGTCGACGGCGAGGATGTGGCCGTTCACGTAGTCCGACGCACGGCTGGCGAGGAACACGACGGCACCCATCAGGTCCACCGGTTCGCCCCACCGGTCGGCGGGGATGTGGTCGAGCACACGGCGGCTGGCCGCAGGGTCGCTGCGGGTGTTGGCGGTGATCGCCGTCGCGTAGTAGCCGGGCGCGATGCCGTTGACCTGGATGTTGTGCTCGGCGAGCTCGTCGCAGTAGGCCTTGGTGAGGCCGGCGATGCCGTGCTTCGTGGCCGAGTAGGCCGGCGACAGCCGTCCACCGAGGAAGCTGAACATCGAACAGATGTTGATGATCTTGCCGCTGCGTTGCGGCACCATCCGCTGCGCCGCTTCGAAGCTCATCTCGAACGCGGCGGTGAGGTTCACCTGCACCGTCGCATCCCACTTGTGGCGACCGAACTCGAGCACCTCTCCCAGCGGGCAGATGCCGGCGCTGTTGATCAGGATGTCGATCGAGCCGAGGCGCTCGACGCACTCGTCGACGATGCGCTTCGGCGTGCCGGTCTCGGTGATGTCGGCCTGCATGAACTCGTAGCGCGCACCGGCCGCTTCGACCATCGCGCGTGTGCTGCCGTCATCGTCGACGAGGCTCGGCACGAACACGTTCGCGCCGGCCGCTGCGAGCGCGAGCGTGAAGGCCTGGCCGAGACCTGTGTTGCCGCCGGTGACGATGGCGTGCTTGCCAGCGAGGCCGAACCAGTCCGTTGTGAACGCTGAGATGTCCATCTCTCCCCTTCGGTGGCAACGCCTCGGCATGGTAGTGCGGGCGACCGCCTAGGCGGAACACTCGTACCGGGATTGCGGTGCACGCTCAGCGACGCGCTTGCTCCCACGCTGCCAGCCAGGCGGCCGCGGGAGACGGCGCCTCCACCACGAACGTGCGGTTGTCGACGTGCTCGAGCTCCACGACCCACCGCTCGTCGATGGCCACCATCCGTCCGGTCGCGTCGCGGCGGTGGTTCTCGTGGTAGCTGAGCCACGTGCGCCAGCCCGCTGCCTCCAGCGCGCGCCGTCGCGAGTTGGGTACGCGCCGCACGCGCAGGCGGGTGGCAGCGGGCTGGTGCAGCGCGACGGTCTCCATGGAGTCATCGTGCACCACCTCGCCTGTGGATCGTCAGTGCCAACTACCTGTGAGGACCCTGGGGACAACTCCCACCTCGTCCGCTTGGGACCCCACGGGCGCGAAAACGTGACAGGTCCGTCCGGGTTTCACGCCCGTGGGGGCGCGAGCGGACACGCCTGTCAAGGTTTCGCGCCCGACCGCCCGTCGGCGAGGCGAGCGGAGGACCGTGTTCCGGGAACGAGAAAGGCCCAGGTCTGATGACCTGGGCCTTCGTCCGTGGAGCTGTGGGGAATCGAACCCCAGACCCCTTCCATGCCATGGAAGTGCTCTACCAACTGAGCTACAGCCCCGAACGACTGCAGGACGATACCAGCGCCCCACATCACTCAAAACGTGCGACTCGAAACGATCGCACGAACCGACTCAGAGCCGGCGGTGCGCCCGCAACTTCGAGCGCAGCGGGCCGACGGCGAGGCGCATCACGGCGGTGATCAGGAGCGTCGAGACCGTGACGCGCACCGCGAACGGCAGCTGCGCGATGCGCGGCGCCACCACCAGCGAGGTCGCGATGGCCACCGGGTACACCCACGCCATGTCGGTGACGATGCGGCCCCACAGCGGCCGGCTCGGCTCGGCGCGCTGCGAGAGCTCGAACCAGTTGTCGACGCCCACCGTGCGCATGACCCGCTCGTGCTCCACGAAACCGGCGCTCTTGGCCATCAGGACGGCGCGCTGCGGCGACCGCTCCCACTCGCGCAGGTGCAGCCCATCGACGAAACGCACGATGATCTGGTGCTCGCCGCCGCCAGGCCCGGGGTGCAGCACGCCGGCGCCGAGGCAGCCGTGGAACTTGCGCACCGTGGCCACCATCTCCTCGGTCCACTCCAGGTACTGGCTCTCGAAACCGGGGCGAACGGAGCGCGCGACGGTGACCGTGACCGGTTCGGAGGCGATCCTGGGGAGCTGGGCCGTGTCGAACGAACCGGAAAGTGCGAGTGCCATGTGATCATCAACACTAGCGATGCCAATGACATTCCTCATCGGTGACACCGATCACATACGCACGAGATACCTGGAAACAGTGGGTCTCGGCGGCGCCAGGTATGCGTCAGGCGTCGGTGGCGTCGGGTTCCGAGTCGACCGCCGGGTCGTCGGACGGGTCGGCCCACTCGATCTTGGGCACGTCGCGGTACAGACGCTCGATCTCGTAGTACATGCGGATCTCCTCGGCGAAGATGTGCACCACCACGTCGCCGTAGTCGACCAGCACCCACTGCTGCTCGGCGGCGCCCTCGGAACGCAGCGGGGTGCGGCCGAGCTGCTCGCGCACCGCATCCTCCACGGCGTCGACCACTGCCTTCACCAGGCGGCGGTTGCCGGCGCTGGCGATGACGAAGTAGTCGGTGATGGCGAGCACGTCGCCGACGGCGAGCACCAGCGTGTGCTCGGCCTTCTTGGCGTCGGCCGCACGAGCGGCGACCTTGGCGAGTTCGAGGGCAGCCTCGGCGGCTGACTGGGTCATGTGGGCTCCGTGGTAGAGGTGGTGCTGGGCAGGGCATCGCCCTGTCCGTCGAGGAACTCGGTGCCCAACTGCAAGATGACGTCGATGCCCTCGATGGGCGGATCGGCGAGACGGGTGACCGTGGTGCCGAAGTAGGCGTTGTTCGACTCCGCTTCCTCGGTCAACGACTCATCGGCGACGAGGATGCGGGTCTCGGGGAAGGTTTCGCCGCCCAGGGTGACCGATTGTACGTTGCCGCCGAGGTACAACACCGCGGCGACGGCCACCTTCACCCGCTCCTCGGTGCCCGGCGGGGCCTCGATGCGGACGACGAGACCGGGCGAGGGAGCCGACATCGAGGCGGAGGCCACCGATGCGAGCACGAAGATGGCCTCGGCGCGGTCGAGCTCGTCGACGTCGACGCCCTCCGGCACCTCGTCGGCGGGCACCGGGTTGGCCGGCAGGCCACGGGCCTGCACGGGGCCGGCGAACAGCCGCTCGATGAACTCCGGCATCGCGGCCGTGTCGGCCAGCGGCGGCGCGGCCTCCGGCGACGTGCGGCCGGCGCCCACACTGGACGCGACGCCGCCCCACAGTGCCTGGACGTTGCCGCGACGCTCGGCATCGGTCTGCGTGTCGGAGATGGCGGTGAAGACCTGCGCCGCTTCTGCCGCGGTGAGGTTCGCGGGACCTGCCTCGAACAGCGGATCCGAATCGGCACCGACGACGTCGGCGGGCAGCTCGACGGCGATGGGCGACACCGGCTGGAGCAGCGCCTCCAGCTCGTCGGGTGCGACCACCGAGCTGCGGTCGAGGGTGACCGAGAGCACGCTCTCGACGGCCTGCGCCAGGGCGTCGATGCCGCCCTCCGCATAGATCTGGGTGAGCGGCACCCGCACGTCGGCGCCGCCGGCCGTGGCGTCGGACGACGCGGGCACCGACACGATGCTGCCGCCGACCTGCGTACCGGGGGCGAGCACGAGCACGGTGACGGTGGTGAGCGCGTTCTCGGCGTCGACCGTGGCGAGCATGGCGGTAGGGGTGACCGGCAACTTGGTGGACTCGACGCTCACCTTGGTGGCGCCTTCGTAGTTGCGCAGTGCGGTGACGCCTGCATAGGTCATGCCGCCGAGCAGCGCCAACGCGAGCAGGTTGGCAGCCACCATCAGACCGGTGCGCCGGCGACGCACCTCGGGCAACGCGGTCATGCGCCGTCTCCGTACAACTGCAGGCTTTCGATCATCTGGAGCACGGGTTCGGTGACCAGGTAGTCGAGCGGGCGGCCGTCGTTCCAACGGTTGCGCAGATCCGTGCTCGACACCTCGAGGTGCGGCACCTCCACGTGCACCCACGGGAACCGCGGCAGCTGCACTGGTTCACCCGGACGATCGACCACCACCAGCGTGGAGCTGGCGGCCACTTCCTCGTAGCGCTCCCACGTCTCGAACTTGGCGGCCGCGTCGTCGCCGACGATCGTGAACAACGAGGAGCCGGGGTGCATGCGGGACAAGTCGGCAAGGGTATCGGCCGTGTAGCTGGGGCCACCGTGATCGATCTCCAGACGTCCGGCTTCGAGCCCGTCGACATCGGCCACCGCGGCTTCCACCATCGCGAACCGGGCCTCGGCGGGCGTGATCTCGCGCGTGCCGGCCTTCTGCCAGGGGACGTTGGCCACCATCAGGTAGACGAGATCCAGACGCAACGCATGGCGCACGTTGACCGCCGTGACGAGATGGCCGACGTGTGGGGGGTC
>CAZWCU010000214.1:0-7318 GCA_964632715.1 uncultured Bifidobacterium sp. | reverse complement strand
CACCTCGGCGGCCACAGCCGCCCCGCAGAAGTCGTCCACCACTCCCATCTCGACAGTATATCGAACATATGTTCGACTGTCAACCCGGGAAGGGAAGCCCTGCCGCCGCTTCCAGACTCGAGCAGTACGTGAGCGATTCGTCGCGCCCAGCGCGACAACTCGCGCAAGTAGGTCCTGAAGCGCCTGTGCGCTCTCAGCTCAGCGTCTCGCAATCTGCAGCGAATCGAAGGCGGATTCCGCCACTCTTCACATCATCGATCGGGAACTCTCGCACGACAGGGTCAGCGGTCGGGTCCGTGCGGAACGCAAGGAAGTAGCGTTGCGCCTCGTAGCCCTCGAATGTGACGATGCTGACCTGGCTGCGCTGACCACGGCTGAACTCGATAGGTGCAGCCGCGAGTTGCGTGACGGCGTCGTCCTCGGTGTCGCCCGCCGTTGCGAAGAACGGGCCGTCACAATCGCTGGTGATCTCGACTCCGACGCTGCCTGCGCCCACCTTGCCGACGTCAGAGGTCGAGCATGATCGAATCAATACGGCCCCCAACGCTACGAAAACCACGAGGATCAACACCGAGACCCGGAACGCGACACCTGTCCACCAACGACGTACCGGGATGACGGATTCTCCGGAGGCACTCACCCGCACAATCTCTCATGGGCAGCCCTCGTCGGGCGACGATCAGCACCCAGGCAGTTAGGTCCGTTGCCAAATGTTGGTTTCGAGAGTGACGCCACGGACGGCAAGCTGTTGTCGAAGCTCCTCGACCAATGCGTCCGCCGAGGACGCCCACTGGTCGCGGGCGTCGCGGTCGGTCCATCCGGTGCCGTCAACTGCGTAGTGGCGGTCGAACAACTGCTGCCAGGCCACGAGCCGATCGGACAGATCGTCGCTCACGCCAAGGCCTGACATCTGCTGTCGGTGCACCATCACGCCGTTGGCGAATAGCGGTGTCTCTGCCGAGTAATCGGGAAAGAGCATGACGCTCTCAACGGGGAGATCGTCGTGAATCGGGCGCAGAGGATCCATGCCGGTTGAACTCACCTCCGCATGTTGCCATGGCTCGCCGCTCAGAGCGGTGGTTACACGCCGAGCATCCCGATCTCCGACACGGCATGTTCGCGAGGGCGGCACCGCCACACAGCGCGCCCCGCTTGTACCTCGGCGTGGAGGCCGACACCGTGGTCGGCGCATTTGCCCGAATCGAACGCCGTTGTCCAGCGAGCAGAGCAGCAGGAATGCGCCAGCGCGGCTGTTGACCGAGTGGTTCAGCTGAACCGCCCACGACGACACTTTCGATCGAATAACGAGACGTCGTGTGCGCTGTGACCCGCCCAGCGAGACAAAGCGCACACGACGTACGGCGGTCGTCCGAGGTAACGCCCGATTGCCCGCTCTGGGCGCATCAACGCAACTCACGTCGCGCAAAGATCGTTCGGATCTGGGCGGGCCCGACCATCGCTTGCGGCTCGAAACGGCAGCGGCCCGGGCCCTCCAGGGAGGGACCGGGCCGCAGCTCGAACGAAGCCGGGGCGATTACTCGCCGCGGACGCGCTTGATGATGTCGCTGGCGATGTTCGGCGGCACTTCCATGTACAGCGCGAACTGCATGGTGTAGGTGGCGCGACCCTGGGTGCGCGAACGCAGGTCGGTGGAGTAGCCGAACATCTCGCTCAGCGGGATCTGCGCACGGATGACCTGCGCGTTGCCCTGGGCCTCCATGCCCTCGATGCGGCCACGACGGCTGCTGAGGTCGCCCATCACGTCGCCCATGTAGTCCTCGGGGGTGACCACTTCGACCGACATGATCGGCTCCAGGATGACGGGCTTTGCCATCTCGGCAGCCTTCTTGAACGCCATCTGACCGGCGATCTTGAAGGCCATTTCCGAGGAGTCGACGTCGTGGTACTGACCGTCGACCAGGCTGGCCTTCACGTCGACCGTGGGGTAGCCGGCGAGCACGCCCGAATCCAGGGCCTGCTGCATGCCCTGGTTGGTCGGGTTGATGTACTCACGCGGGATGCGGCCGCCGCTGATCTTGTCGACGAACTCGTAGCCCTTGCCCGGGTTCGGCTCGAGCGTGATCTTGACGACGGCGAACTGGCCGGAACCACCGGACTGCTTGATGTGGCGGTATTCGACCGACTCGACCGTCTTGGTGATGGTCTCGCGATAGGCCACCTGCGGCTTGCCGACGGTGGCGACGACGCCGAACTCGCGCATCATGCGGTCGACGAGGATTTCCAAGTGAAGCTCGCCCATGCCGGAGATGACGGTCTGGCCGGTCTCTTCGTCGGTGCGAACACGGAACGTCGGGTCTTCGTCGGACAGGCTCTTCAGGGCCTTGCCGAGCTTGTCCGAGTCGTCCTTGGTCTTGGGCTCGATGGCCACGTGGATGACGGGCTCGGGGAAGATCATCCGCTCAAGAATGATGGGGTTGGTGCGATCGCACAGCGTGTCGCCGGTGGTGGTGTCCTTGAAGCCGAGGCCCGCCACGATGTCGCCGGCCATGGCGACATCGAGGTCTTCACGCTGGTTCGCGTGCATGAGCAAGATGCGGCCGAGGCGCTCGCGGCGCTCCTTGGTGGAGTTGTAGACCTCTTCACCCTTGTTGATCTGGCCCGAGTAGACCCGGAAGTAGGTGAGCTTGCCGAACGGGTCGGCAACGATCTTGAAGGCCAGCGCGGCGAACGGCTCGTTCTCGTCGGCCTTGCGGGTGAGGATCTCGTCTTCGTGGTTGGGCTTGGTGCCCTGCGTCGGCGGGATGTCGAGTGGGCTGGGCAGGAAGTCGATCACGGCGTCGAGCATGGGCTGTACGCCCTTGTTCTTGAAGGCCGAGCCGCACAGGATCGGCACGAAGTCGAATGCCAGGGTGCCCTTACGGATGGCACGCTTGACTTCGGCTTCGGTGAGCTCCTCGCCGGCGAGGTACTTCTCCATCACTTCGTCGTCGCTGGTGGCGATGGTCTCGAGCAGCGCCTCGCGGTACTCGGCGGCCTGCTCGGCCATGTCGGCCGGAATGTCGAGTTCGTCCCAGTTGGCACCGAGCTCTTCGTCCTGCCAGATGAGCGCCTTCATCTTCACCAGGTCGATGAGACCGGCGAACGGCTTGTTGCTCTCCGGGCCGCCGGCACCGATGGGGAGGTGCAGCACGGCCGGCACTGCAGACAGGCGGGTCTTCACCATGTCGACGGTGCGGTAGAAGTCGGCACCGATGCGGTCCATCTTGTTGACGAAGCACATGCGCGGCACTTTGTACTTGTTCGCCTGACGCCACACGGTCTCGGTCTGCGGCTCGACGCCGGCCACCGAGTCGAACACCGTGACGGCACCGTCGAGCACGCGCAGCGACCGCTCGACCTCGATGGTGAAGTCGACGTGGCCGGGGGTGTCGATGATGTTGATGCGGTGGTTGTTCCAGATGCACGTGGTGGCAGCGGACGTGATGGTGATGCCGCGCTCCTGCTCCTGCGCCATGTGGTCCATGGTGGCGGCGCCGTCGTGCACTTCACCGATCTTGTAGCTCTTGCCCGTGTAGTAGAGGATGCGCTCGGTGGTGGTGGTCTTGCCGGCATCGATGTGGGCCATGATGCCGATGTTTCGTGTGCGCTCGAGGGGGAATTCGCGCTTGGCCATCTCAGTGTCTCTCTCTACTCACGTACGTCGTGTGGTGCGATTCGGGGGCGCGCAGGACCGAAACCGGCCACAGGCGCAAGAGCCAATGTTATCGGGGGCACCACGGAACACGACCGACTGCCGACAGCCGATTGCCGACGATCGGCCGCTGGGTCAGCAGGATTCGGCGGGGGTGACGACGTCGGTGGGCTGATTGATGCTGCGGCTGCCATCGGTCATCACCGCGGTGATGCGGATGGACAGCGTGGTGCCGGGCGCCTGGCCGACCAGTGAGCCCCACGGCGTGGACGCGGTGGGCAACGGTGCCAGCGCCACCCACGAGACGTCGGGGTTGGCCATCTCGATGTCGTACTGCGCCAGCCCGGCGAGGTCGCCGGGCCACACCGGCTGCATCTGCCAGCCTGCGCCGGGCGCCGGGCACAATGGCGAGAACTGCACGGTGGGAGCCGCGAGCCCCGCCGCGAGGGAGCCCGGCGCAGGGGTGACGGCCGGGGTGGTGACAGGTGGCGCGGTGGCGGGCACCGTCGTGCCGGCGGTGGTGACCCGTGTGGAATCGACGGCGGTGGTGTCGGGACCGGTGTCGTCGTCGCCTCCCCAGAACCCGCCGACGAGGCTGCCGACGCCGATGGCCACCAGGCACAGCACGACCAGCGCGGCCACGACGAAACCGACGGACCGGCTGCGACCGGACCGCTCCTTGGTCGCCTTGGCCGGTGGCCACTCGACCGCTGCCGCTGTGGCGGGACGGCGTGCCGACTCGGCGACCTCGGCCACCGGGGCCACCGCGGCGGGAGGGACGACCTCGACCGAACCGGTGGCGCGCCCTCGGTTGACGGCCGACTCGGTGGCCTGCTCGCGTCGAGCGGCATTCTCGGCGGGCGACGCCGACGGCGGCATCACCGGCTTGAACGACGCTGCCGCAACCGGCTCCACGCGCTGACCGGCAGCGGCCTCGGTGCGGGTGACGGACCCGGGGTTGTGCAGCAACGGGAGCGCTCGCTCGGCCGCTTCGCTCACCTTGTGCGGCGGCAGCTGGGTGTGCGACCCGCGCGTGACCACGCGCACCACGTCTTCCGCTGAACACAGCAGCACGCCGTCGACCGCGCTGGGCAACGAGGCCGACACGAGCACGCCGATGATCGTGACCACCGGCACCACCGGCGTGCCGATGCTCTGCGTGAGCAACTGCGACTCGACTCGCGCCGCGTCGAGCAGGTCGCGCAGCGAGAGGTCGCCGGACCACAGCTGCCCGCCGCGGAACGTGATCGCCTCCTGGCAACGCCGGGTGACGACGACGAACGCGCCGCCCGGACCGATCACCAAGTGGTCGATGTTGCCCTTCGAGCCGGGCAGCTTCAGGTCGTGCAGCAACGCATACGCGGGCGGCAACTGCGCGAGCTGGCCGGCCACGGCGCGCTCGTCGGTGGCGAGCGCTTCCAGCCACTGCGCTTCCAGCACGAGGCGTTCGGCGGTGGCACGACGCTGCGCCGCCTGGCTCAGCGCACTGCCACCCGCGACACCACCTTCGATCATCCGCTCAGTATCGCAGGCTGCGGCTGTGGAACGACGCTCACGCGGTGGCCGCCGCCTCCAGCAGCAGCCCGTACTCACCGTTCAGCAACGTGAGTTGATCACCGTCGATGCGGTAGCTGGCAGTGCCCTGCACCACCAGCGCCACCGAGAACTCGAGCTCCATGGTGCTCTGCGGGCACGCCATCTTCGTCAGCCCCAGCAGCCCGAACTCGATCGAGGTCTCGCCGATGGTGGCCGACGCGGCGCCGGTGTTGCAGCCGCCGTTCACCTCGACCGTGTCGCCGACGAACCGCACGGTCGCGCGGGCATCGCCGAAGCCGCCGGCGGCGGTGTCGAGGTGCAGCACCGAGGTGACCACCCACAGCGTCTCGGCCAGCGGCCGGTCGGCCGTCGGCACGAACTCGTCGGACAGGCGCAGCGAGACCCCCGCGCCGAGCACGGTGAGCTCGTCGGCCACCAGCCGAACCGTCGGACGCGACGTCAGCAACGCGACCACGGCCGCGTCGAGCGCCATCAGATCTTCCTCGCACGCCATCTCCGTGAGTGCCATGCCCTCGATGATCAGCAGGTCGTCCTTCACGTCGTAGTCCGCGGTGCCGGTGTTGCAGCCACCGGTCATGCGCACGCTGAGGCCGTCGAACGTGAGGCGGAGGTTGCTGCCCGGCGGCAGCGCCAGACCCTGCGCGTCGATCGCGGTGAACGCACGACCCGACAACGCCGTCTTCTCGGCGGGCTCGGTCGTGTCGCCACAGCCGCCGACGAGTGCGGCGACGAGCCCCGCGCCGGCGACGATCGCTCCCACACGAACGAGCCGGTTCGGACGCACGGAGCACCTCATGCCCTTCAGACGCATGCCCTTCTGACGTCGCGGCACGCCGCCGCGGTTCCCCAAGTCAGGCCAATGATGCCACCACCGCTTCCCCGGTGCGGCGACCACTGAACAGCGCCCCCTGGATCGATGGCGTGTCGCGATGATCGCCGCACACGAACAGCCCGTCGCCCAACCCCACCGGTTGCTTCGGCCGGAAGGGCGGCTGCGAGTCGGGCTGGCCGTGGTGGATGGTGTCGGTGCGCAGTGTGGTCCACCCGTCGACGGCCGGACCCCACCATCCCCGGAGCTGGCGCTTCACCGCCACCGCCAGCTCGTCGCCCATCATCTCGATGGCCGGGCACGCCGCCGCGACCAGCGCGCGACCATCGGTGGAGTACTCGGGCGCGACGTTGGTCATCACCGCCACGTTCAACGCCGGGCCGGTGAGCGTGCCGTCGAGCACGATCAGGCGGGAACCGATCGGGGCCGCCGGTGCCGCGAACCACACGCACGACACCACACGCGACGCGGTGAGCGGCACACGATCCCCGAGGAGGCCGGCGGCGCGAGGGCCGTCGGTGGCCACGATCACCCGCCGAGCGCGCACCGCGCGCCCGCCGCCGATGGTGACCACTCCGGGCGCCACCGACGCCACCGGTGTGTCGAGGTGCACGGTGCCCGCGGCGAGGCCGGACGCCAGCTGATCCGGGATGGCCTGCATCCCCATCGCGGGGACCGCCGAGTCGCCGGTGGCGAGGCACCGGAGGATGATCGACGCCATGCGGTTGCTGGCGGACAACCGCGGGTCGAGCTGGATGCCGCCGAGCAGCGGCCGGAAGAACCGATCGATGATGCGCGTGCTGAAACCGAGATCGCGCAGCGCGGTGAGCGTGGTGACGTCGGGCGCCTGCAGCAGGCTCACCGGATCGGCCTTGCGCAGCCGGTGCAGCAACCCGGCGAGGCGCACCTTGTCGAGCACGCTGCCCACCGGCGCGACCGCGCTCGACAGCAGCATGCCGGGCCGTCGCGTGGGGTCGCCGAGGGAATGCATGCGCCGGCCCGACCACACCATCGACCCTGGGTCGAACGCGCGCAGGTCGAGCGCGGCGACGTCGAGCTGGCTGGAGACTTCCGGGTACGCGGTCAGCAGCACCTGGAAGCCGCGGTCGAGCAGAAAGCCGTCCACCTCGTCGGTGCGCACGCGGCCGCCGGGGCGGTCGCCGCGCTCGAGCACCAGCACGTCGAGCCCGGCCGCGTGCAGCTCGCGGGCGCAGCAGAGGCCGGCCACACCGGCGCCGACGACCACCACGTCAGGCATCGAGGACCTCCTCACAGCCCGG
>CAZWCU010000213.1:0-7322 GCA_964632715.1 uncultured Bifidobacterium sp. | reverse complement strand
GGCTGGGCTGCTACCCCTGACTGCCGACTTCCAGCTGGCGGTCGGCTGCCACGAGCAGACGAGCCGTTCGCTCCACCCGCACGGAGTAGCGGACGATCGCGAGCGTGACGGCCGCGACGAAGATCGCACCGATCGGGCGACGAACGTCGGTGAGGGTGGCGAACACCGTGCCGATCGCGCCGAACAACGCCGTGAGTGCCGTCCCGAGTGCGGGCAGCCTGCGGGCTTGATCGAGGAACCACTCGATGCAGCGGATGCCGACGAACCACGACGCCACGAACAGCACACTCTGTCGCAGCGAGTGTCCACGCGTCATGCTGTGGCCGCCAGACGCGAGAGCGAGTCCGGCGCCGGGCACGCCCAGCAGGTTGACGACGCTCAGGTCCTCGAGGCCGGAGGCCACGCGGTGAAGGCGGCGGTGCCGGGCCGACGACGTGGCGCGCTCGAGCGACCGGCCGACTCGTTCGCCGATCACCTTGATCAGGTCGAACGGGTTGAGGCGCGACACGACCCTTCGGACGAACCGGAGGATCGGTTGCCGGGTGCGGTTGATCCGCTCGCCACGTTGCCGGTCGACCGCCGACATCGCGTCGAGGATCCGCGGTGCCGATGCGATCGAGACCACGAACCGTGATGCCGCGAAGTTGTAACCGACCATCGCGGTCGCGAGGGCCAGGTCGATCATGATCCGAGCGTTCGGCGATCCGTCGAGACCGGCGCGCACCGCGATGACCCCGGGGTCCTCGGCGACGAAGAGACCGCAGACGACGAGCGACGCCATCCACAAACGCGAGCTCACACCAGCAGCCTCATGGTCCGACTCTGCACGTGAGTGATGGTCCGGCAACACCGTAGGACTACGCAAACGGATGACGAGAGCGCGCTCCGTGGGGACTCCACTACCGTTCGAGCCGTGACTCCTTCGCCGCTGGTCGGACGCACTGCGCAGCTCGAGACGATCGATGCAGCGCTCGCTGACCTCCAGAACGGGCGCGGCGCCGCCATCCACCTGGTCGGCGAGCCGGGCATCGGCAAGTCGGCGTTGCTCGGCCACGCGCTCCGACAGGCGGGTGACTCCTGCGACGTGAGAGTCGCGTCGGCGGACGACAGCGACCAGCGCCGCCGGTTCGTGTGCGTCACCCAATTGTTCCCTGGGGTGGCGCTCGACAGGAGCAATGATCCGATCGGCGCGGTGCTCGCCTCGATCGACGAGCGGTCCGCCGGCGCGCCGCTGGTGCTGCTCGCCGACGACGTGCAGTGGGCCGACGGGGCGAGCCTCGAGGTACTTGCCGCGATCGCTCGGCGCGCGGAGGAGATGTCCGTGGTGGTGATCACGACGGCGCGCACCCACCCGCGAGCGGCCGACATGGGCCGGTTCGAGGCAGCGATCGATCGTCACGGGCGTCGAATCACGCTCGAACCGCTTGCCGGCGACGACATCGCCGAGCTCGTCGAGGTCACGCTCGGGGCGCCGCCCGGTCCTGCGCTCGTCGAGTTCCTCGCCACCACATCGGGTAACCCGTTCCTCACTGTCGAGTTGCTGCGCGAGCTCGACCACGACCACGCACTCGACGTGGTCGACGGATCGCTGCGACTGACATCGGGTCCGTCCCTGCCGCGTGGCCTGGGTGGCCGGCTGGCTCGGGAAGCGATCGCCGCGTCGGGGAACGACAGCCTGCTCGTGCGTGCCGCCGCGGTGATCTCCGGCGGGTTCATGGCCGAAGAGCTCGCGGAGATCATCGACCGCCCTCTCGTCGACGTCGTGATCGACCTGCTCAACCTGACCGAGGCCGAGGTGCTGCGCGAGCGTCACGGACGGCTGGCGTTCCGTCATGACCTCATCCGGCAGGCGATCATCGACGACACTCCGTCGCCGGTGGTTCGCTCGCTGAATCGTCGCGCCGCTGCCGTGCTCGCCGCGAGCAACGCCGAGCTGGCGCGCGTGGCGAGTTGTCTCCTGGTCGCCGCCGATCCGTCTGACCCCAGCGACCTGACGTCCTTGATCGACCTCGGGTACCACCTGCGCGTCGACAGTCCCTTCGCCGCGGCCGACGTGCTGCAGACCGCAGTCGCCGCGATGGATCGTTCCGATCCGCGGCTCGTCGACGTGATCGTCGCGCTCGGGTGGACGCTGGCGGATCTCGGTCGCCTCACCGAGGTGGTCGACCTGCTCGACAGTCACGCGGACCTCGGCGACGGCCGCCTCGACGTGCGGCGATTGCGTGGCCACACGCTGAACCTGCGTGGCGAGTTGCGTGCCGGGCTGGAGCCACTCCCTGACAACTTCGACATCGGCGCGTCGTTCGAACGGATCGACGGCGACGCGCTGGCGGTGGTCGCCGAGCTCGCGATCTTCGAGCTCCTCGCAGGGCGGGTCGACCGGTCCGCGTCGCTGATCGAATGGATGGAGACGAGCGGTGTCGCCATCGAGCCCGACGCCGAGCTCTACCTGTGCGAGGCGCGGGCGATGCTGCACGGTCGCGACGGCTCGTACGAACCAGGACTGGAGTGTGCGCTGCGCGGCCTTGCGCTCACGCGCACCTACCCGGACCGCTCCACGTCGCGTTCGCGGCCCGCGATGATGGCCGCCACGATGCTCGACGCGATGGGACGCGGCGAGGAAGCACTGCAGGTGATCCGTGAGGCCCATCGTGAGCCGGGTCCGCGGTGGAACGTGCCGCTCCTCCAGTTCGGTGCTGCCACCACCCTGTACCGACGCGGCGAGTGGGACGACGCGCTGGCCGAGATCGCCGCCGCCCTGACGTCGGCCGACGAGTTCGGCGTTCGTCTCGGCACGGCCTGGCCGCACGCGATCTGCAGCCTGATCCACGCCGCTCGCGGCGAGCCGACCCTCGCCTCCGAGTGGTTGCGACGAGCGCGACGCGACGTGCCCGGCAACTCGGTCGGCATGGAGTGGCTGCTGTACGCGGCTGCGATCCACGCGGAAGGCCAGGGGGACCAACAGCGGGCGCTCGACACGCTGCGGCCGGTGGTTCACGCATGCATCGCCGCGGGTGCGCCGGCGATGTTGATCAACCTCAGCCCCGACACCGCGCGTCTCGCGGCCGCACTCGGTGACGACCGGCTGCTGCACACCGTCTCCGCCAACCTCGCGGTCATCGCGAACAACACCGCCTCGCCGATGGCGCACGCGTACAACGACTGGGTGGGCGCTTGGTTCACCGGCGACCACACGAGCGCGGCGCGGGCCGCCGACTCGCTGCAGGCATGCGGGCGGCACGCCGAGTTCGCCCGGGTCACCCACGACGCTGCGGTGTTGGCCGCGCGAGCCGGGGCGATCGCCGAAGCTCGTCGGCTCGCGACGCAAGCGTTCGCTGCCTACGACTCCCTTCGTGCGAACCACCTCCACGCGCGCCTGCGCGCGGAGATGCGCACGGCAGGCGTCGCGATGCGTCCGCGGCGGGTGCCCCAGCGGCCGACGACGGGTTGGGACGCCCTGACGACCACCGAGCGCCAGGTCGTCGAGCTCGTCGGCGACGGCATGGCCAACGGCCAGATCGCCGACCAGCTGTTCGTGTCGCGTCGAACGGTCGAGTCACATCTCGTTCGCGTGTACCAGAAGCTCGGCTTCGCGAGACGCGCCGATCTCGTGATCGCCGAGCGCCAACGACGTGAGTTGCAGTCGGGAAGCCGTCCGACACGCCACGACTAGGCTCCGCCGCCACGGGAGGTGCACCATGCACGATGAAGACGCCGATGAGATCGCTGCGCTCCGACGTCAGCTCGCGGCCACCGAGCAACGCCTGGCCGAGATGCAGGAGCGGCGCACCTCGCGTCGGAACCTGTTGCGACTCGGCGGTGCTGCCGCCGTCGGCGCTGCTGCGGCCGTCGTCGGCGGGTCGGGTTCGGCTGCGGCCGCCGTCGGCACGATGCAGTACGGGGCCATCAACAACTCGGGTTCCGACGAGACCGAGCTGCGCACCAGCAGCCAGGTCTTCGGCTTGCGGGTGAGCAACTCCAGCATCTTCGGCACGGCACTCGACGCCCGGAGCGACGGCGGCATCGCCTTCGAGGCGATCGCCGAGCCGGGCAACAGCGCGTTCGGCGTGAGGACCAGTATCAACGGCCAGAACGGCTATGCCCTGTCGGTGACGGGCGGGCAGTCGCAGGTCTACTTCTCGCAAGGATTCGACTCCGGCCCCGCCGTCTCGGGAAGCCACAGCGCCGGCGAGATGGCCGTCAACGACGACACGCTGTGGTTCTGCGTCGTCGACGGCACGCCCGGTACGTGGCGCAAGGTGGCGGCGGTCGAGACCGCGGGGTCGTTCCATCCGATCGCCACCGCTCGGGTGTACGACAGCCGTTGGACTGGAATCCTGCTGAACGTCACCAAGGGTCCGCTCGTCGTCGGTGCCGGACCGCGCCTCGTCTACTGCGACGACAAGCGAGCCATCGCCAACGGACTGGTCACCACCAACGACGTGGTGCCGGCCGGGGCCACCGCCATCGCGTACAACCTCACCGTCACGCAGACCAACGGGCAGGGCTACCTCGGCGTCGAGCCGGGCGGCACCGTCGAGCTCGGCGGGTCGGCCATCAACTGGTCGCCCGGCCCGGCGGCGCTCGCCAACGCGAGCGTGGCCAAGCTCGACGCGCAACGGCGAGTGTCGGTGTTCATCGGCGGTCAGGCCGGCGCGTCGACGCACTTCATCATCGACGTGGTCGGCTACTACCGCTGACCCGACGCGTTCGACATGTTCAGACCGACGTCAACGAGTTGGCGAGCGCGAGTGCTTCCTCGGCCGTGGGGGCGTTCACCGAGAGCGTGATGCCGTCTCGTTCGGCGCTGATGCTCGTCTGTTCGAGGTTCGACGACGCTCCAGCCCAGTCGCCGGCGGTGATCTCCGATTCCTCGCTCCACGTCCGACACGTCACGCCGTCCGACGTCGGGCACAGTGCGTCGCCGACCAGCATGTAACCCCCCGGCACTCCGGTCAGTGGCGGTCGCATCTTGGTCAACGTCGTCACAGTGCGCGTGAAGCCGACCCGCGTGATGATCTCCACGCTGATGGTCGGGGCAACGACCTCGCCGCTGTTGCCGGCGGCGACCTCCACCGGGTCCGACAGGTTCGAGTCGTACGTCCGCAGAGTGATCCGCGCATCGTCCGCCAGATCGGCCGGCAGCACGAAGCCGTCGCCGAACGCAGTGGCAGCCTCGGCGACCGTCGCCAGTCGGAAGCCGTTCGGGTCGCCGCTGCGGTCGACGACAGCGCCCTCCGGGAAGCTCCCGGGAAACTCCGGCGGGAGCTCGGCGCCCAGCACCACTCCGGAGATGACCACTGATCGCCGCGCGTGCCGGGAGGCGCCGTCGTACACCCAGTCGACGTCGTAGCCGACGATCAGTCCAGTGGCTCGATCGACCGTCCACGTGTCGGTCTGCTCGTCGCCGTCCATCGCCAGCGTCCGCCCGACTCGCCACACGTCTCGCCCGTCGAGGGTCGTCGCCTCGATCGTCGCACCATCCAGCACGTCGACCGGGCCAGTGGGGTCGACGCCGCCGAGCATCGTCATCAGCGGCACGCTGTTGTCGGTCCAGCCGACCACCTCCTGGTACGCCGACGAGCCGTCAGCCTGCACGAAGTGCAGACGGGCCACGCCCGTTGCGGCATCGAAGCTGTTCATCAGGATCGTGTCGCCGGTGGCCCACAGGCTGCCGTCGTTGCGCAGCACCACGTCGTTGGTGTGGTTGGTCGTGTTCTCGGGTTGTCCGTCGTACTGCTCGCTCACCGTCGCCGTGAACGACACGCTGTCGAACGAGGAGAGCGCGGCGATGCGTTCTGCCTCCATCTCGGCGAACGGGTCTGTTGCCAGCACGCTCGTCGTGGTCGCCGCCTCGCTCGTCGTCGGCGCCACCGTCGACGCGACCGTCGACGCGACCGTCGACTCGGGAGTGGTCGTGGTGTCGGGCGCAGGACCGATCGGGCTCGAGTCTTCCCGGCTGTCGAGCACCGCGACGACCAGCGCGATCAGTGCGACTGTCGCCGCCACTGCGAGGAGCGCACCGCGGCGTCGCGTCGGCTCGCGCCCGTCGGGTTCGACGACGATCTCGTCGCTCCAGATCGGCGCTCGGCTGGCGAGCATCACCTCCGCCGTGGAGATGACGGGTGCTTCGGACTCCCAGCGTTGCGCGAGCGCAGCGACTGCAGCTTCGAGATCAGTGGACATCGGACCCCTCCAGGTCGTCTCGCAAGCGCGCCATCCCGCGGGCCAGATGCTCACGAACGGTCGACACTGCGACGCCGAGCAGATCCGCCACTTCGCGCTGGCTGATCCCGTAGCCGTGCACGAGCACCACCGCTGCTCGTTGTTGCGGCGAGAGCCGTGCGAGCGCCGGCTCGAGCTCGGGAGTCGGCAGCGGAGCATCGGTCGGCACGACGACGGCCGCGGCCGGCGCGATGCGCACGTATCTCGCCGCAGCGGTCTGGCCGACCCGATAGAGGTAGCCGGTCGGGTTGTCGAGCGATTGCACGCGATCCCAGTGCTCCCACGCCCAGCTCAACGAGTCGACCGCGGCGTCGCGGCCGACGTTGGGGCCGTAAGTGGCGATCAGCGCGCGACGGAGCCGAGCTTCGTTGGCCTCCACGAACGCAGTGAACGTGGAGGTGGCGGAGACGCTGGAGGCGCGTGCGCGAGCCATCACTGGAGAGAGTGTTGCCGACGGCAAAACGCGCGACAGCAACTCGCGCGCAACGGATCGGGGTGGTGAACCGTCGAACATGGTGTGATGACTTCCGAGACCGAGCCGGGCGATCGAGTGGGGATCGCCGAGCTGTACGAACGGGAGTGGGCGTCGCTCGTGCGGGTCGCGTTCCTGCTGACCAGTTCGCGACCCACCGCGGAAGAGATCGTGCAGGACTCGTTCGTCCGGTTGCAGACCACTCGCGCCACGGTGCTCAACCCGGCTGCGTACCTGCGCACCGTGGTGGTCAACGCCTGCCGCGACGTCCATCGCCACCAGGCGGTCGTCGATCGCACGCCGATGCCGGCGCCGGAACCCTCGGTCGCGGAGCACGACGAACTGTTCGATGCGCTCGCTCGCCTGCCGTGGCGGCAGCAGGCGGCGCTCGTGCTGCGATTCCACGTCGACCTCGCCGAGTCCGACATCGCCAGCGCACTCGACTGCCGCCCCAGCACCGTCAGATCGCTCATCCACCGGGCGCTCGCCACCCTTCGAAAGGACCTCAGCGAATGAACACCACCCTGGAAGACCGTCTCCGTCAGCACTACGACGATCGCACTCGCGACCTCCCGTCACACGGGCCGGGAATCGATGACGCTCAACTCGTGCGGATCGACTCCGC
>CAZWCU010000212.1:5961-7335 GCA_964632715.1 uncultured Bifidobacterium sp. | reverse complement strand
CATCTCCGACCCGTCGGGCGGCATCACCTACGTCAACGGCTGGTTCGACTGGAACAACGACGGCGTCTTCCAGACCAGCGAGTCGTTGTTCGCCGCGGGCACGTTCGCCTCGGCCACCGGCGGGCTGACGGTGGTGAGCGGGGCCGGCCAGGCTCCCGGTCCGGGCACGTACGACGTCACCATCAACGTGCCCGACCTGGAGGCGAACGGCTCCGGCTACGCAGTCGGCGACACGCTCTACGGCAGGTTCCGAGTGGCGACCGAGTTGAGCGGCGTCACCTCCGCCGTGGGTGCGTCCGCCGACGGTGAGGTGGAGGACTACAGCTCCACCCTCAACACGCTGCCGGTGAGCCTGTCGTTCGTCGGCTCGCGACGAGACAATGGCGAGGTGGTGGTGCAGTGGCGCACCGCCCAGGAGGTCGACAACCTCGGGTTCAACGTCTACTCCGGATCGGACACGGCAGCGCTCACGCTGCTCACGCCGGAGTTCGTGCCGTCGAAGGCGCCGACGTCGATCGAGTCGCAGGAGTACGAGCTCAGGTTCACCACCGCAGCCGACACCTTCTGGCTGGAGGACCTCTCGCTCGACGGGGTCGCGCAACTGCACGGGCCGTACACGGTGGGCGAGACCACCGGCGACCCGAACCCGCCAGTCGCCATCGACTGGGCGCCCGCTCGCGCACAGGTGGAGCGCACCGTCGCTGCCGAGCGCCGCGCCGCGCAGATGCGAGCGCGCGCCGACTCGCGCAGGCGGCTCGCGGCACCTTCGGCGGCAACCGTCGGTCCCGTCGCGCAGTTGGCGGTCACCGAGGCTGGCGTGCAACAGGTCACGTACGAGCAGTTGCTCGCGACCGGCGTCGACCTGGCCGGCGTGCCCTCCGCGTCGCTGGCCGTCACCGACCGCGACGGCCCCGTTCAGATCGAGGTCGTCGGCCCCGCCACCTTCGGGCCCGGCTCGGCGGTGCGCTTCGTCGGCGAGCCGCTCGACACGCTGTACACCGACACCAACGTCTATCGCGTGCACATCGACCCCAGCCTGGCCCGGCGAGTGGCGCTGTTCGACCCGAGCGCACCGCCGCCCACCAGCACCACCACGACCACCATCACGTTCGTGCGGCCCTCCACGCCAGGACCACCGCGTCGGATGGAGGGTGAGAGCGACGTCGAGCAGCTTCGGCCGTCGCGCACCACCACGACCACCGCGCCACCACCCACTGCGCCCACCACCACCATCGACCTGAACACCGACGAACCCGTCGTGCAGTACACCGCCACCGAGGTCGCCGAGGCCAACGTCGCCTACTCACTCACGGCCCCCGGCGACGACCCGTGGTACGACCGGATGCTCGTGGCCGTCAACGGCGTCGCCGCGTC
>CAZWCU010000212.1:0-5861 GCA_964632715.1 uncultured Bifidobacterium sp. | reverse complement strand
GTGTTCGTCGACATCGTCGCCATCGATGCGTGGGAGATCTCCTACCAGCGAGCCACCGTCGCGGTCGCCGGCCGCCTCGATCTGGTCGCCACCGGCGACCGCATCGACGTGTCGGGCCTGCCGTCGCAGGGCACCCTCGCCTACCGGGTGGGCGTCGACGGCTCCGTCACCCGACTGGTCACCACCAGTGCTGCCGGAGTCCTGCAGGTGCCGGGCAGCGCCGAGCAGCAGCGTTACGTGCTCAGTGCGCCTGGAGCGGTCCGTTCGCCGGTGGTGTCGCCGGCAGCGCCGGCCACCGATCTCCTCACGGGCACGGCCGACTACCTGGTGGTCACCAACAGCGTGTTCACCGCCTCGCTCGCGCCACTGGTGGCGTACCACGAGTCGCAAGGGCGCTCCGTGAAGGTCGTCGACCTCGCGACCATCTATCAGGCGTACAGCCATGGTGTGGTCGACGCGGCGGCCATCGACGACTACGTCGCCGACGCCGTCGCCGCCCTCGACGTGCGCTGGGTGCTGCTCGTCGGCGCCGACTCCGTCGACTACCGCGACTACGACGGCGACGGATCGTTCAGCCTGCTGCCCTCGCTCTACGGCAGCACCGGGTTCAGCGTCACCTTCGCCCCCATCGACCCCGCGTACGCCGACGTCGACGGCGACGGCGTGCCCGACGTGGCGCTGGGTCGCATGCCGGCGCGCACCCCGGCCGAGCTCGACACGATGATCGACAAGACGCTCGCCTACGCCGCGCAGCAGTCCACGCAGTCGGTGCTGCTCGTCTCCGACGCGGCCGACGGCATCGACTTCGCCGCGGCCAACGATGCGTTGTCCGACGAGTTCGACGGGTGGGCCGTGCGTCGGTCCGACATCGACCGGCAGGGAGTCGACGACGCTCGCGGCGAGGTGCTCGCGGCGATCGACGACGGCGTCGCGCTCACCTTCTACCTCGGCCACTCCGGCTCGCAGGAGTGGACCGAGCTGGGTCTCTTCGACGCCACCATCGCCGCCGCGCTCGCCAACCCGACGCCCACCGTCGTGGTGCAGTTCGGCTGCTGGAACACCTACTACGTGGCGCCCGACGCCGACACGATGGCGCACACGCTGCTGCTCAACTCCAGCGGCGGCGCGGCCGCCGTGCTCGGTTCGTCCACGCTCACCGCCTCCGGCAACAACATGCAGCTCGCCGGCTTCCTGGCCACCGCGCTCGCTGCCGGCGACCTCACGATCGGCGAAGCGGTGCTGGCGGCCAAGCACGATCTCGATCGAACCGCCGGCGGCAACACCACCGACGTACAGTTGGGTTGGACGATCCTGGGCGACCCGGCAATCCCAGCAGGAGGCATCGGGTGAACAACCCACACGACGTCGGCACCACCGAGGAGCCCGGCCACGATCGCCGCCAGTTCCTGCAGCGCGCCGGTCTCGGCGCGGCAGCAGTGGGTGCCTGGGTGGCCCCGCAGGTGCTGTTCACCGCGTCGGCCGCCGCCGGCTGCACTCCCATCACCAAGCTGCTGCAGATCGTTGCGTGCAACTGCCCGGTCGGCGCCGGCTCGGTCACCACCACGGACCCGAACCTTCCGTCGTGCGCACCGTCCGGCTGGGCCTCCGGCCGCAACGACGGCGTCACCTTCACCTGTGGCGCGCTCGGCGGCAACGCCTGCTGGGGAGGGTTCATCAGCATCACCAGCTCGGGCTGCAGCCCTTCCGCCGGTCGCGCGGTGAAGTTCTGCCCGAACGCTTCGGGCACGAAGTACTCGTGTGTCACCGGCACCGTCAGCGGCGGCACCATCACCTTCCCGTTGTTGAGCAGCGCGGAACGGGCGGCCGGGTGCGTGTACGTCGACTATCGCATCACGGTGACGTGCTGCACGTGAGCACGCGCGGCGTGGCCGCATGGGGCTTCGGCTTCCGCTTCGAATCCGACGACCAGCTGCTCGCCAGTGTCGTCGCCCGCTGCTATCGCGACCTGCCGGAGTGCGCCGACGCGCCCCACGTGCTGCGGGCGGCGCGCGCACCACACGGCGTCGGCTTCCGCGTCACCGTCGAGTCCGCCGACGGCTCGGTGGAGGAGTGCGGCGACGGCAGGGCGCGCGATGCGGTGCTCGAGCTGCTGCACTGGGAGATCAACCGGCGAGCACTGCGCTCGGTCGCCGATCGCACCGTGCTGCACGCGGTGGTCATCGGTGGGCCGGCGGGGGCAGTGGCCCTGTGCGGCCCGTCGCACAGTGGCAAGAGCACGCTGGCGGCCGCAGCGGCCGGCCGCGGGTGGCGGCACCTCAGCGACGACATGGGGCTGATCGACACGCAGCAGATCACCGTCGCGCCGTACGCGCGGCCGATCATGTTGCGTCCGGGTGGGCGCGCGTTGCTCGGCGCCGCGGTCGACCCGCCCGCACAGCACCGCCAGTTCTTCGGCGAGGAGTGGTTCCTCCCTGCCAGCGACCTGGGCGCGGTCGTCGGGCCGGAAGCGGTGCCCCTCGTCGGCGTCGGCTTCCTGGGATGGGAGCCTGCCGCCTCGCTCTCACCCATCGGTCGCGCCGAGACGCTGCACGACCTCACGCTGCACTGCGCCACGGTCGCCGCGCGCGGCGCTGCAGGCTTCCGCGATCTCGCGCGAGTCGCCGCGTCGGTGCCGGGCTTCCGCGTGGGGCTGGGGACGACCGCCGATGCGCTCGACCTGCTGGAGCCCTTGATCCGCCCCGGTGCTGCGTCCCGCTGATGCAGCCTGGCGGGCAGGTACCCTGAGCGGCGACATGTCTGACAACAACCGCCCTCAGCGAGCCCAGCGGCGTTCCCGCCCCGCCCCCCGGCCCGCCGAGTACCGAAACGCAGCCGTTGCGCCGGTGCTCACCCTTTCCAAGGCCGACTACGTGCCCACCGGTTTCATCGATCTCGGCGTGCCCGAGAACGTCGACTTCGGCCTCGCGGCCGCCGGCTTCACCACCCCGTTCGCCATCCAGACCAAGGCCATCCCGGTGGCGCTCACCGGCCGCGACGTGTGCGGTCGCGCCAAGACCGGTTCCGGCAAGACGCTCGCATTCGGCGTGCCGCTGTTGGCCCGCCTCACCAAGGACGGCGAGCCCCGTCGTCCGGCCGCACTCGTGCTGGTGCCCACACGCGAGCTCGCGCTGCAGGTCGCCGAAGTGCTCGCGCCGGTGGCCATCGCCTGCGGTCGCACCGTGCTCGCCGTCTACGGCGGCGCGTCGCGTCAGCAGCAGATCGAAGCACTCAACGTCGGGGTCGACGTCGTGGTCGCCACGCCGCTGCGCCTCATCGACCTCCTCAAGGAGAACGAACTGCAGCTCGACGCGGTGGAGATCCTCGTGCTCGACGAGGCAGACCGCATGGCCGACGACGGCTTCACGCCGCAGGTCGAATGGATCATGCGCAAGGTCACCCTGCCGCACCAGACGATGCTGTTCTCCGCCGCGCTCGACGGCGACGTCGGTCACCTCGTCACGCGCTACATGAACAACCCCGAGGAAGTGGCCATCGACGCTGCCACCGACACCGTGGGCACGATGCACCACCTGTTCCTCGCGGTGCACCACATGGACAAGGACAAGGTCGTCGCGTCCATCGCCTCCGGCATGAGCAAGACCATCGTCTTCTGCCAGACCAAGCGCACCTGCGATCGGGTCGAGCGCAACCTGCAAGACCTCGGCGTGCGCGCCGCGGCCATCCACGGCGACCTCGCCCAGGCTGCCCGCGAGCGGGCGCTGAAGCGGTTCACCGACGGCGAGCTGGCCGTGCTGGTGGCCACCGACGTGGCGGCACGTGGCATCGACGTCGACGACATCGGCGCCGTCATCCACTACGAACCCGCCGGCGACGTGAAGGACTACCTGCACCGCAGCGGCCGTACCGCTCGCGCCGGTCGCGACGGCTGGGCGGTCACGCTGGCCGAGTACAACCAGCACACGCAGGTGCGCATCCTGCAGCGCGGCATGCGGCTGGACCCGTCGCCGCCCATCGAGGTGTTCAGCAACAACCCGATGCTGAAGCACCTTCCCGACTTCCACGTCTGAGCCTCACACCGGCCGGGTGAGCACCGCCTGCGTGTAGAGCAGCTGGAACCCACAGGCGATCAGGTTGCTGGCCGACTGGCCGTCGGGCAGTGCCGTGGCGGCGGCCAGCTCGCAGCCGAGCCGATGCGCGAGCCGGAGGCGATGGTCGAGCAACGCGGTCTGCAATCCGCGGCCGCGGTGGGAGGGAAACGTCGCTGCTGCGCCCAGCCAGCCGACGCCGTCGGCGACGGTGAGCGACCCGCAGGCCAACGGGCTGCCGTCGACCATCGCGACGAACGCCTGCGGATCAGGCAGGGTCGCGGTGGCGTCGCACATCTCGTCGGAGACACGACGCGCGTCGCTGTCGTCGGGGGCATCGCCGGCGAGCATTGCCTTGCGAGCTGCGGCGGTCGCCGCGGTCATCGGTTCGACGTGGTGACGGGCGATCGGCCGAGCCGACTCGACCGGGAGGGCAGCGACGTACACGTTGCGGAACCGTTCCGTGCGGTAGCCCGATGCGCCCAGCAACTCGATCACCGGCGACCGCGCCCACGGCGACAGCTCCAGCGACGGCGCCATCCCTCGCTCGCGGTAGAACGCATCGATCGCAGCCACCACCTCGTCTGCGCCGGCATCGCCGAGACCGACACCCATCGCACGGTTCACGTAGCGGCCGGGACCGAAGGCGATGAGCTCGCCGCCGTCGAGAGGTTGCGCAGCGGCGCCGCTCTCCGGTGCGATCGTGGCGATCGCCCGCGCCTGCTGAGCGGCAATTGCCGCGCCGCTGCCCTCCACCAGGCGGACGAGCGCGCGATCGATCTTCATCGCGGCAGTCTGCCAGCCGCCGCTCACGAGGTTTGTGTCACATCCCAGGACTCACAGCACCAGGTCACCGCCCGACAGCCTTTCCGTAAAGGCGGTGGGTTGGGGGTCAGGGGAGCCAGGCGGGGCGGGAGGTCTCGAACAAGTCGATGGCGGCGGCGTGACCGAGGGTGATGCCGATGTCGTCGAGCCCGTTGAGGAACCGGTGCTGGGTCTGCGGATCCATCGGGAACGGAGCGGTGATGGCGAGCGCGGGAACCTCGACCACCAGCCGCTCGACATCGACGACGATCTCGACGTTGTGGTCGGCTTCGATGGCCGCCCACAGCTGATGGACGACTTCTTCCGGGACGACCACCGGCACGAGGCCGTTCTTGGTGCAGTTGTTGCGGAAGATGTCGCTGAAGCTCGGCGCGATGACGGCATCGAAGCCGCCCTGCTGGATGGCCCACACCGCGTGCTCGCGCGACGAACCGACTCCGAACGACGGCCCGGCCACCAGCACGCTGGCGCCGACGTAGCGCTCGTCGTTGAGCACGAAGTTGCGATCGTCGCGCCACGTGCTGAACAGCCCCTTCTCGAAGCCGGTGCGCTCCACCCGCTTCAGCCACTCGGCAGGGATGATCTGATCGGTGTCGACGTCGCTGCGCTTCAGCGGCACACCGCGACCTTGGATGACGTGCACTGCTCTCACGACCGGACCTCCAGGTCTTCGGGGGTGGCGAAGTGGCCGGCCACCGCGGTGGCGGCGGCGATGGCGGGCGACACCAGGTGGGTGCGGCCGCCGCGACCCTGGCGTCCTTCGAAGTTGCGGTTGCTCGTGCTGGCGGAACGTTCGCCCTGCGCGAGCTTGTCGGGGTTCATCGCGAGGCACATGCTGCACCCCGGCTCGCGCCAGTCCGCGCCGGCGGCGCGGAACACCTCGTGCAGACCTTCGGCTTCGGCCTGGGTCTTCACGGCGTGGCTGCCGGGCACCACCATCACGCGCGGCACGGTGACGGTGCGGCCCTGCAGCACCGCGGCCGCGGTGCG
>CAZWCU010000211.1:0-7353 GCA_964632715.1 uncultured Bifidobacterium sp. | reverse complement strand
AGCCGACGCCGCGGACTGAGCCGCTCAGCTCCGCACGGGGTCGATCGGCGTGATCGTGCCGAACGCGTCTTCCAACGTCTGCGCCGCGGCCAGGCAGGTGAGGTCCGCGAAGCGACGGCCGACCAACTGTGCGCCCACGGGCATGCCATCGGCCATGCCGACGGGCACGATGGCGGCCGGCAGGCCCAGCAGGTTCGCCGGCAGCACCGGCCGCGCCAGTTCGAGCACACCCTGAGCCGCGGCCACCGACACGATGTCGGCACCGAGCTCGAACGGCGGCTGCGCCCACGTGGGCATCAGCAGCACGTCGTACTGGGTGAGGAACTCGTGCCACTCGCGGTCGACCACGTTGCGTTCCGCAAAGGCCATCATCAGCGTCGCCACGTCGACGGCCGGGTACACCTCGTCGGCGAACCCGAGGAAGCGCTTGCCCGCCTCGCCCATCACCATCTCCAGCAGCGGCAGCTGCACACGGATCTCCTCGTTGAGGATCAGTCCCCACAACTCGACCGCGCGCACGAACGAGCCAGGCACGTCATCGGCGACGTGGGCTCCCGCGTCGGAGAACGCGTCGGCAGCAGCACGGATCGCCGAGGCGACCTCGCCGTGGGTCTCGCCGCCGGGAGGATCCGCACACACGGCCACGCGCAGCGCACGACCCTCGGATCGATCGGCGAGCACGACCGGCAGCGAGCGCGGGTCGCGATCGTGCGCGCCCGCGATGGCGAGCAGCCCGGCGCGCACATCGATGACGTGGCGCGCCATCGGGCCGTCGGTGAGCATCAACTGCGCGGCGATGCCCGGGTCCTGCGGAGGGATCTCGGTGGCCCACGGCACCACACCCGTGGTGGGCTTGATGGAGGCGATGCCGCAGCACGTGGCCGGGTTGCGCAGCGAGCCACCGATGTCGTTGCCGAACCCGAGCGGCGACATGCCGCTGGCCAGCGCCGAGGCCTCGCCGCCACTGGAGCCGCCCGTGGTGCGCGTGGGGTGCCACGGGTTGTGGGTGACCCCGTGCAGCGACGACTCGGTGGTGATGCGCAGGCCCAGGTCGGGCAGGTTGGTGCGACCGATCGGGATGGCGCCGGCGTTGCGTGCGCGCTGCACCAGCGGCGCATCGGTCGACGACACCGCCTCGGCCAGGAACGCGATGGCTTGCGTGGTGGGTGTGCCGGCGAGGTCGATGTTCTCCTTGACGGTGACCGGCACGCCGTGCAGCGCGCCGAGCGACTCGCCGGCCGCGACCGCGGCGTCGGCAGCATCTGCAGCGGCGAGCGAGTCGGTGTCCCAGCGGCGGACGATGGCGTTGAGGTGCGGGTTGACCTCGTCGATGCGCGCCAGGTGCGCGACCACCACCTCGCGGCTCGACACCTGCTTGCGTGCGATCAGGTCGGCCAGTTCGAGTGCACCCTTGCGCCACAGTTCGTTGCTCATGGCTCGAATGCTGCCACACGGTGCCGCTGGTCAACTCTCCTGACGCAGCTCGGCGATCATCGCGATCGCGTCGTCGGTCGCCTGGCCCAACGTGCGGCGCAGCTCGCCGGCCCACACCGACGGTGGCCCACTGATCGTGTGCGCCTCCGCACGGAAGCCCGACGTCCACGGCCGCACCTGCACCCACCACCGGCCGACCGTGGCTCGGCGGACGGAGCGCAGGCTCTCCACCGGGTCGTCGCCGGTGCGCAGCGCAGCATCGGCGGCGATGCGGTGACGACGTGGCGGTGGCGGGTTGATCGGCACTTCGGGCAGCAGCACCCTCAGCGCGGCCGCCGCATGCCGCCAGTCCTCGTCGTGGAACTTCCACACCGGTGGGCGCAGCCCGGGCGCGCCGAAGGTGACGATCGTGCTGTCGATCGTGGTCGGCCGCGTGCGGATGCTGCGCACCGCGGTGAACGGCACCTCGAGATCGCGACGCAGCCGGCGGAAGACGATCGCGTTCGATCGGATGACCAGCTTCCGGCCGAAGAGCGGCAACACCGGTCCGTACGGTTGCAGCACCACCTCGTTCGGCGCAGCAGCATCGCTCACGTCAGCCGACGGTAACGGTTGCACCCTCCGGCTCGTAGCCTCTCCCCCGTGACCGAACGCAGCTGGGACCGCGACACCCTGCCCGAGGGCGACGAGAAGGTGCAGGCCGTCCGGCAGATGTTCGACGCCATCGCCCCTCGTTACGACATGGTCAATCGCATCATGACGTTCCGGCTCGACGTGCGGTGGCGGCGCAAGGCCGTGAGCATGCTCGCACTGCCCGCGGGCAGCACGGTCATCGACCTCGCCGCGGGCACCGGCGACCTGTGCCTCGATCTGCGCAGGGCCGGCGCACACCCGATCGCGTTCGACCTCAGCTTCGGCATGCTCGTCGCTGATCGCAGCGCCAGCCCCCGCGTGCAGGCCGACATCCTGCGTCTCCCTCTTGCCGACCACTCGGTCGACGGTGCCACGTGCGGGTTCGCGCTGCGCAACCTGCTCGACCTGCCCACCTTCTTCGCCGAGCTGGCTCGTGTGGTTCGCCCCGGCGGCCGCATCGCGCTGCTCGACGTGGGAGTGCCGCACAACCCGGTCATCCGCTGGGGCAACAACATCTACTTCGGCAAGGTGGTGCCCAAGATCGGCGCGCTGCTCAGCGACGGCGCGGCCTACCGCTACCTGCCCAAGAGCGTGGCCTACCTGCCGCCGCGCGAGCAGCTGGTCGAGATGCTGCGCGAGGCCGGCTTCTCCGATGCCGAGCACCACCAGCTGTCCGGCGGCCTCACGCAGCTGATGGTCGGCACGCGCAACTGACCATGCGTGCGCACACTCGCCCGCTGGCCGCGGTTCACGACGGCGACCTCGACCTCAACGACGTCGCGGGTGGCGACGGATACCTGTTCGTTCGCGACGGTGTCGGCATCGCCGGTCGCGGCGTCGCAGCACGTGTCGCGCTCGCCGACGTCGCCGCGACGCTCTCGGCGATCGAACACGTCGACGAGGTCGGCGGCGTGCACCCGCTCGCGCTCGGTGTCGTACCGTTCGAACCGGGCACGCCGTGCGAGCTCGTCATCCCGCAGCTGGTGGTCGGCAAGGCCGCCGACGGCCGCCAGTGGGTCACCACCATCACCACCGACGGTCAGGTCCCGGAGTTGCTCGCGACCACCGGACCCGAGGCTCGCGCGCAGGCCTTCACGGTCGCGCCGCTCACCGACGTCGATCGCTACCTGACCGCAGTCACCACCGCTCGCGACGCGGTTCGTTCCGGCGCGCTCACCAAGGCAGTGATCGCCCGCGAGGTGATGGTCACCAGTCCCGAGCCGATCGACGTGCACGCGGTGCTGCTGCGACTGAAGGCCACGTTCGGCAGCAGCTACCGCTACTCGGTCGACGGGTTCATCGGCGCCTCACCCGAGCTGTTGGTGATGGTGGAGGGCAACACGGTGCAGTCGCACCCGCTCGCCGGCACCTGCCCGCGCACGGGCGACCCCGACACCGATCAGCGCGCCGCTGCGGCGTTGCTCGCGAGCGAGAAGAACCAGATCGAGCATCGGGTCGTCATCGACATGATCCACGACACGCTCCTGCCGTGGTGCAGCTACCTCGACTGGGAGCCGGAGCCGTCCATCCTGCGCGTCGCCAACGTGCAGCACCTGCGCACGGCGATGGAGGGGCACCTCAGCGATCCGCGCCCCAACGTGCTGGAACTGGTCACCGCCCTCTCCCCCACGCCCGCGCTCGGCGGGTTCCCGAAGGCCGAAGCGCTGGCGCTCATCGCCGAGGCGGAGGGCTTCGTGCGCGGCAACTACGGCGGCGCCGTGGGCTGGGTCGATGCCACCGGCGACGGCACGTGGGCGGTCGCGATCCGCTGCGCGCAGCTCTCCGCGGACCGATGCAGCGCTCGGCTGGTCGCCGGCGGCGGCATCGTGGCCGAGAGCGAACCGTTCAGCGAGCTGGCCGAGACGCAGGCGAAGCTGCAAGCCATGCTCTCCGCGATCATCCGCCCGTAGCGGGAGCGTCGAGCGCACGCGCGACGGCCGCGTGCAGTGCCGCGTGCAGTTCCACGTTGGCAGCACGGTCGGTGGCCACACGCACCACCACGATCGAAGGGTCGGCGAGTGCCGAGCGCAACGCCGCCTCGTCGGCGACCGTGCACGCACCGAGGCCGTGGGCCGAGGCGAGCGCGACCAGGTCGGTGCCGTGCGGTGTGCCGAACAGTTGCTCGAAGCGCTCCCCGGAGAGCGTGGTGGCCTGCGGCAGGAACGAGAAGATGCCGCCGCCGTCGTTGTCGGTGACCACGATGGTGAGCGGCAGGCGTCGTGCCGCCAGCGCGGTGAGCGACGACTGGTCGTGGCAGAACGCGACGTCGCCGATGGCCACCACCGTCGGGTCGCCAGTGCCGATGGCGACACCGATGCCGGTGGCGATCACACCGTCGATGCCGTTCGCCCCCCTGTTGGAGTGCACGACCGTGCGCACGCCCGGCTGACCGAACCACTCGAGGTCGCGCACCGGCATCGACGACGACACGCACAGCCGCGCATCGAGTGCGCTCAACATCCTCGCGACGGCCGGCTCGCTCAGCTCCGGCGTGCCGGCGAGGGTGGACGCGATGGCGGCCTGAGCCCGCCGCTCCGCGTGCTGCCAACGTGCCAACCACGGCGTGCCGGTGGCGCCCTTCACCAGCGGCGCGAGCTCGCTGCACACGGTGGACGGCTGCCCGTAGACCCGTTCGGTGACGATGCCGAGCGGGTCGATGATGCGCTCCTGTGCGTGCACCTGCACGTGCACGGCACCGCTCGCCTGCAGCCACTGCCCGAGCACCTTCGAGGCCGGTGCTTCGCCGAGGTGCAGCACCACCGTGGGGGTGTGCGCGGCGGCGAACTCGGCATGGCGCACCAGCGAGTCGAAGCTCGACACGGCCTGCGGCAGGTGACGGCAGCGCGACCGCGGGTCGGCGAGCACCGGCCACTGCAGCGCCGCTGCCAACGCCTCGACCGCCGCCGGGTCGTCGATGCCGCCGCCGGCCACGATGACACCGCGCTGCTGGTCGAGCATCGCCGCCAGCTCCTCGATGGTGGGTCGCATCATGAACCAGCTGCCTTCGTCGGCGGCGCCCGCGACATCGCCGGCGGTGTCGGGTTCCGGCAGCGCGTACGCCACCCCCACCAGCGGCTCGCGGAACGGCAGGTTCACGTGCACCGGGCCGGGGTCGGAACCCACGGCGCTGCGCCACCAATCGGCGGCCAGGTCGCGCCACTGCGACGCGTGCTCGGCCACCGGCACCCCGGGATCGGCGAAGCGCCGCACCACGCCGCCGTAGAGCTCGGTCTGGTCGATGGTCTGCGGCGCGCCGATGCCCTGCAACTCGGGCGGGCGATCTGCCGTGAGCACGAGCATCGGCACACCCGACAGGTCGGCCTCCACCACCGCCGCGTGGAAGTGCGTCGTGGCCGTGCCGCTGGTGCACAGCAGCGCGGCGGGAACACCGGTGCTGAGCCCGATGCCGAGCGCGATGAAGGCGGCCGAACGCTCGTCGTGCGCCACGTGCACCGACAGCGACTCGCAGCCGGCGAGCGCCAGGGCCATCGGCGTGCTGCGCGAGCCGGGCGCCACCACCGCGTGCTGCAGACCGAGGCGCACCCACTGGTCGACCAACGTGGCGCAGAACGTGGCCTGCACGTCGGGTCCGCTGCGCGTCATGGCGCCACGATAGGGGCGTATCGTGGGCGCGGTGCGTCCATCCATGACAGTCGAGATCTGGTCCGATGTGGTGTGTCCGTGGTGCTACATCGGCAAACGTCGGTTCGAGACCGCTGCCGCGCAACTGCGCGACGAGGTCGACCTGCAGGTCGTGTTCCGCCCGTACCAGCTCGACCCCACCGCTTCGCCCGGGAAGTCGCAGCCGGTGGTCGAGGCCTACGCGAAGAAGTTCGGCGGCCCCGAACGTGCCGCACAGATCATCCAGCACGTCACCGACATCGCCGCGGCGGAGGGGCTCGAGTTCCGCATGGATCGTGCGTTGCGGGCCAACACGCTGCTCGCCCACCGCCTGCTGTGGTTGGCCGAGGCCACGGGCCAGCAGTACGAGCTGAAGGAACGCCTGCTGCAGGCCTACTTCGTCGACGGGCTCGACGTCGGCGACCCGGCCGTGCTCGCTGCGTGCGCCGGGGAGGTGGGATTCGATGCCACCAAGGTCGCCGCGTTCCTCGCCAGCGACGACGGTGTCGCCGAGGTGCAGCACGAACTGCGCACTGCGGCCGAGGCCGAGATCACCGCCGTGCCCACCTTCGTCATCGACGGCCGTTGGGCCGTGCCCGGCGCACAGGACCCGGAGACGTTCGTCAACGTGATCCGCCGGTTGCTGCAGAAGCGAGCCGACGCGCCGGTCGTCGCAGCCGACGACGCGGTCTGCGACGACGAGGTGTGCGATGTCTGAGTGGCGAGCGCTGTCGGGTCCGTTGGCCGCCGAGCAGTTCGGGCCGAAGGACGCGCTGCGCATCAACTTCGTGCACGGCTTCACCCAGACGGGCAACTCGTGGAAGCCGGTGGCCGAGCGGCTGGCGGACCTCGGCTACCTCGTCACGGTGGTCGACCTCCCCGGTCATGGCAACTCCAGCCACGTGCGCGCCGACCTGCGGCGCACCGCCGACATGCTGGCCACCGTCGGCGGTGAGGGAACGTACGTCGGGTACAGCCTCGGCGGGCGAGCCTGCCTGCACCTGGCCGTGATGTACCCGCATCTCGTGCAGTCGCTGGTGCTCATCGGCACCAACCCCGGCATCGACGACGACGCCGAGCGCGCGGCGCGGCGTGACGCCGACGACGAGCTCATCCACCTCCTGCACGAGATCGGCGTCGAAGCCTTCCTCCAGCAGTGGACCGCGCTGCCGCTGTTCGGGTCGCTGCAGCTCACCGACGAGCAGATGGCCGACCGCTGCCGCAACACCGTCGATGGCCTGTCGAGCAGCCTGCAGATGGCCGGCACCGGCTCGCAGGGTTCGTTGTGGCCACGGCTGATGGAGCTGAACATGCCGGTGGTCGCCATCGCCGGCGCCGACGACAGCAAGTTCGCCGCCATCGCCAAGCAGATCGCCGACCTCGTGCCCGACGGCAGCTACCGCCTGATCGATGGCGCCTCGCACGCCGCGCACCTGCAGCAGCCCGAGACCGTCGCCGCCATCATCGCCAACGCCGTCGTCCTCTACCTCAGCTGAGGCTCGTCCGACCCGGGGTTTCTGGACAGGAATCGTCCCAGTCGGGCATCTGGACAGGAATCGTTCCGGCGGACGGGACGGATACGGCCCAGAAGCCGCTGCTGAGCCGGCCGCGCGTCAGGCGGAGAGGGCGATGCCGATGGCGGTGAGCAGTCCGGTGACCATCTGC
>CAZWCU010000210.1:6187-7354 GCA_964632715.1 uncultured Bifidobacterium sp. | reverse complement strand
CGCAGCGGCGGGCTCGGCTCGGCACTCGGCACCGACTCGCCGCGACCGCGCGCACCGACGACGTCGCCGCCATCGCCGACTCGTTGGTGGCGGTGCACAGCACCGATCCGGCCACCGTGTACCTGTCACTCGCTGCGCGCATGACGACGCCGTCGCTGGCCGCGGTGAGCGACGCGCTGCACGACACCCGTTCGTTGGTGCGTCACCACGGCATGCGGCGCACGCTCTGGGTGTGCACGCCGGCGACGGTGCGCACGATGCACGGTTCGTGCACGGTCGACATCGCAGCGACGGAGTGGAAGCGGCTCGAACAGTGGGTGACGGCCAGCGGCCTCGAACGACCGACCGAGTGGATCGCGCACCTCAGCGACGCGACGCTCGCCGCGGTGCACCGGCTGGGACCGTGCAGCGCGCGACAACTGGGCAAGGCGGTGCCGGAGCTGACCACCAAGATCCAGGTCGGCGCCGGGAAGTTCTCGCTGCCGCAGTCGGCACACACGCGGCTGCTGCTGAACCTCGGCTTCGACGGCACGCTCGTGCGCACCGCGCCGACGGGTTCGTGGGTGAGCAGCGAGTACCGCTGGTGCGTCACGACCGACTGGTTGCCCGACGGCATCACCGGTGCGGAACCGACGGCCGCTCGCACCGCGCTGGTGGCGCAGTACCTGCGCGCGTTCGGACCGGTCACCACCGCCGATGTGCAGTGGTGGACGCGCTGGACGGCCGGCCCCACCATGGCTGCGCTGGCCGCCTGCAACGCGGTGGAGGTGAACCTCGACGGTGGTCACACGGGATGGATGCTGCCCGACGACGTCGCTGCGGTGACCGACGACGAGCCGTGGGTGGCGCTGCTCCCGAGCCTCGACAGCACCGCGATGGGGTGGAAGCAGCGCGAGTGGTACCTCGGGGAGTGGGCCGCGTTCGGCGGGCCGCTGTTCGACACGAACGGCAACGTCGGTCCCACCGTGTGGGCGAACGGCGAGGTCGTCGGCGGCTGGGCGCAGCGCCGCGACGGCAGGGTCGTGCACGAACTGCTGCGCCCCGTCGACCCGGCGACGCGGCGCGCCATCGACGATGCAGCACTCCACACGCAGGCGCTCATCGGAGAGGTGCGCGTCTCACCCCGCTTCCCCACCCCGTTGCAGAAGGCACTCGCCGCCGGCTGAG
>CAZWCU010000210.1:0-6087 GCA_964632715.1 uncultured Bifidobacterium sp. | reverse complement strand
CCGGCTGAGCTACCGGCCGAGCGCGGCGATGAACGGCGCAACCGCCGGGTGCTGCGCGCCGCCGTGACGAGTGACCGCGCTGATCGTGCGACTGAGCAGTGGTTCGTCCATCGCGCGTGCGAGCCGGTGCTGCCCGTGCTCGGCCTGCGTGGTGGGTAGCACGGTCCAACCGAGACCGAGGCGCACCATCTCCACCAGCACCTCCGGCTGGTGCGACTCCATCTCCACCACCAGCGGCGCCCCGATGGCGCGCAGTCGACGATCGATCGCGGTGCGGGTGCGCGAGTCGGCGGGGAACAGCAGCCACGGGCCCCACTGCGCGGGCGGCACGCCGGCGGCCACGCCGGGCGGTGCGTAGACGGCGAGGTCGTCTCGCAGCAGCGGGACGCTGTCGAAGCGGCCGACGCCCTCGGGGTCGACGCACACCGCGACGTCGAGCTCACCGCGTTCCAGCCGTTCCAGCAGCTGGCCGGTGGGCGCGACGGTGAAGCCGACGTCGAGCGTGGCGTGCGCCCGCCGGAACCGACGGACGGCGTCGCGGCAGTGGTGCACGGCCGCGATGTCGATCATGCCGACCCGCAACCTGCCGACCTGCCAGGCGCCCACCGAACGCACCCAGCGGGTCACCTGCTCCAGGTCGGCCAGCACCCGCTCGGCGACCGTGGCCACCGCTGCCGTGTGCTCGTGGGCCACTCGCCGGCGACCGTCGGCGGCGAACAGCGGCACTCCCAGCCGGCGTTCCAGCTCGGCGATGCCCTGCGACAGCGCCGACGGAGTGACGCCCAACGAGCTCGCCGCTTCCGCCCAGGTGCGGTGGCGGGTGATGGCCACCAGGTAGGCCAACTGCGAGGTGGAGACGTTGGGCAGCACGGGCACCGGCGGATGAACCATATTGTGAAGTATTGCTGAACAACACTGACGGTTCGCATCACGTTGCTTTATGGTCGTGCCATGACTACACCTCCGTCACCCACCGTCGCGCCCGCCGACGGCCGCCTCGGCGTGCTCACCGTCGGCCTCGGCGCCGTGGCCTCCACCCTCATCGCCGGCGTCGAGCTCGTGAAGCGCGGCGTGTCGCTGCCCGTCGGCAGCCTCACCCAGATGGGCACCATCCGCCTCGGCAAGCGCACCGACAACCGCAGCCCGCTGATCAAGGACTTCGTACCGATCGCCTCGCTCGACGACATCGTCTTCGGCGCCTGGGATCCGTTCCCGGACGATGCCTACGTCGCGGCCACCCGCGCCGGTGTGCTCGAGGGTGGCAAGCACATCGAGGCCATCGCCGAGGCGCTGCGCGACGTGCGCCCGATGCCGGCCGCGTTCGACCGTGAGTACGTGAAGCGCATCGACGCCGACAACACGATGCACACCATCAACAAGCGCGACATGCTCAACGCGATCCGCGAAGACATCAACCGCTTCCGCGAGGAGAAGAAGGTCGACCGCGTCGTCATGCTGTGGGCCGCCAGCACCGAGATCTTCATCGAGCCCGGCCCGGCGCACCAGACGCTCGAAGCGTTCGAAGCTGCCATCGACGCCAACGATCCCAGCATCGCCCCGTCGATGCTCTACGCCTATGCGGCCATCCTCGAGAACGTGCCGTTCGCGAACGGCGCGCCGAACCTCACCGTCGACATCCCGGCGCTGCGCGAGCTGGCCACCGAGCGTAAGGTGCCGATCAGCGGCAAGGACTTCAAGACCGGCCAGACGCTCATCAAGACCGTCATCGGCCCGATGCTGCGCTCACGCATGCTCGGCCTGTCGGGCTGGTACAGCACCAACATCCTCGGCAACCGCGACGGTGAAGTGCTCGACGACCCGGACAACTTCAAGACGAAGGAAGTGAGCAAGCTCGGCGTGCTGGAGCACATCCTCGACCCCGAGACCTTCCCCGAGCTGTACGGCGACGTGTACCACAAGGTGCGCATCAACTACTACCCGCCGCGCGGCGACAACAAGGAAGGCTGGGACAACATCGACCTGTTCGGTTGGCTCGGCTACCCGATGCAGCTGAAGATCGACTTCCTGTGCCGCGACAGCATCCTCGCCGCGCCGCTCGCGCTCGACCTGGTGCTGTTCAGCGACCTCGCCCAGCGCGCCGGCCTCGGCGGCATCCAGGAGTGGCTGAGCTTCTACTACAAGGCGCCGATGGTGGCCCCCGGCCTGCACGCCGAGCACGACCTGTTCGTGCAGCAGAGCAAGCTGGAGAACACGCTGCGCTGGATGATGGGCGAGGACCAGATCACCCACCTCGGCCGCGAGTACTACGACGAGTGACTACGCACTGACCACCCGTTGCACCCGCACGTCGTGCGGGGCAACGGGTAGTGCGTCGACCAGCTGCTCGGCGAAGCACACTCCAGCGTTGGGTGCCGCCACCTGCGGCAGGAACCGGTCGTAGAAGCCCGCGCCGTACCCGAGGCGATCGCCGGTGGGCGTGAACGCGAGGCCGGGCACGATGACGAAGTCGACCTCGTCGAACGGCAGCGCAGGACCGGTGGGCTCGCTGATGCCGAACGCGCTGACGGCCATCGGCGCGGCGGCATCGCACACCTCGATCGCCTTGTCCGTGATGCGCGGCAGCAGCAGCCGCTTGCCGTCGGCGGCGATGCGTGCGAACAGCGGGTCCGTGTCGGGTTCGCCCTTCGCGCCCACGAACGCCATCACGCTGGAGGCCTCCACGTACTCGGGCAGTGCCGCGACCGCGGCCCACAGCTGCACGCTGCGCACGAGATGGTCGTCGACCATGTCGCGCACCATTCGCATCCGTCGGCGGATCGCTGCCTTGTCATCCACGCCGCAAGGTTCCCACACGTGGCGAGCCGCGTCTCACCATCTACAGTCGTTCGCATGACGATCGATCCCGCGACGTTCCGCCAGGTGCTGGGCCACTTCCCCACCAGCGTCACCGTCGTCGCCGCCACCGCCGCCGACGGCACACCCATCGGCTTCACCATCGGCTCGTTCACCTCCGTGTCGCTCGACCCGCCGCTGGTCGGCTTCCTCCCACAGGTGAACTCCGACCGTTGGGCGGCCATCAACGCCACCGGCTCGTTCGTGGTCAACGAGCTGGGCGCACACCAGTCCGAGCTGTGCTGGCGGTTCGCGAAGAGCAGTGTCCTCGACCCGTTCGAGGGCGTCGCATGGAGGCCGTCGCCGATCACCGGCTCCCCCATCATCGACGGCGCCATCGCGTGGATCGACTGCGCCATCGAAGGCGTCATCGACGCCGGCGACCACCACTTCGTGCTCGGTCGCGTGCTCGAACTGGAGCACGTGGACCCGGAGACCGAACCCGACCCCAACCCGCTGCTCTTCTATCGAGGCCAGCTGGGGCGGTTCCAACCTCATGTCTGACCGGCGCGTCCTCACCGCTGCCGCCATCGACGTCGCCGCCGTGGTCGCGTTCGTCGTCATCGGCCGCCGCAGTCACGACGAAGGTGGCTCGGTGGTCGGGGAAGCCGTGAAGGTGGCCGCGCCGTTCCTCATCGCGCTCGCCGTCGGTTGGGTCGCCGCACGCGCGTGGAGGAGCCCGATGGCACCGGTGCCCACGGGCATCGTCATCTGGCTCACCACCGTCGTGCTCGGCCTGCTGCTGCGCCGGTTCGTGTTCGACGGCGGCACCGCGCTGCCGTTCATCATCGTCGCCTCGCTGTTCACGCTGCTGTTCCTGGTCGGCTGGCGCGTGGTCGCGGAGTGGCGCGAATCACGGGTGTCGCACACCGCGTGATCTGATGGGTTCGGGCCGTTCGGCCCTACCCCACGGGGTATCTGGAGCGCAGAGTGAGGTCCACAGGGAGGACCTCACATGACCAAGCGCATCGTCATCCTCGGCGGCGGCACCGGCGGCACGCTCACCGCCAACCGGCTGCACCGCCACTTCCGCCACCACCGCTCCGAGCACCAACCCGTCGAGATCGTGGTGGTCGATCAGGACGACCACCACGTGTACCAACCGGGGCTGCTGTTCGTGCCGTTCGGGCTCGCTCACCAGCAGGAGATCGTGCGGCCCCGCCACGAACAGCTCCACCACGACATCGAGTTCGTCGAGGCGGCCATCGACCGCGTTGAACTGCACCGCGACACCGTCGTGCTGGAGACCGGACGCGAGCTGGCCTACGACGTGCTGGTCATCGCCACCGGCACCACGCTCGCCCTCGACGAGACCGAAGGCCTCACCGGCCCCGGTTGGAACGAGAAGGTGTTCACGTTCTACGACCTCGCCGGCGCCACCGCACTGGAAGCGGCACTCGCCGAGTTCCAGGGTGGGCGGCTGGTCGTCAACGTGGTCGACATGCCGATCAAGTGCCCGGTCGCACCACTCGAGTTCTGCTCCTCGCCGACTGGTACTTCACCGAGCGAGGCATGCGCGACCAGGTGCACATCACCTACGCGACGCCTCTCGACGGGGCGTTCACCAAGCCCGTCGCCGCCGCCGCCCTGGGGTCGCTGCTGGAGGAGAAGGGCATCCACATGGTGACCGAGTTCAACACCGGTGAGGTGTCGATGGACGAGCTCGGTGGCGCCGGGAAGCTGATCGGCTACGACGGCCGCGAGGTTCCCTTCGAGCTCGCGGTCGTGGTGCCGCTGCACGCCGGCGCTGCGTACGTCGGCCGCAGCGAAGGCCTCGGCGACGACCTCAACTTCGTGCCCACCGACCAGCGCACGCTGCAAGCGAAGGCGAAGAGCAACGTGTTCGCCCTCGGCGACGCGACCAACGTGCCCACCTCCAAGGCCGGCCCGGTGACGCACTTCGAGGGCGAGGTGCTGGTCGACAACATCGTGCGCTACCTCGACCACGAACCGCTCGACGACAGCTACGACGGGCACGCCAACTGCTTCATCGAGACCGGCTTCGGCAAGGCGCTGCTGATCGACTTCAACTACGAGACGGAACCGCTCCCGGGTCACTTCCCGGCGGCCGTCGGCATGCCGCTGCTCAAGGAGAGCCGCATGAATCACCTCGGCAAGCTGATGTTCCAGTGGGTCTACTGGCACGCGCTGCTGCAGGGCCGCGACATCCCCGGCATCGGAGCCGACATGCCCCGACGCGGCAAGGACCAAGCACAGACGATCGAGAAGGAGACAACGAGATGAGCGCCACCACCTACGCCGGAGTGGAAGTGCGGCTGAACGACGAAGGGTTCTTCGAGGACCCGACGGTCTGGACCCGAGAGATGGCGGTCGAGATGGCCAGGGCCGACGGCATCAGCGAGCTGACCGAGCAGCACTGGACGGTGCTCGACTTCATGCGCAAGGAGTTCTTCGAGAAGGGCACCGGCCCCACGGTGCGCGTGCTCGGCAAGGCCTCCGGAGTGAGCGTGAAGGACCTCTACCAACTGTTCCCGAAGGGCCCCGCCAAGATGGCGGCGCGACTCGCGGGGATCCCGAAGCCGAAGGGTTGCATCTGATCATGGGCTACCGCACCGAAGGCACCGAACCGATCACCAAGGTGTCGATCATCATCTCCAAGGGCTCGCTGGAGGGCATCTACCCCGGCCTGATCATGGCCAACGGCGCTCGCGCCGAAGGGATGGAGGCGAACCTGTTCTTCACGTTCTTCGGCCTCGACGCCATCCACCGCAAGCGGATCGAGCACATCAAGGTGGCCACCGTCGGCAACCCGGCGATGCACATCCCCACGCTCGTCGGTGGCCTTCCCGGCATGAGCGGCATCGCGACGCACATGATGAACAAGAAGATGGACGAGCTCGACATCCCGTCCATCCCCGACTTCATCGAGATGATCGGCGACACCGGATGCGGCATGTACGCCTGCAAAGCATCGGTCGACATGTTCGGCATGAGCAAGGACGACTTCGTCGAGCAGGTGCAGGACATCATCACGGTCGGCGATTTCTACGATCTGGCAGCAGGCGGCCAGATCATCTTCACCTGAGGAGCCCCCGCTCCCGGGTTTGCATCCGGGCGCGGTTCGTGCAGGTCCTCCCTCACGAGCCGCGCCCACTTGCGCGGACCACGTCCGTCATGCTCGTCGCGGTCCAGGTCATGGCATGTCGGTGCGGTCAGCGTCAGGTTTCCCTGCAGCAAGTGCAGGGAAACCTGTCGTTGAGCTGAAAGAACTCT
>CAZWCU010000209.1:0-7361 GCA_964632715.1 uncultured Bifidobacterium sp. | reverse complement strand
GCGCCAACCTCAACAAGGACATCTACGAGTGCCTGGTGAACCTGATGGGCGCCGAGGCGCTGCTCTACGGCAGCTATGCGATGGTGCGCCCCGAGCACGCGATGGAGTACGCCACGCCGCAGAAGGCGTTCCTGCGCAGTCGCGCCAACTCCATCGAGGGCGGCACCACGGAAGTGATGCTCAACATCCTCGGCGAGCGAGTGCTCGGCCTCCCCGGCGACGTCCGCGTCGACCGAGAGGTCCCCTGGAGCCAAGTCCCGAGGAACTGACGCGGTCCATCCGAGGCTTCCTCCACTACGAGGGTTTGTGCGGGGAAACCCTGGACGTGAGCCTCGGAAGGCCTCGATCTGGAGCAAAGCCTCGGACGATCTGGGCACGACTAGGTTGGGAGTGTGCGCTCGCCGGGTGGACCTCTCGGATCCGGCTTCCGGGCGCTGTTCCTCGGGTCGCTGATCTCCAACACGGGCGACGGGATCCGGCTCGCAGTGCTGCCGCTGCTCGCCGCGCAGCTGACCACCTCGCCCATGCTGGTGAGCGCGGTCACCGCCGCGCAGTACTTGCCGTGGCTCTCGGTGGCGCCGGTGGGCGGAGCGCTGGTCGATCGTCACGATCGGCGGCGCATCATCCTGCTGACGCAGAGCTGGCGCGGTGCGGTGATGCTCGCCCTGGCCTGGCTGGTGGCGAGCGACCACGTGGCCGTCTGGCACCTCTGCGTCGTCGCCTTCGTCATCACTGCGGGAGAGATCCTGGTGGACCCGTCGGTGGTGGCGCTCGTGCCGACGCTGGTGAGCGACGAGCAACTCGACACGGCGAACGCTCGCATCTCGAGCGTCGAGATCGTGACCAACGACTTCGCCGGCGCACCCGTCGGAGCGACCGCGTTCGGGTTCGCTCCGTGGCTCCCGTTCCTGATCGACGGCGCCAGCTACGTCTTCTCGGTGGTGCCGTTCCGTCGGCTTCCCATGAGCCGGGAGGTGCGCGGCGGTGAGCGTCGCTCGCTGGCGGCCGAGGCTGCGGAGGGCTTTCGGTTCCTGCGACAGCACCCGGTGCTCGGGCCGCTCACCGCGGCGTCGATGGTGTACTACCTCGGAGCGGCCACCGGCTTCAGCCTGCTCGTGCTGCTCGTGCTCGAGAGCGCCGGCGGGCCCGCGTGGTCGTTCGGTGCAGTGCTCGCGTGCGGCGCTGCGGGTGCGTTCCTGGGGACGCTGATCAGCGGCTCACTTGCCCGGCGCTTCGGCGCGCGAGCGGGCCTCGCTGGCGCCACGTGTCTGGAGGGGATTGCCCTCGCGACAATGGCGATCTCGACGTCGGTTCCCGTGCTCGCAGCCATCTGGTTCGTCGGGGGCGTGCCGGCGGGTGTCCGCATCCCCGTCGCCAGGTCGCTGCAACAGCGGCTCACGCCGAATCAGCTGCTCGGGCGGGTCAACGTCACCGCGCGGATGTTCACCCGCGGCATCATCGTCGTCGGCGCACTGGCCAGCGGTGCCCTCGCCTCAGCGATCGGCCTTCGTCCGACCTTCGCCGTCGGAGGGGCCGTGGTCGTCGTCTCGGCGATCCTGCTCGCGGCCGCCCTGCGCACCATCCGAGTGGCAGCGGACACCCCGGTGGGCCGCTGACACTCCGACGGTCGCCTGGCACTCGGATGGTCGCCTAGCACTCGGATGGTCGGCTGGCACTCGGATCGGCGGGAACCCGGGTCAGGCGGTGCCGGTGCGCAGCAGCAGGCCGAGGAACATCGCGCCGACGGCGAACAGGGCGCCGAGCGAACCGCCGAGTGCCATCGCCAGTGTGGTCTTCCCGAACTGGTGCACGGCCACGAACACACCGGAGGCGATCGCGACGGCCATGTGCAGCAGCACGGTGGCCTGGTAGGCGGAGCTGGCGGCAGTGATGTCGACCTCCATCAGGTTCCACATGCCGGTCAGCACGGCGATGCCGAACGCAGGCCACGCGAGGCGGGCGAACGCCTGCGCCACCGGCTTGGTGGCCTCCGGCGCGGCCCGGCGCAGCGACGGCACCACCCCCGCAAGGGCGAACTGGCCGCCCACCCACACCGACGCGGCCAGCACGTGCAAGAACAGGCGAATGGTGGCGGCGGTGGGGGAGAGCATGCTCGCAGACTAGGAAGCGACGAGCGTGGCGAGCACATCGCTGGCGGCGAGCGCTCGGTCGTCGAACACCGTCGACACTGCGATCGGCCCGCCGAGCATGGCCGCGGCGGCGATGCCGATGGCCGCCTGCAGGTCGCGGATGTTGCGCGGCGGAGGGAAGTATTCGTCCTCCTCGGTGACCCGCAGCAGCTCGACGCCGTGCGTGGGGGAGAGGCGGGCGATGATGGCCTCCACCAGCTCCTCGGGTGCCGACGCGCCGGCGGTGACGCCGACCGTGCCGGAGAGCCCCATGGGCAGCTCCTCGGGGCCGTTGATGCGGAACACCTGCGGGCAGCCGGCCTCGGGGGCCGGCGTCTCCGGCGCCGTGGGGGTGGACGAGTGGGCCGGGCCGAGGACAACGATGGCGTCGCATCGGGGCGCCATGGCCGTCAGTGCCGACTGCCGGTTGGTGGTGGCGAAGCACAGGTCGCTGCGGCCCGGCGACCAGACCTGTGGGTAGCGCTCGCGCACGGCGACGGCCACGCCCTCCCAGTCGCGGTGCGACAGCGTGGTCTGCGCGAGCAGCGCCACCGGCTCGTCGAAGTGGGGGAGTGCCAGCACTTCCGCCACGCTCTCCACGCGGCTGATGGAGTCCGGGGCGACCGCCATGGTGCCGACGGCTTCCTCGTGTCCTTCGTGGCCGACGTAGACGATGCGGAAGCCTTTGCCGGCGCGCACCTTCACCTCGTGGTGCACCTTGGTGACCAGCGGGCACACCGAGTCCACCACGTAGCTGCCGCGAGCACGGGCGGCTGCCACCACCTCCGGCGCCGAGCCGTGCGCGGACAGCATGATCGGGCGGCCTTCCGGCACCTCGTCGATGTGATCGACGAACACCACACCCTGGGCCTCGAACCGCTGCACGACGATCTTGTTGTGCACGATCTCGTGGTAGCAGTACACCGGCGCCTCGAAGCTGCGCACCATCCAGGCGAGCGCCTTGATGGCCATCTCCACGCCCGCGCAGAACCCGCGAGGTTCAGCCAGCAGCACGCGGTCGACGGTCACAGCAATGCAGGTTACCGGCGGTCGTCCGCGCCCGCCGGTAGCCTTGAGCACCATGTCTTTGCCCACCGTCGCCGCTGTAGCGCCAGGCTCCGCTGCCCAGCGGGCCGGCCTCGCCGTCGGCGATGTGGTGCTCACCATCAACGGCACGGTGCCGCGCGACATCATCGAGTGGCGCTTCGCCGCCGACGACGCCGACGTGTCGCTGGAAGTGCAGCGTGGCGGCCTCGAGCTCACCCTCGAGGTGGAGAAGCGGCCGGGTGAACCGCTGGGGGCAGAAGTGTCGAGCGCGGTGTTCGACCGGGTGCGCACGTGCGACAACCACTGCGAGTTCTGCTTCATCTACCAACTGCCCAAAGGCCTGCGCAAGAGCCTGTACCTGAAAGACGACGACTATCGCCTGTCGTTCCTGTACGGCAACTTCACCACCCTCACTCGCTTCACCGAAGCCGACCTCGAGCGTGTGGTCACCGAACGCCTGTCGCCGCTCAATGTCAGCATCCACGCCACCGACCCCGAGGTGCGCAGCCGCATGCTGAAGAACCCGCGGGGCGGCATGAGCCTGCGCTGGCTGCGAGCACTGCTCGATCACGGCATCACGGTGCGCGGGCAGGTCGTGCTGTGCCCCGGCGTCAACGACGGCTCGGTGTTCGAGCAGACGATGGCCGGAGTGCTCGACCAGTACCCCGAGCTCGAGTCGGTGGCCGTCGTGCCCCTGGGCCTCAGCCGCTACAACGCGGAGTCCGCGATGCGGCTGCACACGCAGGCCGAAGCGCGGGCGATGGTGACCGCGGTGCACGAGTGGCAGCAGGTCTTCCGGCGCGTGCTCGGCCGGCGGATGGTGTTCGCCGCCGACGAGTACTACCTCATGGCCGGCATGCCGTTCCCCGACGCCGACGAGTACGAGGGCTTCCACATGCACGAGGACGGCATCGGCATGGCGCGCACGTTCGAGCTCGAGTTCACGGGCGCGGTCGACGCACCCACCGGTCCGCAGAGCGGGTTCTTCGCCGCGGTCGACGGTGCGCCCGCGCAGGGCTACCGCGCCCCGCGCAACCCGGCCGGCGACACCGGTCTGCGCGGCTGCACCACCGACGCCGGGGCAGCCACCTCGGTGCGTCTCGGCGCGCGGCCCGACGCACCCGTGGGCATCCTCACCGGCGCGTTCGGCGCGCAGGTGCTCGAGCCGCTCGTGCGCTCGCTCGGCCGCCACGACGTGCGCATCATCCCCGTCGCCAACGAGTTCTTCGGCGGCAACACCGCCGTCACCGGCCTGATGGTGGGTGCGGATCTGGCGCGAGTGCTCGCCGAGCAGCCGGCCGGCCATCGCTACCTGTTGCCCGACGTGTGCCTCAGCGAAGGCCGCTTCCTCGACGGCACCACCGTCGCGGAACTGCCCCGTGTCGTCGAAGTGGTCCCCACCGATGGCATCGCCCTGCGGCGGGCATTGAATGCCGTCAAGTCCGAAGTCCTGGAGAGCGTGTCGTGAGTTTGCCCACAGTCGTCGTCGTCGGTCGTCCCAACGTGGGCAAGAGCACCTTGTTCAACCGCATCGTGGGAGGCCAGGTGGCCATCGTCGAAGACCGCCCCGGGGTCACGCGCGATCGCAAGGAGGTGGAGGCCGAGTGGTTGGGCGTGCCCTTCCTGCTGGTCGACACGGGCGGTTGGTTGCCCGGCGGCAACGAGCTCGACGAGAAGGTCAGCCGGCAGGTGGAAGCGGCGGTGGAGCAGGCCGATGTCGTGCTGTTCGTGGTCGATGCGTCAGTGGGTCTCACCGAGGACGACGAGTCGGTCGCGCACTGGCTGCGTCACCTCAAGGCTCCGGTCATCCTGGTGGCCAACAAGGCCGACAACGATCGTCGCGAGAACGAGCGCTGGGAGTTCCTCGCGCTGGGTCTCGGCGAGCCGCAGGCCGTCAGCGCGTTGCACGGCCGTCGCGCCGGCGACCTGCTCGACGTGCTGCTCGACGCGCTGCCCGAGGAAGCCCGCCAGCCCGTCAGCGAGATCCCGGTCGACGACGAGGGCGAGGCGCTCTGGAACCCCAACGACGTGGCGCCGCCGCGCGTGGCCATCGTCGGTCGCCCCAATGTGGGCAAGAGCACCCTGTTCAACCGCCTCGTCGGTGAAGACCGTTCGGTGGTGCACGACATGGCCGGCACCACCCGCGACGCCATCGACACGATGGTCGACACGCCCGACGGCCCGATCGTGTTCGTCGACACTGCCGGCATGCGCCGTCGCAGCCGCATCGACGACTCGGCCGAGTACTACAGCATGGTGCGCGCCTTGCGTGCCATCGACGGCAGCGACATCGCGCTGCTCATCATCGACGCCACCGAAGGCGTCACCAGCCAGGACCAACGCCTGGCGGAGCGCGTCGACGCCGCCGGTTGCCCGATCGTGGTGATGCTCAACAAGTGGGAGCTCATCGACGACGCCGACCAGCGCCTCGAGATCCTCGCCGAGGTGAAACGCAAGCTGTACTTCGTCGGCGACTCGCCGATCCTGAAGATCTCGGCGCTCACCGGCAAGGGCGTGCACAAGCTGCGCCCGGTGCTGCAGGACGCCATCGAGCAGTACCACCGTCGAGTGCCCACCCGCGACGTCAACCGGGTCATCGCCGACGCCCAGTCGCGCCAGCCGGCCGGCCACGGCGTGAAGGTGATGTACGCACTGCAGGGCGCCACCGATCCGCCGACGTTCACGCTGTTCGTCAACCGTGAACTGCCGCACACCTACCTCCGGTACCTCGAGCGCTCCATCCGCGAAGCGTTCGAGTTCGGGTCCACTCCCATCAAGTTGCGTGTGCGCAAGCGCAGCGAGTAAGGCTTTCGGCATGCCGTGGTGTGAGGAGTGCGCCAAGTACTGGGCGCCCTCGGCGATGAACGAGGACGGCACCTGCCCCACGTGCGGGCGCTCGGTGGCCGCGCAGCAGCCGATCACGGCGAAGAACGTCGACGTGCGCAAGCTCGCGGCCGGTGGCGGCGACGAGGACGACGTGAAGGCACCGTGGCACTTCAAACTGCTGATGGTGATGCTCGTCGCCTACCTCGGCTGGCGCGTCATCTACCTGTTTCTGTGAGCCGAACCGGCGGCGAGTCGGTAGAGTTGATCGTCGACATACGGGCTGTAGCGCAGCTTGGTAGCGCACTTGTCTGGGGGACAAGGGGTCGCAGGTTCAAATCCTGTCAGCCCGACGTATGAGCGAGGGGCCATCCGCAAGGGTGGCCCTTCTTCGCGCCCGAGCCCGCCGCAGGCGCTTCGCGAAGCTTCTGATCACGGATGCCGTGATGAAAGGCTTCGCGAACTGCTGCTCGGTGCGCGGTCGGCGCGTCGTGGCGACGACTTGACTCCGGGGGTAGGTACAGGCCCTACCGTGCTCCGGATGGAGACCGAACCAGCACGAGCGCTGACCATTGGCCGTCTCGCCGAACAGGCGGGGGTGCACATCGAGACCATCCGCTACTACGAGCGACGCGGACTGCTCGCCGAGCCCCCTCGAACGGCGGCGGGGTATCGGCAGTACTCCGAGGGCCATCTGTGGCGGCTCGAGTTCATCCAACGTGCCAAACAACTCGGCTTCACCCTCGCCGAGATCACCGACCTGTTCGGCCCTGACGGCGCCCGGTCCGCCGACGAGGTGCTGGACGCAGCGCACGCCCGCCTGGCCACGATCGACGAGGCGATGCGCTCACTGGCCGCCCAACGGTGCCAGCTGCGCCGACTGGTCGACGTGTGCCGCCACGGCGACGACTCCGCCTGCCTGGCGCTGCTCACCGAGGGCCTGAGCGACGGCGAGATGGCCGGATGAGCGTCGGCATCGCTCTCACCGAGTCGACCTTCGCCGAGTTCATCGTCGCCGCCGACGTGCCGGTGCTCGTCGACTTCTGGGCATCGTGGTGTGCACCGTGCCGGATCTTCGACCCGGTGCTGGCCGACCTCGCCGCCGAGGATGATCGCTTCCAGCTGGCTTCCGTCGACATCGATGCGAACCCCGGATTGGCCGTGCAGTTCGGCGTGATGAGCGCGCCGACCCTCGTGCTGATGTCCTCCGGGAAGATGGTCTGGCACAGCACCGGGGCACGGGGTCGAGGGCGGCTGCGTGACGATCTCGAGGTGTGGCTGTAGCGCCACGACACCTGCGGCTCCGTGCGGGCGAGTGACAGCGGGGGTACGGTCGGGAGGATGTGCGGTCGCTTCGTGTCC
>CAZWCU010000208.1:0-7370 GCA_964632715.1 uncultured Bifidobacterium sp. | reverse complement strand
TGGCGCCGAACTGCGGCGGGCAGTGGCGCAGGCACGCGTCGCAGTTGATGCACTCGAGCATCTCGATGCGCAGCGGCGGGTTCTTCCACTTCTGGTTGCGCTCGCGCTCGGCGATGCGCTCTGCCCGGGTGGCTGCCATGGCGTGAGTGTAGGAGCACGCATCGCCGCCCGGATTGACCCACGGGTCAATGCCTGCTGGACTGAGTGCGTGTCCGACGACCGCCGCCACACCGAACAGGGCATCGAACGCAAGCAGCAACTGCTGGAAGCTGCCGAGCGCCTGTTCACCGAGAAGGGCTACGGCGCCACGCGCATCAGCGACATCTGCGCCGACGCCGGCGTCGCCAAAGGGTTGTTCTACTGGTACTTCCCCACCAAGGAGTCACTGTTCGGCGAGCTGGTGCGCACGATGCGGCTGCAGTTGCGCCGCGCACAGGCCGGTGCGATGGATCCGAACGCCGACCCGGTCACCCGCATCCGCCAGGGCGCGGTGGCCAGCGTGCGGTTCATGGCCGAGCACCAGCCGTACTTCGCGCTGCTCGACGTGGAACGCACCGACGACGCCCTGGCCGGTGTGATGAAGGAGGGTAGCGACGTCTACTCGGGCGACGTGCTCCGGCTCATCGAAGCGGCCCAGCAGCAGGGCCTGCTCGCCGAAGGAGACCCGGGCTTCTACGTGGTCGGTGTGCTCGGCGCGGTGTCGTCGTTCAGCCACGCGCACCGCATGGGTCGCCTCACCATGCCCATCGACGACCTCGCCCAACTGGTGGGCGACTGGGTCATGCAAGCGTTGACAGGTCGAGCCGCTGCCGCAGCGACGGGTCTCGACGCAGCATCACCGCGATGAACGCGCGCACGATGCGCGGTTCGAACTGGGTGCCGCTGCCGGCCACCACGTAGTTGACGGCGTCGACCGGCGCCCACGCGTGCTTGTACACGCGAGCGCTCACCAGCGCGTCGTACACGTCGGCCACTGCGACGATGCGTCCGCCGAGCGGGATGCTCTCGCCCAGCGCGCCGTACGGATACCCCGTACCGTCCCACCGCTCGTGGTGCGTGAGTGCGACCTCGGCGGCCAACTGCATGGTGGGTGAGGTGCTGCCGACGAGCACTTCGTGACCGGCGGTCGTGTGCGTCTTGACCAGCTCGAACTCTGCGGCGGTGAGCGGCCCTGGCTTGAGCAGCACGTTGTCGGACACGGCGACCTTGCCGATGTCGTGCAACCGCGCGGCCATGCCCAACCGCTCCGCGAACTCGATGCTCTCCCCCAACTCGAGGGCGAGGTGTGCCGCGAGCTCACCGACGCGCACGGGGTGCTCGGCGGTGTCGATGGTGCGCAGTTCCGCCATCACCGCGGCGCGCTGCAGCGACTCGAGCTGGAACGATTCGAGGTGCTCGGTGCGCATGCTGACCATCTGCTCGAGGTCGGTGGTGCGCAAGCGGAGGATTTCCGCCTGCTGCCGCGCCGCCTCGGTGTCGTGCTGGATCTGCAGCGTCTTGATGCGCAGGTCGGTGCCGCGGTTGAACATCTCCTCGTTCAGCGCGTAGCGGGCCTCCTGGTGACTGAGGGCGATCTCGAAGCGACCCATCTCCTTGCACAGGTTGGCGAGCTTCTCGCGCAGCGTGAGTGCCACCTCGGTCATGTTCGCCTGCGACGCCAGCTCCAGCGCCTCGCCCCATTCGCGCAGTGCGTGGTCGCGCAGGTGTTGTGCCACGTACAGCTCGCCGCGTGCGACTCGCACCGTGACGACGCTGCCGGGTGAGAGCGCCACTCGGCGAGCGGTGCGGTCGCGCAGCACGCCATCGGCTTCGTCGAGGCAGCTCGACGCTCGGTCGAGCGCGGCCAGCGCCACGTAGGCGATGGCCAGTCGCGCCAGGATCTCGGGCACGAACTCGGGTGCGTGGTCCTTCGCGAGCGTGAGCGCGGACTCGCCGAGGCTCACCGCCAGCAGGTCCTCGTGGCGGTCGGCGCGCACCTTCGCCATATTCGCGAGCGTGATGGCATCGAGGTCGAGCCGGTTCTGGCCCTTGTTGGCCATGAGCGCGGCTTCGTAGGTGACGATTGCGCGGTCGGTGTCGCGCAGGCTGTGCTGGATGACCGCCAGCGAGTTGAGCAGCATGCCCTCGCTGGCTCGCTCGGACGTGGTGCGGTAGAGCTCGAGGGCCGCCATGGCCGAGCCGAGCGCCTCGGAGTAGTTGGCCGCGTGGTACTGCACGGCGGCGATGAGGTTGAGCGCCGACACCTCGGAGTTGACCGCGCCGCACTGGTGCGCGAGGTCGCGCGACTCCAGCGCCACCGCGAACGCTTCGTTGTTGAGACCCGACATGTAGGAGAGCTCGGCCAGGCGATACAGCGCCTCCGCTTCGCCGGCAGCATCGTTCTGGCTGCGGGCGATGACCCGTGCCTGCTGGACGAGTGCCCGGGCGCGCCCGATGTCGGCGTCCTCGATCTCTCGGGCCTGGTCGAGCAGTTCGGTGATGCTGGGTTCGCCGCCCCCGGATTGCCGCGATGCGGGCAGTGTCGACGCCATGCTCACCTCCTCCATCCGCTCTCGGGCCGCGGGCGATCGCCGCTGCGCACGCTAGTTATCGGCAGATTCGCCGAAAGGGATAGCGGAGATTCGCGTGAACACCGTGCTCACTGCCCGTGACCTTCGGGAATCGCACGTATCGTGTTCCGGGTGGACACCTTGGGGCGGCCTCGCCTCGCTCGCCGAAACCTCGACTCGTCGGCCATCACCGCCATCGCGCCGGTGGTCGCCGTCGTGCCCGTGTGGCTTCTCGCGCTCCTGGTGTTCTGGTGGCCGGTGCACCTCATCTGGCAGGTGCCGTTCCTGTGGTTCGCGGGCGGTTACCTGGCCTCGGTCGTGCTGCTGTTCCTGCGCCCGGTGCAGGTCTTCCTGCTCGCGCCGCTGCTCGGCGCGCGGCGACCCACACACGATCAACGCGCCGCGTTGGCCCCGGCATGGCGGCCCGTGCTGCAGGTGAACGACATCCCCGGCCGTCGATACGTGCTGGCCGTGCTGCCGTCGAACGAGTTGAACGCGTTCGCGTGCGGTGGCCACCTGGTGGTGGTCACGTCGTACGCGATCGAGACGCTGCCGCGCGACGAGTTGAGTGGCGTGCTGGCCCACGAGCTCAGCCACCACCTCGGCTTCCACACCGTGGCGCTCGCGATCGGGCAGTGGCTCAGCATCCCGGTGCTCATCCTCGCCCGTGTCGGCTTCTTCCTGCAGAACGTGGCCACCGCGGCCACCACCAGCTACGCCAGCCACTCGTCGGCCATCACGGCCATCGGGCGCACGGTGGCGGCGCTGCTCACCGCCGTGTCGTGGGTGTTCCTCAGCGGGTTGCTGCTCAGCAACATGCTGGCCAACGTGGTCGGCCGCAACAGCGAGTTCCAGGCCGACGGCAGGGCGGTCGACATGGGTTTCGGTCGCCCGCTCGCCACCGCGTTGCGTCGTTTCGTCGCCGAGTTCGGTGGCGATCGCCCACTCACGTGGCGCGAACGGCTGGCCGCCACGCACCCTCCGGCTCGCACGCGAGTGGCGCGCATCGAGGCGATGTTGCGTACTCGTCGCTGATCGCTTGCCTAGTGTCGGTGCGATGAACGGCGCGATCGAAGCAACAGCCTTGCGGCGCACGTTCGGTGACACGGTCGCGGTCGACGGCGTCGATCTGTCGGTCGCGGTGGGCGAGATCTACGGCTTCCTCGGCCCGAACGGTGCCGGCAAGAGCACCACCGTGCGGATGCTCACCACGCTGCTGGCGCCCAGCGGCGGCAACGCCCGAGTCGCCGGTTTCGACGTGGCCACCGATGCCGACGACGTGCGGCTGCGCATCGGTGTGGCGCTGCAGGACGCCGCACTCGACGGCAAGCAGACCGGCCGCGAGCTGCTCGATCTCCAAGGTCGGCTGTACGGGCTATCGCGCGCCGAACGGTTGCGGCGAGTGGCCGAACTGCTGCCGTTGGTCGACATCGGCGACGCCATCGATCAGCGCATCGCCACGTACTCGGGTGGCATGAAGCGGCGACTCGACCTCGCCGCGTCGCTCGTCCACCAGCCCGAGGTGCTGTTCCTCGACGAGCCGACCACCGGTCTCGACCCCACCAGCCGCGCCGCGGTGTGGCGAGAGGTGCGCTACCTCAACCAGGAGCTGGGCATCACCATCTTCCTCACCACGCAGTACCTGGAGGAGGCCGACGCCTTGGCCGATCGGGTGGGCATCATCGCGCACGGCCGGATCGTCGCGCAGGGCACGCCGGCAGCGTTGAAGCGGTCGATCGGCAGCGACGTGATCGTCGCGCGAGTCGCGCCGGGCACGGGTGCCGAGGTGGCCGAGGTCGTCAGCCGGTTGGCCGAAGTGGATCGCGTGGAGCGGTCGGGCGACGAGGTCGTGATGTCGGTGGCCCACGGGGCGGCGGCCATCAGTCCGGTGGCGGTGGCGCTCGCGGAGGCGGGCATGGTGGTGGAGGGACTGACCCTGCGCACCCCCACCCTCGACGACGTGTTCCTGCACATCACCGGCGGGCGGATGCAGGAGGACGCGGCATGAGCGCCGTGGTCGACGCACCTCGTGGCGATCGTGTGCATCCTCGCCGCGCCGGCTTCATCGCCGACTGGCGCACGGTGAGCCTGCGTGCGCTGCGCCTCACCTGGCGGGACCCGGAGGCGTTCGGGCCGGCGCTGGTGGTGCCCGTGTTCTTCTTCGTGGTCAACGTGGGTGCATTGCAGTCGTTCGTGGAGGACAGCTTCCCCCCGGGCTTTGACTACAAGGCGTTCCAGTTGCCGGTGGCGGTGATCTTCGCGGTCACCGGCATCTCACGCGCGAACTCGCTCGTCATCGACATCCAGGACGGCTACCTCGATCGACTGCTGCTCACGCCGGTGCGTCGCGGCACGCTGCTGCTGGGGCTGATGACCGCCGACTTCGTGCTCATCATCGCGTTGGCCGTGCCGGTGATGGGACTCGGTCTGGCGCTGGGCATCGACGTCGCCACCGGCGTCGTCGGCATGGTCGTGTTCATCGCGTTGGCGGGTCTGTGGGGCCTCGCGTTCACCGGCTTCCCGTATGCGATCGCGTTGCGCACGGGCAACCAGACTGCGGTGAACAATGCGTTCCTGCTGTTCTTCCCGTTCGCGTTCCTCACCACCGCGTTCCTGCCGCAGGAGGCGATGACCGGATGGCTGGCGACGGCGGCGCGGTTCAACCCGACGACCTACATGTTGGAGGGGATGCGCGCGCTGCTGCAGACCGGGTGGGACTGGAGTGCGCTCGGCCAGGCGCTGCTCGCGATCGGCGGCATGGGTCTCATCTCGTTCACGCTGGCCTTCCGCTCGCTGGCCGGGCGCGTCAACCGCTCGTGAAGTTCTTCACGAGTTTCTGACAGGTTCGCGCGGGTCGCCTCTCTCCTTGGCAACACCGCAGCGGCACCGACGCCGCTGCTGCAACCAGGAGACAGTCACATGAACCGCAACACCCACATCCGCTCCATCGCCCGCCTCGCCGCCGTCCTCGGCGCCGGCGCAGTCGCGCTCTGCCTCGCCGGCACGGCGAACGCCGAGACCCCGGAGGAGCCGGTCGACGTGGTCGACATCGCCGACGCACCCGAGTGCACCCCCTGGGGTTACGACGGCCTGTCGTGGTACTACGCCAACGAGGGGAACAACTCGCTGATGTTCCAGGTCGGCTACTCCGACGAGGTGGAGACCTGCGACGAGATGGTCACGCTCGACATCTACACGCTCGCCTCGCCCACCGCGCAGATCGATGATCCGGGTTCCAGCCTGTACTTCACCGGTGGCTACATGCTCAGCGTGGTCGAGGATGCGACCGAGCAGTTCGGTCTCCACAACTGGGCGGCGTCCGCGCCGGGCGAGTGCAGCGAGTTCCGCTTCGAGATCGGCGGCCAGCTGGTCAGTTCCGAGCGGGTCACCGACGACTGTGCCGACCTCCCGATCGCTGCCGACGACCCGAACGGCCCGGATCCCGTCGACCCGGAGAACCCGGACGACTTCGTCGACGGTGACGGCGGCCAGCCCGACAACCCCGACGACTTCGACAACGGCACCCCGCAGGGCGATCAGCCCGATGACGGTGGCGTGGGCCAGGGCGGCGAGCTGCCGAGCACGGGCGCTGCGTCGACCCTGCTGGTGCTGCTGGCCGGAGCCCTCACGACCGTCGGCGGCTTCTTCGTGGCGGGCGCCCGTCGCCGGGAGGCCTGACGGCCGCCGCCCGACGTCCGATCAGGTCGGCTTCGACCACTGCACCTCGCCCGAGCGAACCACGGGCGGGCCGAATAGCAGCGGTTCCACTTCCAACAGGTACGAACGGTACGCGGCGGTCTCCAAGAAGGAGGCCGCCGCTGCCGCGTCGCGGTACTGCTGGAACGCGCGGATCACGTCGGGGTCGTTGCCGTCGAAGGTGTACGCGTACGCCTCGTGCGCTTCGTTGGCGAGGATCGCAGGGCGCATCCACTTCTCCCAGACGGCACGCACCTCGTCGCGTCGGCCGGGCTGCACGCGGTGCTCGATGAAGACGGCGACGCTCATCGTCAGCTCATCATCACGAGGGTGGATCGGTCGAGCAGGCGACCGGCGAACACGCCGCGAACGGTGAGCGTGTTCTCGGCCGGATCGTTCAGCGCCCAGCTGAGATCCACGTCGAGGCACACCGAGTCCTGGGTGATGCCGAGCACGGTCACCTGACCGACCGGATCGTCGCGGTACGAGTTGGTGCTCTGCTCGAACGCGGCAAGGTCCATGCCGATGGTGGGGAGCGGGATGCTGAGGCCCGGTACCACGCCGTAGGTGACCACGTCGCCGGCCACGAATGGCACACCCGCTGCAGGGAAGATCGACACCAATCCGCGCAGCTTGCCCGCGGTGACGGGTTCGTACTCGAAGAACATGCCGCCGGCGCCGACGATCGGCTCGTCGGCGAACACCAGCGAGTAGCCGAGCAGGTCGGTGGTCCCGGCGAGCGACGTGGTCTCGTCGGCGCTGAGGGCACCATCGGGGTTGGGGACGACGGGAATGGGCACCACGACCGCGTCGGTGACCTCGAAGGCCTCGGCGCCGATCGGCGATGGCCCGACGCGTTGGGCGGTGGCGGTGAACGGCGGCAGCACGCAGCCCTCGGGCAGCCCTGCGCCGGCCGGCTCGGTGGTGGTGACCAGGTCGGTGGCTGCTGCCTCTGTGGTGGCCGTGCTGCCGGCCTCCGTCGTGGCGTCACCGCTGTCGTCGTCTCCGCACGCACTCATGGTCAGCAGCGCGGCAGCGGACAGTGCGATCAGTCGACGTCCCATGCACGGAACCGTACCCCTCCCCTGCTCGGACGTGTCCGCGGCGTCAGATCGGCACGCCGTC
>CAZWCU010000207.1:0-7476 GCA_964632715.1 uncultured Bifidobacterium sp. | reverse complement strand
TCGACGCTGCCGATGGTGGCCAAGCGGAGCAGGTCCATCAGAAGTACCCCAGCCGCTTGCGGTCTTCCATGCCGGCCTCGCTGATCCGGTCGTCGGCGCGGGTGGCGCCGCGCTCGGTCACGCGTGCGACGGCAGTTTCGGCGATGACCTCGTCGACGGTGCTCGCCCACGACTCGATGGCCGCGGTGCACGTCGCATCGCCGACGGTGCGGAAGCGCACGGTCGTCTCGAACACCTCGTCGCTGGGGTCGGGCGTGAGGAACGGCGACACCGCCATCAGCATCCCGTCGCGTCGGAACACCTGTCGGCGGTGGGCGAAGTAGATCGACGGCAACGCGATGTTCCGTCGGCCGACGAACTCCCAGATGTCGAGCTCGGTCCAGTTGCTCAGCGGGAAGACGCGGAAGTGCTCGCCCGGACGGTGGCGCCCGTTGTAGAGGTTCCACAGTTCGGGGCGCTGCTGCTTCGGGTCCCATTGGCCGAACTCGTCGCGATGGCTGAACACTCGCTCCTTCGCCCGCGAGCGTTCCTCGTCGCGCCGGCCGCCGGCCATCACCGCGTCGAAGCGGTGGTGCTCGATCGCGTCGAGCAGCGTGGTGGTCTGCAGCGTGTTGCGGCTGGCGCGGGGCCCCTGCTGTTCGGTGACGCGACCGCGATCGATGGAGTCCTGCACCGACGCCACCAGCAGCGGCACGCCGTACGCGGCGACGGTGCGATCCCGGAACTCGATCACCTCCGGCAGGTTGTGGCCGGTGTCGACGTGCATCATCGCGAACGGCAGCGGAGCCGGGTGGAGCGCCATCCGCGCCAGGTGCAGCAGCACCATCGAGTCCTTGCCACCGGAGAACAGCAGCACCGGTCGCTCGAACTCGGCGGCCACTTCCCGGATGATGGTGATGGCCTCGGACTCGAGACGGGTGAGTGTCGACACGAGTGCCCCTCGGGACGGAGATCGGTGTCCGAACCCTAGACCCCGGTTCGTGTCGAACCCCAGAACCCACAGCCCCAGGTCAGGCGCTCCGTGCCGACGAGATGCGAGTCAGTTGCGTGGCGCGACTAGCCTGGTGGCGTGAAGCGCAGCAGCGTCAGCCACATGAATTGCTCGGTTGCCCGCACGCTCGACGTGGTGGGCGAGTGGTGGACCCTCCTGATCGTGCGCAACATCATGCTCGGGCAGCGCCGCTTCGAGGCCATCCAGGCCGATCTCGGCATTGCCCGCAACATCCTCAGCGATCGCCTCAACACGCTGGTCGCGCACGACGTGGTCACCAAGGTCAAGTACCACGATCACCCCGAGCGCTTCGAGTACCACCTCACCGACAAGGGCCGCGACCTGTTCCCGGTGATCGCGGCGCTCATGGCGTGGGGCGACAAGTGGGCCTCGCCCGACGGGCCGCCGCTGGAGATGCGCCACACGTGCGAGAGCCACGGCACTCCTGAGCTGGTGTGCTCCACGTGCGGCGAGCCGATGGACCTGCGTCACATGCGGGCCAAGGCCGGGCCCGGCTGGGTGCGCTCGCCGTCGGAACCGTCCGTCGGCTGAACTCGCCGCGAGGCGAAGAGTCCGTTGCGTGATACTACGCACCTGGCGTACTGTGCATCCATGACCGACACCGACTGGCAGCCTTCGGCCTGCATCCTCTGCGAGTGCAACTGCGGCATCGAGATCCGCCTCGGCGACGACGGCCACACGTTCGACCGCATCCGTGGCGACAAGGCGCACCCCGCGTCGCAGGGCTACACGTGCGAGAAGGCGCTGCGCCTGAACCACTACCAGAACGGCACCAAGCGGCTGCTCTCCCCGCTGCGCCGGCGAGCCGACGGCACCTACGAGGAGATCGACTGGGACACGGCCATCCGTGAAGTGGCCGAGCGGTTCGCCGCGGTGCGCGACACGCACGGTGGGGAGACGATCTTCTACTACGGCGGTGGCGGCCAGGGGAACCACCTCGGTGGCGGCTACAGCGGCGCCACGCTGCGAGCGCTCGGCGGCCGCTACCGCGCCAACGCGCTCTCGCAGGAGAAGACCGGCGAGTTCTGGGTGAACGGCAAGATGTTCGGCGGCGGGGTGCGGGCCGACTTCGAGCACTGCGAGGTGGCGCTGTTCGTGGGCAAGAACCCGTGGCAGAGCCATGGCTTCCCGCGCGCTCGCACCACACTGAAGGAGATCGCCAACGACCCGGCGCGCGCGATCGTGGTCATCGACCCGCGGCGCAGCGAGACGGCCGAGCTCGCGGTGGCCGGCGGGAACGGGTTCCATCTGCAGGTGAAGCCGGGCACCGATGCGTTCTGCCTGTCGGCGATGGTCGCCGTCATCGTGCAGGAGGGCCTGGTGCACGCCGACTGGGTGCGCGATCACGTGGCCGACTGGCCCGCCGTGGCCGCAGAGTTCAGCTCGCTGCCGGTGGCCGAGTACGCGGCCCGCTGCGGGGTCGACGAGCAGTACCTGCGCAGTGCCGCCCGCAGGCTCGCGGCGGCCGACAGCGTCGCCGTGTTCGAAGACCTCGGCATCCAGATGAACCGCCACAGCACGATGAACAGCTGGCTGGAGAAGTTGCTGTGGGTGCTCACCGGCAACTTCGCGAAGCCCGGTTCGCAGTACATGACCACCTCGCTCGTCTCACTGGTGCGTGGCGACGTGGGCAGAGGCGAGCAGAAGGTGTCGCCGGTGGTCGGGTCGAAGATCATCAGCGGCCTCGTGCCGTGCAACGTCATCCCCGACGAGATCCTCACCGACCACCCGGCTCGCTACCGTGCGATGTTGGTGGAGAGCGGCAACCCGCTGCATTCGCTGGCCGACACGCCGCGCATGCTCGAGGCGCTGCGGTCGCTGGAGTTGCTGGTCGTGATCGACGTGGCGCTCACCGAGACCGCCCGCGAAGCGCACTTCGTGCTGCCCGCGCAGAGTCAGTTCGAGAAGTGGGAGGCCACCTTCTTCAACTTCGACTTCCCGCACAACGTGTTCCACCTGCGCAAGCCGGTGGTCGCGCCGCCCGACGGCCCACTGCCCGAGCCCGAGATCCACGCTCGCCTGGTGGAGGCACTCGGCGTCATCGACAACGAGATGCTCGCGCCGTTGCGCTCGGCCGCGCTGGAGAGCCGAGAAGCGTTCGCCGGCGCGTTCTTCGAGGCCACCGCCGCCATCCCGGCGCTGGGAGCGGTGGCGCCGGTCGTGCTCTACCGCACGCTCGGGCCCACGCTGCCCGACGGCGCCGCCTCGGCCGCGCTGCTGTGGGGCGCCGCGCACCGGTGTGCGCTCGGGTTCGAGGCGTCCGTCCGCCGTGCCGGGTTCACCGGCGAAGGGTTGCAGCTCGGTGAGTCGCTGTTCGACGGCATCCTTGCCGGCCACCATGGCGTGACGTTCTCGGTCGACGAGTGGGCCGACGTGTCGCCGCGCGTGAGGACCGACGACGGGCTCATCCACGTGCACATCGAGGAGTTGGTGGAGGAGCTGCGCGGCCTGGCCGGCGAACCCGACATCGCGACTGCGGAGTTCCCGTTGGTGCTCAGCGCCGGCGAGCGCCGTTCGTTCACCGCCAACACCATCATCCGCGACTCGTCGTGGCGCAAACGCGACGCCGACGGCACACTGCGGGTGAGTGCCACCGACGCCACCGCGGCGGGCCTCGTCGACGGCGGGTACGCCACCATCACCACACCACGCGGCAGCGCGCGAGTGGCGGTGGAGGTGAGCGCGATGATGCAGCCGGGTCACGTGTCGCTGCCCAACGGCATGGGCCTCGACGAACCGACGGCGGACGGTGCGCCGCGCGCAGGAGTCGCACCCAACGAGCTCACCAGTGGCGCCGACCGCGACTGGATCGCGGGCACTCCCTGGCACAAGAGCGTCCCCGCCCGCCTGGAACCCGTCAGCTGATCCGTGCCTGCGCGATTCCTCGCGCCTGGCGCGAGGAATCGCGCAACTACTGCGGGCGGTTGCTGCGCAGGACTCGGCGAAGACTGGCGCTGAGCGTGATCGGCGAGGTGCCCTGCTCCACCGAGTCGAGCACGGCCTCCATCTCGGTGGCCAGGTCGGCGGCCTGCGCGCGGCCCTTCTTGGCCACGCCGTAGGCCGCGCCCACCGCGAACGGCGTGGCGACGAGCAGCAACGGCGACACCGCGACGGCGACCATCCCCACACCGACCACGCCGACGCCGCCGACGACCGTGCCGCCGACCACTCGCCCGGTGCGCTGGCCGCGGCGGTCGGCGACCATGCGCACCATCGAGTGCTCGTCGTCGACCTCGCCCACCGTGGCCTGCAGGCGGGCCACCTTCGACAGCCCGGCCTCGCCGGTGACCGCCATGGCCGCTCGTTGCGCGGCGCCGATCTTGCCGGTGCGCTTCTGCCACTCTCGGGTGCCGGGGCGTGTGCGTCGAGTGCGCAGCTGGTGCTGGCGCACGAGCAGCTGGTCGAGCCGATCGAGCGTGGCGGCGGAGTCGAGCGAGACCAGCCGTTCGACCACCACATCGGGTGTGCCGAGCACGCGGTCGCCGCGGGTGACCGGCGGCACCGGGCCGAGTCGTTCGATGGCCAGCGACACTCGCACCGCTTCGGGGTCGAGGCCCGCCTCGACAGCCGACGCGACGAGCACCTCTTCGCTGATTCCCGCCGGTGATGCCAGGGTGCCCGGCCGCGGATCCGCCAGCTCGCTGGCTCGTTTGAGCACGCGATCGATGGCCGTCCGGTCGAGCTCCACGGGAACACTGTAGGTGCGGGGGAGTGGACGTCGCTGAGAGAATTGTTACTATGGCGGTAGTGCTAATTCCCCGTAGTGCTTTCCCGGCTGATCGGACCCCGCGATGACCTCCTTCGACCTCGATCTCAGCAAGTACAACCTCGGCTGGAGCGATACCGGCGTCGAGTACGCGTTCAAGCCCGAGAAGGGCCTCAACGACGGCGTCGTCGACCAGATCAGCTGGTGGAAGGGCGAGCCGAAGTGGATGAGCCAGATGCGCCAGCGCAGCCTGCGCACCTTCGACCGCAAGCCGATGGCCGAGTGGTTCGCGGTGAACATGCCCGACATCGACTTCCAGGACATCTTCTACTACCTGCGCCCGGCCACCGATCAGGTGAGCGAGTGGGACGACCTGCCCGAGCAGATGAAGGCCACGTACGAGAAGCTGGGCATCCCCGAGGCCGAGCGCAAGTACCTCGCCGGCGTCACCGCGCAGTACGAGTCGGAAGTGGTCTTCCACCGCAACCGTGAAGACCTCGAGAAGCAGGGCATCTTGTTCTGCGACATGGACACCGCGCTGCGGGAGTACCCGGAACTGGTGAAGCGCTACTTCGGCACCGTCATCCCTCCCGGCGACAACAAGTTCTCCGCGCTCAACACCGCGGTGTGGAGCGGCGGCTCGTTCGTCTACGTGCCGCCGGGCGTCAACTGCGAGATGCCGCTGCAGGCGTACTTCCGCATCAACAGCGAGAACGCCGGCCAGTTCGAGCGCACGCTCATCATCGCCGACGAAGGCAGCCAGGTGCACTACATCGAAGGCTGCTCGGCCCCGGTGTACACCAACGACTCGTTGCACTCTGCCGTGGTCGAGATCGTGGTCAAGCCGTCGGCTCGTGTCACGTACACCACCATCCAGAACTGGTCGCCCAACGTCTACAACCTGGTCACCAAGCGTGCACGGGTCGAAGCCGAGGGTCACATGGAGTGGATCGACGGCAACATCGGTTCCAAGCTGACGATGAAGTACCCGAGCGTCTACCTGGTCGGTCCGAAGGCCACCGGCGAAGTGCTGTCGGTCGCCTACGCCGGCGCCGGCCAGCACCAGGACGCGGGCGCCAAGATGGTGCACGCCGCCCCGGAGACCACCAGCAAGATCGTGTCGAAGAGCATCAGCAAGGACGGTGGCATCACCACCTACCGCGGGCTCGTTCGTGTGGAGGAAGGCGCCTACGGGTGCAAGAGCCACGTGCAGTGCGACGCGCTCATCCTCGACGAGCACAGCGAGAGCCGCACGCTGCCGTACATGGAGGTGGGCGAGCGCGATGCGCAGATCGGCCACGAGGCCACGGTCAGCAAGATCGCCGACGAGCAGCTGTTCTACCTGATGAGCCGCGGCCTCTCGCAGGAGCAGGCGATGGGCATGGTGGTCAACGGGTTCATCGAGCCGATCACTCGCACGCTCCCCATGGAGTACGCGGTCGAGTGGAGCCGCCTCATCGAACTGCAGATGGAAGGCAGCGTCGGCTAGTCCGGCCTGCACACTCGTCCGCGCTGATCTCTGGTCACGTTTCGTCTCCATGTGCGAGACAGAACGTGACCAGAGTTCTGTCGGACAGGGACCCGTGCCACGCCTGCCAGACTGACCCGTCGTGGAGCAGACGCAGGACTACGACGACAACCTGGTGACGCTGCTGGAAGCCCTGTGGGGCGACGGCTACCTGTCGCCGGGCGGCAACGACGAGACCGCGATGGTGCTGCAGCAGATGCACCTGCGCGGCGCTCGCGTGCTCGACCTCGGCTGCGGCACCGGTGGCAGCGCGTGCTTCATCGCCGAACGGTACGAACCCGCCGAGGTGATCGGCGTCGATGTCGAGGCGGGCGTGGTGGCGAAGGCCACGGCCAACGCTGCCGCCGCCGGAGTGGACGACCGGGTGACGTTCCTGGCCATCGAGCCGGGTCCGCTGCCGTTCCCCGACGGTCGCTTCGACGTCGTGTTCAGCAAGGACGCCATCGTCCACATCCCTGACAAGCACGCGCTGGCGCTCGAGGTGTTCCGCGTGCTGGCACCCGGCGGCGTGTTCGCGGCCAGCGACTGGATGGCCGGCAGCGACGCCCCACCCTCGCCCGCGCTGCGTCACTACGAGGCGCTCGAGGGCCTCGGGTTCGGGCTGGCGTCGCCCGACGTGTACTTCGCCGCGCTCCGCGCCGCAGGTTTCCAGCAGATCTCCTACCGCGACCGCACGCCGTGGTTGTGCGACAAGACCCACCACGAGCTCGACGAGCTCGACGGGCGGCTCCGTCCCGGCCTCGAGGCGTCGGTCGGCAAGGAGTTCCTCGACCACGAGGTCGACGTGTGGCGAGCGCTGCGCGACGTGCTCGACACGGCCGAGCTCGGTGCCGGCCACTGGCGCGCAATCCGACCCTGACGGTCGCTCAGCACTCGACGATGTTCACCGCGACGGGCGTGCCCGGATTCGCGTTGCGGAACGTGACTGCGAGCCCGCCGCGTGCCGTCTCCTTGTACTTCTCGTGCATGTCGCGGCCGGTGTCGCGCATGGTGGCGATGGCCTGATCCAGCGACACAAGGTGCGTGCCATCGCCGTGCAGTGCGAGGCGTGCCGCGTTGATGGCCTTCATCGACGCCATCGCCTTTCGTTCGATGCCCGGCCCCTGCACCAGCCCGGCCGCGGGGTCGCCGGTGGGACCGCGGGTGGTGCCGAGGGCCCACCCGGCGGCGTTCCCCCGCTGCCGCGGCGTGCCCGCCCACACCCCCGCCCGCCCGGCGCCCTGCCAGCCC
>CAZWCU010000206.1:0-7483 GCA_964632715.1 uncultured Bifidobacterium sp. | reverse complement strand
GCTCGGATGGTTCTGGGGCTACCCGTTCGCACTGGGCTCGATGGTGGTGCTCAGCGTCGTGCTGTTCCGAGTGTTCCGCAAGCGCGACTGGCTGTAGGCCCGGCGCCCGTCATCCGAGGGCCAGCCGACCGCAGCGCCGGCGGGTCAGCCGGGTTGCAGGACGACGCCGTGGCGCACAGCCCAGGCAGCGACCTCCGCACGGCCGGAGAGGCCGAGCTTCATCAGGATGTTCGACACGTGCACGGCAGCGGTGCGCGGTGAGATGTAGAGGCGTTCGGCCAGCTGGCTGTTGGTGAGGCCTTCGGCGATCAGCGCGGCCACCTCCAACTCGCGAGGGGTGAGGTCGCCGTCGGAACGAGCGCCGCTGCCTTCGAGGCGGCGCACCAGCGCCTCGGCGCGGTCGCGTCGCCAGCCCGGCCACGTGGCCAGGTCGGAGATCGCAGCGCGGGCCGTGGCGAGTGCGGCCACCCGGTCGCCGGCGGCCAGCTGCGCCGCGGCGAGCAGCGTGCGCAGGGACCCGATGGTGGGCACGTAGAGCGCAGGGTCGGGAGACGCGAGCACCGACGAGAGTGCGGCGACCGCGCCGGCGGCATCGCCTTCGGCGAGCAGCAGCGGCCCCTCCACATGACGGGTGACGAAGCTCTGCGAGTTGTGCGCACCGACCCAGTCGTGCAGGAACTCCTGGCGCACACGCGCGGGCGCAATGCCGGCCTGCAACGACGAGAGCGCGACTTCCACCATGAACCACAGCGACCACGGCGTGTCGGGCAGCGTGGGCCACCCGAGCAGCTCGTCGAACACTCGCTCGGCGTCGGCGCGTCGCCCTTCCAGCGCGGCGGCCACCAGCCGCACTCGTGGCGCGCTGCTGACACCGTCGTCGCCACACCGTTCGTCCTCCGTGGACTGTGCGGCGGCCACGAGCGCCTCGGCGATCAGACCCTCCTCCACGCGCAGGTCCGCGATCTGGGCCTGATGATGGCTGTACTCGCTGCCGCCGGTGGTCCAGTGCTGGCCCGCCTCGGCGATGCGTTGGCGCATCGCCGGCATGTTCCCGCCGGCGAATGCCGCGTCGGCGTCCCAGATGGCCAGCATGCCGGCACCGAGCTTGTCGAGGCCGCAGCGAGCAGATGCTTCGCGCAGCTCGGCTCGCGCCCACTCACCACGTGGGCTGTGCGGAGTGACAACGCCGAGCAGGTTGTTCAGCGCGCGACACTCCAGCACGCCGTCGCCCACCTGTCGGGCCAGCTCGCGGGCCGCCATCAGCGCGCCCTCGCTCTCGGCTCGGCCACCGAGTCGGTCGTACACGGAGGCCCGCTCGACCGATGCCTGCGCCTGCAGCCACTCGTCGCCCGAGCGGCGCGCATCGGCGATGGCCCGATCGGCCCATTTCACCGCGTCGGTGCTGTGATGCGCCAGCATGTGCAACTGCGCGACAGCGCCCGCCCCGCGGCCGCGGGCGAGGCCCGGCGGCAGCGCGTCGGTGAAGGTCTCCAGCTCGGCGAGCGTGGCGTCGCGCTGATCCACCTCGAGCAACTCGTGGTGCAGCCGCGCGATGAACCGCATCGACTCGACGCGATCGAGGTCGGTGATCGCGTTGTCGCGCCACTGGCGCGCGTAGGCCAGTGCCTCGCGACCGAACTCGAGGCGCCAGGCTGCATCGGTGGCCACGGCCAGCAGCTCAGGGTCGTTGGGGGCCTCCGCCAGCGCGGCGCCCGCCAAGCGCAGCGCCTGGAACGAGGCACCGAGGTCGAGGTAGCGGCGCGAACCCTCGCGGGCGATGGCCGGGATGAGGTCGAACTGGCCGGCGCCGAGTGCATGACGTGCCAGCGCCGCGTGGTCGGGATGGGAGAGGCCGCGCAGCGCGGCGAGCGAGCGTTCGTGCAAGCGGCGGCGTTCGCGACCGAGCAGCTGCTGCTGCACCGCGTCGGCCACCAGGGCGTGGGTGAACCAGAACGTGTCGTCGGTGGGCTCCACCGCGATGCCGGCCGCGACGAGTCCGCGCAGCGCCACCAGCAGGCGTTCGTCGTCGATGTCGCACACGACCCGCAGCACGTCGAAGGGCGCGGGGTCGCCGAACACGGCGAGCGCGTCGATGACGCGGCGTTCGTCGGGAGCGAGGCCGGCGAGCTGCTGGCGCACGGCTTCGTCGAGGGACCACGGCAGTTGTGCGGTCTGCAGGTCGTCGATGCACGCATTGGGGCCACAGCAGCGGACGAGCTCCTCGATGACGAACGGGATGCCACCGCTGCGCCGGAACACGGCTTCGACCGCACCCGACGAGGGCGTGCCGTTGCCGATGGCCGCGAGCATCGCGGCGACCTCGGCGCGATCGAGGCGATCGAGGCGGATCTGTTCGACCGTGTGTTGGCGTTCCAGGCGCAGCACGAGCTCGCCGCCGGGAGCTTTGCGCGACAGGTCGTTGCCGCGATAGGTGCCGACGATGACCAGCTGCGGATAGGGCAGCATGCTGGCCTGCTCGATGAAGTGCACGCTGTCGGCGTCGGCCCAGTGCAGGTCTTCCACCACCAGCAGCGTGCGACCCTTCTGCGCCGCGGTGTCGAGCACCAGCTGCGCCGCAATGCCAGGGTCGTCGCTGTCGGGGGCGAGCTGCCCGATCACGTCGAACGGCCGACCCATCGAGCCGGGCTGTGCCTGCGCGGTGAGCACCGTCACGTCGGCGGGCACTGCGTCGGTGAACTCGCGGAGCAAACGGGTCTTGCCGACACCGGCCTCGCCGGAGACGAGCGCGATCTCGGGGCCGTCGCACGATGCAACCTCTGCCGCCTCGACCAGGCCGAGGAGGCGAGTGAGCGCCGGCAGGCGACCGATCATCACCGGCGAGAGGCCGTTTCGCCCACGCAGCATGGCACTCACGTTAGTGGTGCCCGAGGTCAGGCGACGCGTGTGTCGCAACCGTGCGCCGCGGCGGCAGCCATGGGCAGGTCGAACACCCGAGCCGAGCGGGGAGCCACGGTGCTGAGCGGGCGCCGGAACAACCGGTGACGCCGCGCAGCCTGTGCCTGGAACTCGGCGTGGCGCTGGAAGGCCATCGTGGAGAGGAAGTACGGGTTCTGGAACATTTCGGCGTCTTTCATACGTCTCTGGGAACAACTCCAGTGTGCGCCGCGGCGGTGTTCCGCCACATCTGTCGATGTACGTATTTCCAGGTCACGAACGCCGTCGAACGCCTAGTTATGACGTCGGTCACATGCTCAGTCGCTGAAGGCGTCGATCATCGCGTGCACGTCGCCGAGCGGGTACAGGATCGGGCAGGTGCAACCGTGGTCGATGTACTCCTGCACCTTCGCCTTGGCCTCCGACGGTGTGCCGCTGGCGGTGAGCATCTGCACGATCTCGTCGGGCACCAGCTTGCTGGCAGCCTCGACCTGCTCGTGCGTGGCCGGCCAGGTGAGCACTTCGCCCACCTTGTCGAGCAGGCTCTGCGGCACACCCGACGCCTTCATGATGTGCGGTTGCTGACCGAGGTACTGCGTGACCATCATCCGCGCCATGTCGAGCGCGGTCTCGCGGTCCTCGTGCACGCTGCACACCACCAGCTGCGGTCGATCGATGTCGTCGACGCTGCGTCCGGCCTTCGCGGCTCCGGTGGCCAGCGCTTCCATCGCGCGTGCGTTGTAGTCGGGCGAGACGAGGTAGTTGAGTACCGCGCCGTCGGCGATCTCGCCGGTGAGCTCCATCATCTGCATGCCGGTGGCACCGATGTAGATGGGCACGTCCTTCGCCCGACGCTCCTGGTACACGTAGTCGAGCTCGACGCCGTCGAGGTGCACGTAGGCACCGTCGAAGGTGACGGTCTCGTTGTGCAGCAGTGCCCGCACGACGGTGACGATCTCGCGCATCACCGTCAGGGGACGTGCACGCTCGATGCCGACCTTGGCCGCCAGTGGGTCCCACCAGGCACCGATGCCGAGGATGACCCGGCCGGGTGCGAGGTCGTCGAGCGTGCTGAACGTGGCAGCGAGCCGGGCCGGGTTGCGGCTCCAGCAGTCGACCACGCCGGAACCGACCTTGATGCGCTCGGTGACGCTGGCGAACGCGGCCATCGGCACCGTGGCCTCGCGCACGAGACGGCTCTCCGCCTGCCACACCGCATGGAAGCCCTTCGCCTCCGCGTACTGCGCGATGGCCATGCCCTCACGGATCGGGTGCGCATCCTGCAGGTAGACGGCCATCGGCGTGCTCATGCGCGCCACGTTAGTGCCTTTACGTTTTGTACACGCGTGCGAGCGGTTACAGGCGAGCGAAGAGGCGGCGCGCCTGTTCGGCGGCCTTGGCGCGCACCTCATCGACGTCGACGCGAGTGGGTCGGCCGTCGCGCAGCAGCACCTCGCCGTCGACCTCCACCTGCAGGGCGCGCATCCCTGGGGTGAACACCACGTGCCATCCGCTGTCGGCGTGGTCGTAGTTCCACGTCACTCGGTCGTCGCGCGCCTCGGGAAAGAGCACGTAGCCGTTCTCCAGCCACTGCCAGACGGTGTCGGGCGAGGCGAGCACGTCGTCCTCACGCAGGCGCACGTACGCGAGCCTGGCTTCCTCCAGCATGTCGGCGCCGATGCCGTCGGTGCCGAGGGCGATGCGATTCGGGCGACTCGCCGGCCGCGCGTACCCGACCCCGTTGTTCATGTTGCTGCGTGGGTTGTGCGCGATGGTGCCCGGCAGGTCGCGGTCGAGGTACACGCAGTGCACCAGCCACCAGTCGTCGCGCGCCAGCGCGTCGAGGCGCATTCCGGCGTCGGCGTCGTCGGGGCCTTCGGCCACGTGGATGTGCACGCCCACACCGCATTCGGCAGCGAGCTCGGCGGCCGCGCACAACGTCTCGTCGGTGCACGTGAACGCCGCGTGCACGCCCACCATCCCCCGCCCTCCCGCGCGCAGGAAGCGCTCGTTCTCGGCCAGGCCGCGACGGGCCCCGTCGGGCCCGTGCCGATCGGTGACGCCGTACGCGAGGTTGGTGCGCACGCCCACTTCGGCGCATGCCTCGGCGATGATCGACAGGCTGCCCTCGATGGCCGACGGCGACTCGTGGTGGTCGACGATGGCCGTGGTGCCACACTGCAGCGCTTCGACCGCACCGAGCATTGTCGACCAGCGGATCATCTCCTCGTCGAGCGCCACGTCGAGCCGCCACCACACCTGCTCGAGGATCTCGAGAAACTTCGTCGGCTGCTGCGGCGGCGCGGGCATGCCGCGTGCGAGCGCCGAGTACAGGTGGTGGTGACTGCACACCATGCCCGAGGTGACGGCGCTCATCGACCGCACGGTAGCGCGACCGCCCGCAGCGCGGCTCAGAACGAGCTGAACACCGCGTCGATCAATGCTCGGTTGCGAGTGCTCTGCCAACGCGGGATGACGTGGTTCATCACGTATCCGAATGCAACACCCGAGTCGGGGTCCGCGAACCCCAGCGCGCCGCCGGTGCCGAAGTGGCCGAAGCTGCGTGGGTTGGGTCCGAACGGTCGACGCGTGCTGGTCGGCGTGAAGCCGAGACCGAACGTCACGTCCTCGCCGAGCACCGGGCACGGCCCCGTCGACTGCACCCTCGTCGCTTCTGCGAGCAGGTCGGCCGAGAGGATCGGCTGACGGCCGATGATCGCGGCGTACAACCGGGCGACGCCCACCGCGGTGCCGTGACCGTTGGTGGCGGGCACCTGCGCGGCACGCCACTGCGGTGTGTTGACCACGCCTCGCGACGAGTAGCCGGGCGGGTTGAAGTAGCTGAGCAACGGCATCTGCGCATCGCCTTCGACGGTGAACGGATCGATCGCGTCGAGCGAGGTGGCCGGTGCCCACAGCAGCTCGGCGCACCGTTGCTGTTCGGCCTCAGTGAGACCCCAGTGCGCATCTGCGCCGAGCGACGCCGCCAACGTGCGCAGACGCGAACCGGGCATCTCGCCGCTGACCCGCCGGACGATCTCGCCCACCAGATGGCCATAGGTGTTGGTGTGGTACACGTGCCGTGAGCCGGGCTCGTGCCACGGCTCGGTCGCCGCCAGCGCCTCGGTCATGCGCGACCAGTTCCACAGGTCGTCGTCGGTCAGCCGCTCCCGGATCGCCGGTACACCCGCGCGATGGCACAGCGCGTGGCGAATGGTGGCGCGCTGCTTGCCCGCCGCCGCGAACTCCGGCCACACGGTGGCGATCGGATCGTCGAGGCCGACGCGTCCTTCGTCCACGAGCTGCAGCAACAGCAGCGCCACGACGGCCTTCCCCACTGAGTAGAAGTTGACGAGGGTGAGGTGCTGCCACGGGCGGGTGCGGGCCTCGTCTGCCCAGCCGCCCACGAGGTCGACCACCGGCTCGCCGTCGACCAGCACGCACACCGCAGCACCCACCTCGCCACGCTCGGCGAAGTTGTCGGCGAACGCGTCGCGGACCGCCACGAAACGCTCATCGCACGCGCCGCTGATCGGAACATCCATTCGCTCATCCTCGCACCCGGCACCCGGCACCCGGCCCCCGGCACCCGGCACCCGGCCACGACTCAACCGCACCGACCTCTCCGGGGCGTCGTCCCCGGTCCTTGGCTGTCCGTCACGTGTGTTCGATTCCGATTGCTGTGGTAGCCCGTCCACACCAGCCCGCTCCACACCAGCCCGCTCCACACCAGCCCGCTCCACACCAGCCCGCTCCACACCAGCCCGGACCCCGACCCGGGCCAAATCGAAATCGAACACACGTGACGGGAGTCCGCACCATCGTCGGGGACCGCCGCCGAGGGTCACGCAGTCACTCGTCGGCGGTGGGCCGGCGCATCGGCAGGGTGTGCCGCCATTGTCCGTCCACCATGTGCAGCGCCGCGGCCACCGCGCCACTCGTGGGCACCAGCCCGATCTCGCCGACGCCCTTGATGCCGTATGCCGAGCGTGGCTGCGGCACCTCGACCAGCTCCACCTCGATCGGCGGCACGTCCTTCGGCCGCAGGATGCCGAGGCTGCGCAGCGTCATGTTCGTGGGATAGCCGCGCTCGTCGCTGGGGAAGTCCTCGGTGAGTGCGTAGCCGAGCCCCATGTGCACGGAGCCTTCGATCTGCCCCTCGCACAGCGCGGGGTTCACGGCGCGGCCCACGTCGTGTGCCGCGATCACGCGCTCGACGCGTCCGGCGGCGTCGAGGATGACCACCTGTGTCGCGTAGCCGAACGACGTGTGTGTCTTCACCCTGGTGCCGGGAGCACCGAGCGCCGTCGTGTCGTCGACGTAGATGTCGGCCGCGAAGACCTGGCCGGCCAGCGCCGCGAGCGTGGCGCCCGCGTCGAGTGCGGCGCGCAGCTTCTGCGCGGCACTCACCACGGCGCGCCCGCCGAACAGCGTGGCCCGCGACCCGGTCGTCTGGCCGCAGCCGAGCGCAAAGGTCGTGTCGACCTTGGGCCTGAACACCGATGCGGGCAGGCCCGTCACCTCGGTGGCGAACTGCACGAGCACGGTGAGCAGGCCCTGGCCCATCTCGGTGGAACCGTTATAGACC
>CAZWCU010000205.1:0-7485 GCA_964632715.1 uncultured Bifidobacterium sp. | reverse complement strand
CGATGCCGGTGGTGTCGCAGTCCATCATCAGGCCGATCGTGCCGGTGGGAGCGAGCACGCTGGCCTGCGCGTTGCGCACGCCGAACTCCTCACCGTCGCGCACGGCGGACTCCCACGCGGCCTGGCCGGCGGCGACCAGCTCACGCGAGACGCCGGTGTGGCTGGCGATGATGGTGTGTGCATCGCGGTGCATGCGCAGCACGTCGAGCATGTACTGCTCGTTCTCCGAGAAGCCGGCGAACGGGCCCATGCGGCTGGCGGTGCGAGCGCTGGTGGCGTAGGCGTGGCCGGTCATCAACGAGGTGAGCGCGGCGGCCCAGGCCCGACCCTCTTCGCTGTCGTAGGGCAGACCCAACGCCATCAGCGTGGCGCCGAGGTTGGCGTAGCCGAGCCCGAGCTGACGGAACTTGCGGCTGTTCTCACCGATCTTCTCGGTCGGGTAGTCGGCCCGGCCGACGAGGATCTCCTGCGCCGTGAACATGACCTCGATGGTGTGCATGTAGGCGTCGACGTCGAACTCGCCGTCCTCGTCGAGGTAGTGCAGCAGGTTGATGCTGGCCAGGTTGCAGGCCGAGTTGTCGATGTGCATGTACTCGCTGCACGGGTTGCTGCCGTTGATGCGGCCGGTGGCGTGCGCGGTGTGCCACTTGTTGATGGTGGTGTCGAACTGCAGACCCGGATCGGCGCACTCCCAGCTGGCCTGCGCGATGTCGCGCCACAGGTCGCGAGCACGCACGGTGCGCACCGGAGCGCCACCGATGACGGCCTTGTAGGTCCAGTCGGCGTCGTCGAGCACGGCCTGCATGAACTCGTCGCTCACGCGCACCGAGTTGTTGGCGTTCTGGTACTGGATGCTGAAGCTGTCGGCACCGTCGAGGTCCATGTCGAAGCCGGCGTCGCGCAGCACGCGCGCCTTGCGCTCCTCCTTCACCTTGCACCAGATGAACTCTTCGACGTCGGGGTGATCCACGTTGAGGATGACCATCTTCGCGGCACGACGGGTCTTGCCGCCGCTCTTGATGGTGCCCGCCGACGCATCGGCGCCACGCATGAAGCTGACCGGGCCGCTGGCCGTGCCGCCGCCGTTGAGCAGCTCGTAGCTGCTGCGGATGTTGGACAGGTTGATGCCCGAGCCGGAGCCACCCTTGAAGATGACGCCCTCTTCCTTGTACCAGTTGAGGATGCCGTCCATGGTGTCTTCCACGGCGAGGATGAAGCACGCGCTGGCCTGCTGCGGCACGCCCTTCACACCGATGTTGAACCACACCGGGCTGTTGAAGGCGGCGCGCTGGGTGACGAGGATGTACTTCAGCTCGTTGGTGAACGCGTCGGCCTCGGCCTGGTCGGCGAAGTAGCCGCCTTCGTTGCCCCACGTGGTGATGGTGTCGGCCACGCGGTCGATGACCTGCTTCAGCGACCACTCACGCTCGGGCAGACCCAGCGTGCCGCGGAAGTACTTCTGGGCGACGATGTTGGTGGCGTTGAGCGACCAGCTGGTGGGGAACTCGACACCGAGCTGCTCGAACGCAACCGTGCCGTCCTTCCAGTTGGAGATGCGCGCATCGCGGCGCTCCCACTCGACCTCGTCGTACGGGTGAACGCCCGGCGCGGTGAAGTGGCGGGTGATCCCGATAGCGAGGCGATCCGGCGCCAGTGACATGGGTGCTCCTTGATGAAACCTAGAGAGAACGAACGGCATTCAGTACAACAAAATCGGGGGCGAGTTGATGCCCGCTGACCACGATCAGACCACACGACCTGACCACAACATGTGGTGTCTGCAGGGCCCCCAGACCCCGGAGCACCACAAGTGGTTGGGAGATTACAGCACTGTAGTTACACCCGTGTCAATGACCAACGCGTGATTGTCGATCACGGTCGGTTGATGAATTTCCGGTGTCGACCACGTAGCGCCAGCGGTGCAAGGGACGCAGGTTCGGGAACCCTGCCCCACAGCGACGCGCCGTTCCCCACCCGAGCGGGCGAGTGAAGAATCGGTCTGTCGCTGTCCATCCGCGCCCTCGCACCGCTGCAGCTACGGGCGCCACCTTACGGGGAGGTGCCTGTGAGGAGGAAGGGGTACAACCCTGTGAATTGGGGTGTGGACGGCGAGGGAAACGCTGTGGGTACGGAAGGTGACAAGGCAGTGTTTGTCCACATATCCACAGGCCCTGACCTGCGCCCGAATCGCTCAGCCGCAGGTGATCTGCACGGGGATCCCGTTGAGCACCGACGTGCCACTGAGCGGGTCCATCGCCTCGTGGTCGGCGAGGATGTTGCTGTTCACCCCGGGCCGTTCCGCGGCCACTCGCATGCGCGTGCCGGGCTGGCCGTGACCCCATCCGTGGGGCAGGCTCACCACTCCGGGCCGGATGGCGTCGGTCACCTCCACCGCGGCGTCGACCTCGCCCACACGGCTCTCTACGTGCGCCACTCCCCCGTCGACGAGACCGAGGCGAGCCGCGTCCTCCGGGTGCACGTGCAACGTGCAGCGCGGCGCACCCTTCACCAACACCTCGATGTTGTGCATCCATGAGTTGTTGCTGCGCAGGTGGCGGCGACCGACGAGCACCAACGGCTGCTCGTCGAGCGCGGGCACCGCGGCCTTCAGCCGGACGAGATCGGCCATCAGCACCGGGTGGTTCAGCTCGATCATCCCGCTGGGCGTGCGCAGCAGTTCGGGCAGTCGCGGCTGCAGCGCGCCGAAGTCGACGCCGTGCGGGTTGTCGAGCAGTTGCGCCAGGCTGGCGCCGCTCGGGTCGGCACCGAACGCGGCACCGAACGGACCTGTCTGCAGCAGGAAGTCGAGCATGCGCGCTGGGCCGGCCGCGTCGCCGAGCTGCGCCAGGATCTCCTCGGCGTCGCGACCGTGGATGGGCGACGACGGGTCGGCCACCGACCGTCGCACGGTGTCGGCGAGGCCCATCTCGTCGGCCACCGCCGGGTCCGCGTCGGGCCCGAGGCCGGCGGCAATGAGGCCCAGGCGAGCCAGGATCTCCCACTCGTCGGGCTGGTCGGCGTCGAGCGGCAGCACCGGCTCGCTGTAGTTGGCCACGTTGCGCACCGCGAACTGCAGCAGGGCCACGTCGTAGTGACCGCGCTGCAACTGCGACGGCGGCGGCAGGATCACGTCGGCGTGGCGGGTGGTCTCGTTGAGGTACATGTCGACGCTCACCATGAACTCGAGCTGCTCGAGCGCGGCGTCGAGTTGCACGCTGTTGGGCGTGCTGAGCACCGGGTTACCCGCGACGGTGACCAGCGCCCTCATCCCCTGGTCGCCCGCGTCGGTGATCTCCTCCGCCATCGCCGCGGCCGGGTACTCGCCCATCACCTCGGGCAACTGACGAGCCACGGTGTGCCCGCGACCGACCGAGAAGCCCTTGCCACTGCCGCCCTTCCCCCGTGTGGTGGGACCACCGGCGACGGGCATCGTGAACATCGCACCGCCGCGCCGGTCGAGGTTGCCCGTGCACGTGTTGACCACGTCGATCAGCCACGAGGTCACCGTGCCGAACTCGGTGGTGGTGGTGCCGATGCGGCCGTAGACGCTGCCACTCGACGCGCCGGCCAGGCCGCGTGCGAGCGCACGGATGTCGGCGGCGGCGAGCCCGGTGGCCTGCGCCACCGACTCGGGTGTGAACACGGCCAGCGCGGCCACCACCTCGTCGAGGCCCTGCAGGTAGGGCGCCACGTGCTCGCCGGGATCGACGAGACCGTCCTCGGCCAGCGCGGTGACCATCGCGGCCAGCAGCAGCGCATCGGTGCCGGGCCGGATGGGCAACCACTGGTCGGCCTCCTCCGCGGTGCGGCTGCGGCGCGGGTCGACCACCACCACGGTGCCACCACGCGCGCGGATGGCCTCGATGCGACCGGGGAAGTCGGGCGCCGTGCACAGGCTGCCGTTCGACGCGTACGGGTTGGCGCCGATGATGACGAGGAAGTCGGTGTGGTCGAGGTCGGGCACCGGCACGCTGAGCGGCGTACCGAACACGTAGCCGGCCGCCACCTGGCGAGGCATCTGGTCCACCGTCGATGCACTGAACCGCCGGCGTGTGCCCAACCCCTGCAACATCGCACGGTTGTAGAGCAACGCCGACAGGCTGTGCGCGCTCGGGTTGCCGAGGTAGGTGCCCACCGCTTCGCGACCGTGCTCGCCGATGACGGCCTGCAGCCGGTCGGCGACGACCGCCCATGCCTCGGGCCAGTCGACCTCCTCGTGCACACCGTTGCGCTTCACCAGCGGACGGCGCAGGCGATCCGGGTCGTCGTGCAGCTGCTTCAGCGTGCTGCCCTTCGGACAGATGAACCCGTGGCTGAACACGTCGGCCATGTCGCCGCGGATGCGGGTGACCGCCTCGCCCTTGACGGTGATCTCCAGGCCGCAACCGGCCTCGCACAGCGGGCAGGTGCGGAAGGCGGTGCGCGTGATGTCGTCGGTGGTCCCCATGAGTGGCAGTCTCTCACTGATGCGCCGCCTGTTTCCCCACCCTGCCGACGACGTGACGGTGCGCGACTGCTACGACGCTCCTCGGCCGCGCCCTGCGGACCGGCCATGGGTGGCGCTGTGCATGGTGGCCGGCCTCGACGGCTCCACGGTGGTGGATCGCACGTCGCGCGGTCTCTCCAACGCCACCGATCAGGAAGTGCTGCTCACCCTGCGATCGTTCGCCGACGTCATCCTGGTCGGCGCCGCCACGGTGCGCGAGGAGGGCTACGGCCCGCCCCGCCGCGAGGGCCAGCGCATCGGGGTGGTGTCGCGCTCGGGCCGCCTCGACTTCGACGCTCCCCTGTTCACCTCCGGAAAGGGCTTCGTGGTGCTGCCCACCGACGCGCCGTCCGTGCCCGTGCCGTCGGTGCGCGCCGGCGTCGGTTCGGTCGACATCGCAGCGGCGCTCGCCCAACTCGACGCGCACGTGGTGCAGGCGGAAGGCGGCTCCACGCTCAACGGCTTGCTCGCCGCCGCCGACTGCATCGACGAACTCAATCTCACCCTCAGCCCGCAGCTCAACGGCGGCGACGGCCCGCGCCTCACCAGCGGCGCACCGTCGCTGAGCCACCGCATGCAACTCGCGCACGTGCTCGAGGACGACGGCTTCCTCTTCACCCGCTACCTCCGCGCCCGCTGACTGCAAGGCCCGGTCACGAACGCACGTGTCGCGGCCCGACCTGGGTGCGACCCGGTCCAGCAGGGACAGGAGCCGACGGATTCGGCCGGTCAGGCCATGGTGGAGATGTCGAGCACCGCGCTCGCGTGCACGACGGCTTCCTGTGGCGACAACGTGGGCCCCAGCTCGACGATGAACGACATCGCCTCCGGCACCGTAGTGCGCACCCAGGTGGCCGCCACACCGGTGTAGGTGCCGCCGGTGACCGAGATGATCGGCAGCCCGGTGAGCTCGGCGTAGCGGCGCCTCAGCGGCCCGTCGCTGCGGTTCGACGGCGAGATGCGGTACAGGTCCTGGTGGTACCAGAGCGTGAGTGCGGGCCGGATGCGATCGGCGAACGCGATGAACGCCTGCGTCTCGGGTTCGCTCGCCGGCCCGGTGCCGCTGTACTCCCACACGCCGGGTTCGGCCACCTGCGTCCAGTCGTGCGGGAAGTTGCGGTTGAGGTCGACCCCGTTGCCGTTGTGGCGCACGTCGTTGGCCAGGCCGTCAGGGTTCATCGCATCCATCAGCCACAGGTCGATGCCGGGCGGCAGCGGCATCGTGCGCAGGGCTTCGAGGATGGCCAGGCCCGCGTTCTCGTTGCCGTGGATGACCCCCACGATCAGGATCACCGTGCCGCCGGGCGTGCCGCGGTGGCTGGCCACGATGGGGCGGCCCTGCGCGGAGAACCCGATGGTCTCCTCGCCGAGGAAGTCGTCGGCCGCGGCCAGCGTGGTGGGCGACGCGGTGGGCGGAACCGTCGGTGCAGCGGTGGCCGGCACGGTGGTGGGAGCCAGCGTGCTCGAGGTGGTGGTGGGCGCGATCGACGTGGTGGTGGTGGCCGCCACGGTGGTGCTGGTCGTGGTGGTCGTGGCAGTGGTGGGCGGCACCGTGCCCGATGAGGAGGTGGTGTCGCTGCACGCGGCGAGCACCAGCGATGCGGCAACCAGCGCCGCGAACCGGCGCCCGACCGTCATGAGCGCTGCAGCTTCTTCAGCAGCACCAGCTCACGCTGGAAATCGGCTGCATCTCCGAAGCTCTTGTAGACGCTGGCGAAGCGCAGGTACGCCACTTCGTCGAGCGAGCGGAGCCGGTCGAGCACTTCCACACCGATGGCGGCAGTCGGCACCTCCGGCCCGCGCAGGCGCACTTCGTCCTCGATGGCCTCCGCCAGGTGTTCGACCTGTTCGGCGGTGACCGGGCGTCCCTTGCACGCCGAGCTGACGCCAGCGATCAGCTTCGTCCGGTCGAACGGCTCGCGCCCACCATTGCTCTTGACCACCACCAGCGGCACTTCTTCGAGGCGCTCGTAGGTGGTGAACCGGTGTGCGCACGACCCGCACGACCGACGCCGGCGAATGGCCGCGCCCTCTTCGGACTCGCGCGAATCGATCACCTTCGTGTCGTCGGCCTGGCACCTGGGGCAGCGCATGAGCGCCCACGCTACCCGCCCGCTTCAGGGGAGGGAGATCACTTGCCCGACCTGCAACGACGCGCCGCCGTTGAGCGCGACCAGCGAATCGACGTAGTCGACCGACGCCTCGCCGCCGAGCACGGCTGCCGCGATGGACCACAGCGTGTCGCCCGGCTGGACGACATAGGTGGAGGTTGCTGGACGAACCGCGGAGGTGGAGGCAGGGGCACCTCCGCGGTTCGCCAGAACGTTGCCGCCGCCCGCCACGAGTGCGAGGAGGACGGCGGCGACCACCAGGAGGACCAACAACCGGCGGCGTACGTAGACCTGCGTGCTGACCGGCGCGGCGACCTGCTCGCTGGCGCGTGCCCGAACGGTGCGGCCGGGGAGGACGACGGTGTACGGAGCGAGTGTTGCGGCCATGGCGTGCGGTGCTTTCCGGGAGGGACGGGGGTGGAGAGAGCGAACGGATCGAACGTGCGTTGCACGAACGACTGTTCGTAGTCTGCACGAACGACTGTTCGACGTCAACCCCGAGTCGAACATTTGTTGCACGAACGGGTGTTTGACCTGCTCGGCGAACGCGTGTACGCTGCCCCTATGGCTGAACAACTCACCGCCCGCCAACGCGGCATCCTCGACATGATCGAAACCAGCATGCGTGAGCGCGGCTATCCGCCCAGCGTGCGCGAGATCGGCGAGGCCGTCGGCCTCACCTCCCCCTCCACCGTCCACAGTCACCTGGCGTCGCTGCAGCGCCTCGGCTATCTGAAGCGCGACCCCACCAAGCCGCGTGCGATCGAAGTGCGGTTCGACCCGTCGTCGGGTGCCGCCATCGAACGTCGTCCCGTGCGTCACGTGCCGCTGGTCGGCGACGTGGCCGCCGGCACCGACGTGCTGGCACAGGAGAACGTGGAAGAGCTG
>CAZWCU010000204.1:0-7525 GCA_964632715.1 uncultured Bifidobacterium sp. | reverse complement strand
ACCGACCTGCGCGCGCTGCTCTACATGGACGAGGTGGCCGGCTACCTGCCGCCCACCGCGATGCCGCCCACCAAGAAGCCGATCATAACGCTGATGAAGCAGGCCCGTGCGTTCGGTGTCGGCGTGGTGCTCAGCACGCAGAACCCTGTCGACGTGGACTACAAGGCGCTGTCGAACGCGGGCACGTGGATGATCGGCCGGCTGCAGACCGACCGCGACAAGCAGCGGCTGCTCGACGGCATGAGCGCGGCGGCCGGCGGCGTCGACGTGGGCGCGATCGGCGACACCATCAGCGGGCTCGGCAAGCGCGAGTTCGTGCTGCGGCGCGCCGGCAAGGACCAGCCAGAAGTGTTCACCACCCGCTGGGCGATGAGCTACCTGCGCGGCCCGCTCACCCGCGATCAGATCGCCGTGCTGATGGCGGAGCAGAAGGGTGTCGCGGCGGCCGCTCCCCCGGCAGCGCCCACTGCTGCTGCACCCACCTCTGCTGCAACCGGCGGCTCCACGCTGCCGCCGCCCACGGGTGCGCCCACCTCGGTTGCTCCGGCCGCTCCCCCGGCCGAACTCGCGCACGACGAGAGCCCGGTGATGCAGGAGGTGGCCGAGGGCATCGCCATCCGCTGGGTCGACGTGGCGGCGCCATGGCTCACCACGATCGGCGGCGACCCGCGCGGCACTCGCTGGGAGCCTGCCATCGCCGCGCGTGTCGCACTCCGCTACGACGACACTGCGGCCGACCTCATCCACGACGAGGAGTACGAGGCGGTGCTGTTCCCACTGGCGCAACAGGTCGACGCCTCGCTCGCGGTCGCGGTGGACTACGACGACCGCGACCTGCGCGTGGAGCCGCCCGTCGGCGCCACGTACCAACTGTCGTCGGCGCCGCTGAAGAACAAGACGTTCTGGAGCGGACTGGAGCGGAACCTCGTCGATCACCTCGTGCGTAGCCGCAGCATGCAACTGCAGTGCAACAAGGAGCTCAAGCTCTACAGCCGCCCCGGCGAGACCCCGGATGCATTCTTCCAGCGCTGCTACGAAGTGGCCGACGCGAAGGGCGACGAGGCGGTCGCCAAGCTGCGCGACAAGTACCAGACGAAGGTGAACTCGCTGAACTCGCAGTTGCAGGCTGCGGAGGATCGCGCCGAGGTGCTCGAGGCGGAACAGAAGGGTCGCCGCAACGACGAGATGTTCTCCACTGCCGGCTCCATCCTCGGCGACCTGTTCGGTGGCAAGAAGTCCCGTGGCGGCATGCTCGGCTCGGTGTTCGGCAAGGCCGGCAGCGCGGCGGGCAAGCGCGGTCGCACCAACGCGTCGGGCGCCCGCCTCGACGCAGCGGAGAACAAGATCCAGCTGCTCCACCACCAGATGGAGGAGCTGGAGGCCGACCTCACCGAAGAGGTCACCGCCATCGACGTGAAGTGGATGGGCATCGCGAAGAACATCACCACCCTCGACGTGCCCCTGGAGAAGAGCGACGTGAAGGTCACCCAGATGTCGCTCGTCTGGATCCCCGTCGCCTGAGACTTTGGTCGCGTTCTGTCTCGCACATGGAGATGGAACGCGACCAGAGTTCCGACCACAAGTCGTGGAGCCTGACGATCAGCGGCGATGGAGGTCGTCGGGCGGCAGCGTGCTGGGGCCGACGTGCATGTCGAGCCACTCGTCGAGGTCGCCGGCCGCGGCCCACGCGGCGCGGACCTTGGCGACCACCTTCTTCGTGTGCATCCAGGGTGCGAGTGGCCAGTCCTGCGAGGCCACCAGGCCCTTGCGGCGCAGCAGCTCGATGCGCTGATGGTCCTTCGCGAAGCCTCGTGGTGCGGTCTTCAACGCGCTCATCGCGCCCAGACGAAGGCCGCGTTTCTCCGCGGCGGTGCAGCGCGCCTGCAGGTCGCTGCCCGTCGCGTCGGCGTCGATGGCGGCCCGGAACCGCTCGAGCTGGTCGGCCGCCATGTCGTAGTAGCCGCACCCGGCGAACATCCCTTCGGCACCGAGATGGATGTAGTGGCCGGCGCCACCCTGCGACTCCACGTACGCCGCGATGTGATCCTTGTACGGCGTCTTGTCCTTCGCGAAACGCACGTCGCGGTTCGGGCGGAAGACGTGGAACGTGCCCATCTCGGGGAACTCGTCGAGGAGTGCCAGCATCGGAGCTCGCACCGCTTGGTCGTATGTCGCCTTGTTGGCCAGCCAGAACGCGCGCGAGTTGTCGGCGCTGAGTCGGCGGTAGAAGTCGAACGCCTCGGGCGGGAAGCCGGTGAACGCCATGCCGCAGAGCCTAGGCATCCGAATGCCAGCGGCCCGTCCGGGTGCGACCGGCTCATCCGAGTGCCACCGTCCCGACGGGGGGCACGGTGCCACTCGGATGGTCGCCTGGCACTCGGATGGTCGTGTCGCACTCGGGTGGCGGGAGCGTCAGACCTCGAGCTGATGGGTGATGCGGCGGTGTTGCAGCTCGAAGCCGAGCGCACGGTAGAGACGGGCGGCACCGGTGGGGTTCTCGCTGTCGACGCCGATGGAGGCGTGCGTGCAGTCGGCGGCCAGGAACGCGTGGAGCGAGTGGACGACGAACGCGGATGCGATGCCGCGACCGCGCCACTCGCGCAACGTGCCCAGGCTGTCGATCCATGCGTCGCGGCGGCCGAGCAGTTCGTCCTCGCTCGGGTGCCGCGAGTTGAGGCAGTGCCCGATCACGTTGCCGGCATCGTCGAGCGCGATGAACGACAGGTCGGGCCGCGCGGTGACGCCGCGCACCATGTGCTGCCACGGGCCGGGCGGGGTGGGCGTAGAACCCCAGTGATCGGCGAACGCCGTGTTCTTCTCCTGGCGGATCTCTTCGTCGCGGCCTTCCGGCCACGGCACGATCCTGACCCCGCCCACCGTGGGAATGGGCGGAAGGTCGACCAGCGGCCGGAGCAGCTCCTCGCCGTACCGGACGGGCTCCATGCCCATGCGAGCGAACAGACGGTGCGACGACTCGATGAAATCGAACTCGTCGGTGCGCAGGTACCGCGGCAGCGTGCGGCCGCTCGACAGCAGTTGCTCGCGGCCGCGTTCGAGCGCCCACTCCATCAGCGCGGTGCCCACGCCATGGCGGCGATGCTCCGGATGCACGGTGCCGAACGCGTAGCAGCGCTCCTCGCGGACCTCGCTGGGCAGGTGCACGGTGTAGACGTAGCCGACGACCTGCTGGTCGCGGAGCGCCAGCCGAGTGTCGGTGGCGAGCACCACCGTCTCGTCGTCGAACTCCTCCTCCATCTCCTCCAGCTCCACCAGTTGCGGCACGCCGTCGAAACGCTGCGAGGAGCGGAGGAGGTCGCACACGGCAGCCATGTCGTCGCGGGTGATGGGTCGCAGCTCGAGGCTCATGAATGTCGACGGTAGCCGTCGGGCACCCGGCAGTAGGCTCTGCTTTTCTCGCCGCGGGCGTGGCGAAACTGGCAGACGCGCGGGCCTTAGGAGCCCGTTCCGCAAGGAGTGTGGGTTCGAGTCCCTCCGCCCGCACCATGCTCCTCGACATCCAGTTCAGCTCCGGTCACAACGAGTGGGAGCCGCTGCGCGACGCCGTGCTGCAGGCCGAAGCCGATGGCTACGACACCACCTGGGTGCTCGACCACTTCGATGGCGCGATGGTGGGCGGCGACCGAGCGGTGCTCGAGTGCTGCACGCTGCTCGGCGCACTGGCGGTGGCGACCACCACCATCAACCTCGGCGCACTGGTGGCGAACGTCGCCAACCGGCACCCGGCAGTCCTCGCTGCGGCGGCATCGAGCGTGCAGCGGATCAGCGGTGGCAGGTTGCGGATGGGTGTCGGTGCCGGCGCCGCACCGACCACGCCCTGGGCTCGCGAGCACCACGAGCGAGGCATCCCGATCCTGCCCGAGATGGCCGATCGTCACGCCGCGGTGGTGCGCCAGATCGAGGTGTTGCGCACCATCGAACCGATGCCCATCATCGTCGGCGTCAACAGCGTCGCCCTCGCACGGATCGCCGGCCTGCACGCCGATGGAGTGAACGTGCGGCTCAGCAGCCCGGCAGCGGCCGACCACATCGCGGCGGCAGTCGACGCCGCGGGCGACGCGCCGTTCGAGACCAGCGGCTGGGCAGCGCACCACGACCAGGCGTCGCAGGACAAGGCGCGCGAGCTCGGCCTCGACCGGCTCATCATCTCCCGGTTGGAGTCGCTCGCCGACTGAGTGCGCGATGATCGCCACGCCATGAACGTGCACGATCTGCCCACGCCCGCACTCGTCATCGACGTCGACCTGCTGCAGCACAACCTGGCCACCATGGCCGCCGCACATCCGGGTGCCGCGCTGCGGCCGCACGTGAAGGCGCACAAGTGCACCGCGCTCGCGGCGGCGCAGCACGAGCAGGGTCATCACTCGTTCACGTGCGCCACGGTCGCGGAAGTCGTGGGCATGGCTGCCGCCGGCCTCGGCAGCGACCTGCTGCTGGCCAACGAGGTGCTGCACCCACAGCGGTTGGCTGCGCTCGCGGCGGTGCAGGACGTCGCACTGGTCACCATCGCGGTGGACTCACCCGAGACGGTCGACGCCGCGGCGGCGGCCGGGCTGCAGCACGTGCTGGTCGACGTGAACGTCGGACTCCCGCGCTGCGGGTGCCGGCCGGAGGAGGCCGGCCACATCGCCGACCTCGCGCGCGGTCGTGGGCTGACCGTGCGCGGCGTGATGGGCTACGAAGGCCACCTGATGGTGATGGACGACCACGACGAGCAGCGCGTGAAGGTGCAGCAGTCGGTCGACCGCCTGCTCGCCGCGCACGCCGACGTCGGGGGCGACATCGTCAGTGCCGGCGGCACCGGCACCTACCAGCTGCACGACCGGGTGACGGAGGTGCAGGCGGGAAGCTACGCGCTGATGGACACGTACTATGCGCGCATGGGCACGCCGTTCGTGCAGGCCTGCTACGTGCTGGGCACGGTCATCTCCGCCACGCCGAAGTTCGCCGTCGCCGACGTGGGGTTGAAGGCGATGGGCATGGACCACGGCAACCCGGCGCTCGAGACGCTCGACGGCCAGGGCGCCGACGTGTGGTTCCTGAGCGACGAGCACGTCACGTTCGTGCCGCACGCGGGTGTGTCGTCGGTGGGCGACCACGTGCACGTGGTGCCCGCCCACATCGACCCGACGATGGCGATGCACGACGTGGCCTGGCTGGTGCGTGGGCACGAGGTGATCGACCGCTGGCCCATCGACCTACGAGGCTGGTGACCGGACAGCGCGCCGAACCTGTGATGGGATGACCCGATGCCACGGTGGGTCAGGAGAGCGCTCGACACTGCCGCGTGGATCGTGTTGCTCCCGATGCTGTCGCTCTCGATCACGCAGTGGTTCGGCATCGAAGGCCGTCGCACCATCACGGCCTTCCAGGCTCTGACACCGTGGGTGCTGGTCTGGTCGGCGCCACTGGCACTCGCCGCATCGCTGTGCCGCCGGCACGTGCTCGCGCTGGTGACGCTGCTGCCACTGGCCACCCTGCTGGTGCTCACGCAACCGGTCGTGTTCCACGGTGGCGCGGCCGCCGCGGCCGATGCGTCGCCACGGTTGACCATCGCGTACAACAACGTGCTGTACAACAACCCCACCCCCGAGGCCGTCGCCGACACGCTGCTCGCGACCGATGCGGACGTGCTGGTGATGGCCGAGTTCGTGAGCCCGGTGCAGCAGGCGCTCGAGGCACGCGCCGGCGACGACTACCCGTACCGAGCGGAAGCGGTGTCGCTCAGCTCGAGCGCGATCGGCATCTGGAGCCGGCACCCGATCGTGAGCGGTGGCGTCACCCGCGTGGGCGGCCGAGCGACGATCGACGTGGTGCTCGACGTCGACGGTCACGAGATCCGCGTGCTCGGCGTGCACCCGAATCCACCCACGTTCGATGCCGACCTGTGGGAGCAGCAGCTCGCCGCGATCGGCGATCACGCTGCCGGCGGCGAGCTGCCCACCGTGATCGTCGGCGACTTCAACGCGGCGCGCTGGCACCCGTCGTTCCGCGCCCTACTCGAGCGCGGTTGGTACGACGTGCACGAGTCCTTCGGGCACGGCTGGAGCGTCAGCTGGCCGATGGACGAAGGCCTGCTGCCACCACCGTTCGTGCGCATCGATCATGCGCTGTTCGGCGACGGCGTCACCCCGATCGCGATCGACGACCTCGCCATTCCCGGCAGCGACCACAAAGGCTTCGTCGTCACCTTCGGCCTCACCGACGACGCACTCAATCCGGAGGGGTGAAGCTGGCACCGCCGGTGGCACCGTCGTAGCAGCCGAGCATCAGCAGCGACTGGTCGGTCCACACGGGCGAGGACGCATCGAAGCAGACGCCGGCGCCGGTCACGGACTCGAGCCAGCGGTCGGAGCCGACGTCGTACACGGAGTACGTGCCCTTCGCGAAGAACAGCACCCACGGCTCCGCGTACACCAGCTGTGCGCCGGGGTGCGCAGGGCCGTCGGCGAGCGACCGCCACGCGTCGGCGACGGGGTCGTACGCGGCGCCGTCGCCGTACGCCATCATGCCGTTCGAGTTGCTGCTGCGGCCGGCGAGCAGGACCATCTCGCTGCCCGTCCACACGCCGTCGACCAGACGCGCCGACAGTGGTGACTCGGCGAGCGAGCGCCACGTGTCGGCGACCGGGTCGTAGGCGGCGCCGTCGCCGAGCGCGCCGAGCAACTCGTCGGAGTACCCGCCCCAGACGATCCACTCCTCACCACTCCACACCGACGCAGCATCGAAGCGCGCGTCCAACGGACTGGCGGTGAGCACTCGCCACGCATCACTCGTCGCGTCGTACGCCACCGGCGTCGCGCCACTGAGCAGCAGCAGCTCCTCGCCGGTCCACGCGTGCGGCGTGGACGTGCTGCTCTTGAAGTCGAAGGGCATCGGCGAACCGATCGTCCACTCTCCCGACGTCGGGTCGAGCGTGGCCGCCACCGTCCTGCGATGCAGGTCCGACCAGCCGATCGCCAGCAGTCGATCGCCGGCCCACTCGACGATCGGCGCGAGCAGTGGCACCGGCTCGGTCGACACCGTGCGCCAGAACTTGGTCGACGGGTCGTACGCGGTCACTCCGTCGAGCTGCAACCCGGTCTCGGCGATGCCGCCGACCACGAGTGCTTCGGTTCCCGTCCACGCGACCGCCGCACCCGTGTACCCACCACGAGGATCCGTCGGCACCGGCGCCCAGTACACGCCCGTGGAGCCGGGATCGACCCAGGTGGTGCTGACGGACACGCTGGTTCCGGGCTCCGATGCAGCGGTGGTGGTCGGCCCTCCGTCGCCGGAGGTGACCTGCGCGGGACCGCTCGACGTGTTCCACACCAGCATCGCGGCGAGTGCGAGCACGCCGACCGAGCCGACGCTGCCCGCGGCTCGACGACGTCGCGCCTGCCGGCGCTGCACCCCGGCCACGCGGGCGCCGACGACGTCGAGCGACGGCAGCGACACGTCGTCGACGGTGGAGAGTGCGTTGCGCAGGTGAGCTTCCGTGCGTTCGTTCATGACCCCTCCAGAG
>CAZWCU010000203.1:0-7573 GCA_964632715.1 uncultured Bifidobacterium sp. | reverse complement strand
GATTCCCGTCCACCTCCGCCATATCTCTCAAGTATCCCTCAAGGTGTGGGCTCGAGATGCCGACAACGCTGGTGGACAGGCGATTCGGAATGAGTCGCTCGTTCGTCGTCATGCGGGAAACTGTTGGACTTCGTTGACGGTCAAACCTGTGAGAACAGGCGCACGATCATGGGCCTACACCGCCGAGCGCGGCAGGGCCGCCGGTTCAAACGATCCGAAGATCCAGGAGATCCAGCATGTCCAAGTTCACCCTCGCCCGCCGTCAGGTGGGTTCTGTTCGTCGACCCACCCTCGCCGCCCTCGCCAGCGTCGGCGTCATCGCCGCTGCCGCAGTCCTCTCCGTCAGCCAGCCTGCCAGCGCCGGGATCGTTCCCACCGTCCCGCTCGCGACCGCCGGCAACTACTCGGTGCTCGGCGCCACCACCGTCACCAACACCAACCTCAGCGTCATCGGCCAGAGCGTCGGACTCTCGCCGGGACCGTCGATCGTCGGCTTCCCGCCCGGCATCGTGTTGCCGCCCGGCACCATCCAGGGCGCTGACTCCGTCACCGGTCAGGCACAGAGCGACCTCACCACGGCCTACGTGAATGCGGCCGGCCGCCCCACCGAGTTCCCCAACACCAACGCTGACCTCGTCGGACTCACGCTGGCTCCGGGCGTCTACTCGGCTGCCTCCAAGGCACCGCTCGGGCTGTCGGGAGAGCTCGTGCTCGACGGTCAGGGCAACCCCAACGCCGTCTTCATCTTCCAGACCGACTCGACCCTGATCACCGGTTCCGGCAGCTCGATCCGCGTCATCAACGGGGCGTCGGAGTGCAACGTGTTCTGGCAGGTCGGTAGCTCGGCCACGCTCGGCAGTGGCTCGTCGTTCATCGGCAACATCCTGGCGCTGACCTCCGTCACCGTCCAGAGCAGCGCCGTCGTCCAGGGCCGTGCGCTGGCACGCAACGGCGCCGTCACACTCGACAACAACGTGTTCACCGCACCGAGCTGTGTGCCGTCGACCGAGCTGCCCAGCACGACCACCACGGTCGCCCTCGGCGGAGCGACGACCACCTCGCAGTTCACCCCCGTCGACATCACCCTGCCCCGCACTGGCGGGACGTCACCTCGCTCGTCCAGCAACGGCACCCTGCCGTCGACCGGCTCGACCGCCACGTCGACCTCGGTCGCTGGCGGCACTCTGCTCGCAGTCGGCGTCATCGCCCTGCTCGTCGTCCGTCGTCGCCGCCCGGTGTGAGCCGCAGCACCACGGGCAACCGGCGTCATCGTCGGCATGCAGCCCGTCCAGCCGGACGTGGAGGGGAGTGCGACCTCACCTCGCCGGCGTTCGCAGCCCGTCTCGGTTGCGTGTTGCAGGCCAGCCGTCGACGCGACGGCAGGTCGATCCGTGATCTGGTCGCAGCGACCGAGGGCGACGTTGCCCCCACCTGGCTGCGCCGGCTCGAGCGAGGATCGGTCGTACTCGACGAATCGATGATCGAGATCGCCTGCCGTCTGTACGGCGCCGACCTGGGAGCGATCCTCCCGGCTCGTGTGTCGTTGGCGATCGAGGATCGCGTCATGGCGATCGGCGGCCTGCACGTGTCCGTCGAACGCGACGACCCGACGGCGGTGCTCACCGCGTACCTCCGACTGATCCGTGCGTTGCGAGACCAGAAGAAGGCACCCGCGGTTGCCCTGCGACGCGACGACATCGAGCGCCTTGCCGCACACCTGAGCCTGGACGGCGAAGAGGTGCTGGATCGTCTGGCGTCACTGATGGGCGCCAGCGCAGCGCAACGGATCGCGATCGGCTCGCTGTTCGCAGCGGGAGCGATCGTGGTCGGTCTCGTGGCCGTCGGCAACGTCGACGCCGGCGGCCTGATGCCCGCGACGACGATCGTCGAGAGCACTGGCGCGGCCGACACCATCGGCCTCGCGCCCGCGGTGCGCGTGCTCGCACCCGTTGCTCCCACGGCGACCGTCGTCACGAACCGTTCGGGCTGCACCACCGATGCGTCCGGCGCGGTGATGACCGTCTCGATTCCCGACATCTCCTACCAGTGCCCGGTGTACGCCGGCGGCCAGTCGCAGATCGACGCCGGGTTCGTCACGCTGGTCACCGCTGCCGGGTCGAACGCGGTGCTCGCAACCGAACCGGGCGCACCGGGAACCCTCTGGCTCGCCGCGCACCGCGCGTCGAACGGCGCAGCCTTCGCCGATGTCCCGGGTCTCGCCAACGGTGCGCTCGTCACGGTCACGGACGGCGGGGTGACCGCGACCTATCGCGTGGTCAGCCGCTCCTACGTGGAGGTGCGCAACGACCAGGTCGTCGACGCCAAGGGCAATGCGACGTCACTGGCGACCTGGCAGTCGATCATCCGCGACGACCTGGGTGGCAACCTCGCGCCGCGCCTCGTGCTCCAGACGTGTGAGGGCACCAGATTTCGATGGATGATCTACGCCGACTTGGTCGGCTGACGGCCCTGATCGAGTAGACCATCACCATCGCTCGATCATCAGGCCTCCGCTCCGTTGCGCGGATCGTGCTCGGTGGCGCGCTCGTCGTCGCCGGGATCGCCCACCTCACGTTCGACCGCGAGAGCTTCCAGGCGCAGGTGCCCGACTGGGTCGGCGTCGACAAGAACGTGGTGGTCATCCTCTCCGGCATCGTCGAAATTGCGCTCGGCGCCGCGTTGATCGTCGTCCGCCGACACCGGGCCCTGCTCGGTCTTGCGGCAGGACTGTTCTTCATCGCCGTGTTCCCGGGCAACATCAGTCAGTTCATCGACGGCGACGACGCATTCGGCCTGAACTCGAACAGTGCTCGCCGCAACCGCCTGTTCTTCCAACCCGTGCTCGTCGCGTGGGCGTGGTGGTCCACCGACGCCTTCGCGGTCTTCCGCCACCGGCGTGAAGCGGCCGCGTCGGAGCAGCCTCCGAGCCCGCCGCGCTGACCTTCGGCATCACCCATCGCGGGCGATGCCGTGAGCGAGGGTGCGTGCGACCCTTCGAGGATGACTCCGCACGACTCGATCTCGAGGACGACGCTCCCCATCCCGGACCAGCCGTACGTGGGACTGACGACGTACGACGCGCGCGACCCCGACACCAGGTTCCCGCCCATCCGCGACCTGCGCCCGCCGAAGGGTGCACCCAACATCTTGATCGTGCTGCTCGACGACGTCGGGTTCGGCGCCTCGAGCGCGTTCGGCGGTCCCTGCCGCACTCCCAACTTCGAGAAGCTGGCCGCGAACGGGCTGAAGTACAACCGCTTCCACACGACCGCCCTGTGCTCCCCGTCGCGGCAGGCGATGCTCACCGGACGCAATCACCACTCGGCCGGCATGGGGGCGATCACCGAGATGGCCACTTCGGCGCCCGGCCAGTGCTCGTTCATGTCGAACTCGATCTCTCCCATCGCGCGCACGCTGAAGCTCAACGGCTATTCCACCGCGCAGTTCGGGAAGTGCCACGAAGTGCCGGTGTGGCAGAACAGTCCGATGGGCCCGTTCGACGCATGGCCCGCGGGCGGCGGCGGCTTCGAGTACTTCTACGGCTTCATCGCCGGCGAGACCAGCCAGTACTACCCGGCGATCTACGAAGGCCTCACTCCGGTCGAGCCCGACAAGACGCCCGAGGAGGGCTACCACTTCACCGACGACATGACGACCAAGACCATCAAGTGGATCCGGCAGCAGAAGGCGCTGATGCCCGACAAGCCGTTCTTCACCTACTACGCACCGGGTGCCACGCACGCGCCGCACCACGTACCCGACGAGTGGTCGGATCGGTACAAGGGGCAGTTCGACCACGGTTGGGACCACCTGCGCGAAGAGACGTTCGCTCGCCAGAAGGCACTCGGCGTGATCCCGCAGGACAGCGTGTTGACCGCGCGCCACCCGGAGATCCCGGCGTGGGACGACACGGCGCCGGAGATGCGAGCGGTCCTCGCGCGACAGATGGAGGTGTACGCAGGCTTCCTCGAACACACCGACCATCACGTCGGTCGGTTGATCGACGCCCTCAGCGACCTTCAGATCCTCGACGACACGTTGGTGTACGTGATCATCGGCGACAACGGCGCCTCCGCGGAGGGGTCGCTGCAGGGAACGTTCAACGAGATGATCACCCCGCAGTGGTTCGGTCACCTCGAGACGCCGGAGTTCCTGGCGGAGCGCATCGACAAGTTCGGCGGCGTCGAGGCCTACAACCACTACGCGGTGGGTTGGGCGCACGCGATGAACACGCCGTTCCAGTGGACCAAGCAGGTGGCGTCGCACTTCGGTGGCACCCGCAACGGCACCATCGTCCACTGGCCGGCCGGCATCGCCGCCAAGGGCGAGATCCGCAGCCAGTTCCACCACGTCATCGACATCGCACCGACGCTGCTCGAGGTGGCCGGGTTGCCCGAGCCGGTGTTCGTGAACGGCGTGCAGCAGCGGCCGATCGAAGGCGTGAGCATGGCGTACTCGTTCGACCACGCCGACGCGGCCGAACGGCACGAGACGCAGTACTTCGAGATGATGGGCAACCGCGGCATCTTCCACAAGGGCTGGACCGCCGTCACCAAGCACCGCACCCCGTGGGAGACCGGCGTCGTCTCGCTCGCGGCGTTCGACGACGACGTGTGGGAGCTGTACGACACCACCACCGACTGGACGCAGGCGAACGACCTCGCTGCCGAGCACCCCGAGAAGCTGCGCACCCTCCAGCGGCTGTGGCTGATCGAGGCGGTCAAGTACAACGTGCTGCCGCTCGACGATCGGTTCGCCGAGCGGGCCAACGCCGACATCGCCGGTCGCCCGCAGACCGTGAAGGGCAACCGCCAACTGCTGTTCGGTGGCATGGGCCGACTCACCGAGGCATCGATCCTCAACTTCAAGAACAAGTCGCACGCGATCACCGCCGAGGTGGTGGTTCCCGATGGTGGCGCCAACGGAGTCATCGTCGCGATGGGCGGCATGATCGGCGGCTGGAGCCTCTACGCGAAGGACGGGCGACCGAAGTACTGCTACAACTTCTTCGGTCTCGAGCGCTTCGTGATCGAGGGCGACGCGCCAATCCCGAGCGGGACGCATCAGGTGCGGATGGAGTTCGCGTACGACGGCGGTGGCATCGCGAAGGGTGGCACGGTGTCGTTGTTCGTCGACGGTCAGCAAGTGGGTGCGGGTCGTGTGGAGCAGACCGAACCGTTCGTGTTCTCCGGCGACGAGACCTGCGACGTGGGCTACGAGTCCGGCTCACCCGTCACCGACGACTACCCGTCCGACAACGAGTTCACCGGCGAGGTGAACTGGGTCGAGATCGACATCGGCGACGACGCCGAGGATCTCGATCACCTCATCTCACCGGAGGACCGCTACCGCGTGGCGATGGGCATCCAGTAGCGAACGCACTCGGTGCGCCCGACTCGTCAGCGCTGGATGGGGTTCCCGAGGCGGCGGCCGTCGTGGTATCGCAGCTCGTGGCGCACTGACCCGTCGTTGCGCCACTTGCGGATCGCGGGGCTGCCGTCGCGACCGTCCTGACGCTTGCCCGCCCAGTAGCGCTCTTCGTAGTGCACCTTGCCGTCGGCGAAGTAGCCGCGAGCCGCAGGCGTGTTGGCGCCAGGGTCGTGCAGAAGTCCGTGCGTGTAGAACAGCTCGTACTTCAGCTTGCCGTCGGGACGGAAGCGGCGGTACGCGGGGTGGTGCCGGCCAGGGTTGTGCAGCTGGCCCTCGCGGTACCAGCCGACGTAGCTGATCGAACCGTTGGAGTGCCTGCGCACGCGACCGGTGAACCCGACAGGGATCTCCGACTCGTCTTCCACGTCGACCGTGGTGATCACACGGAACGACAGCGAACTCGGGACCAGATCGATCAGCTCCATAGGTACTGCTACATCGTCACGGTCTTGACGAAACTTGAGAAATCAGACGAATTGGATCCGGTACTCGATTTCGGGCAGCGAGATCGTCGGTGCGTCGATGCTCTGCGGCCCTTCGAACATCATCTCGCGACCGGTCGCTCGCCAGCCGGCCTTCTCGTAGAACGCGCGGGCCCGCGGGTTGTCGCGCAACACCCACAGCACGGCCTCGTCGAAGCCGGCATCGCGCAGGTGCGAGTGGCAGCGCTGGATGAGCGGCAGCGCGGCACCCGACCCCCACGCCGACGGGTGCAGGTAGAAGCCGTAGACCTCGCCGCGTTCGTGACTCGTCTCGACGGCGTCGCCCTTGCCGCTCTGGTCGCACAGCGGCTGCACGCGCTCGGCTCCGCAGTGGCCGAACCCGACGACGGCGTCATCGAGCACCGGCACGTACATCTCCGAGCCGGGCAGGCCGTCGGCCCACGTCCACAGCCGCCACCGGTCGCGCCGCTGCTGCGCGAATGATGGCGCGTCGAGGTACTCGTCGGGAAGCAGGTGGCGATAGCCGACTCGCCAGCCCTCGATGTGGGCGGCCGCGATGGCGTCGGCGTCGGTGGGCACGGCGGTGCGGATCTCGACCATCACCCAATCGTGTCAGGCGACGACCGGTCCGGCAGGCGGAATTCGTCAGCCGGGACGGATCAGCGAGTGGTGAGCTCAGGTCGCGGGTCGAGCCCGGCATCGAACTCCGCCTGCAGTGCGTCGCGGAGCTGGCCGGCGCCGCGGAAGCCGCGCACCTTCCACTCACGTCGCTCGCCGGTGGACGACGTGGCGACCACGCTCCACGGTCGGCCCAACGCCACTCGCCCGATGAGTCCGCCGGCGAAGACGATCGCCACCCACACCAGGTCGATGCCGATCAGCACCAGTGGCGGGAACACGAAGAACAGCACCAGCACGGCCACGACGATGCCGATCACGACGGCGACCTCGTCGAAGCCGCTGCCACACCCGTCGAGCACGTCGAGTGAGTCGAACCAGCGGTCGCGTTCCTTCGAGTCCTTCTTGCGCTTTCGTCGGAAGCGTGCTCGCACGCCGATGCCGTCTCGGTGCGGCAGCCACTTCCGAACGACGCGCCAGGCGCCGGTGGACTCAGACTGCAAGCAGGTCGCGGGCGCCGGTGTCGGACGACGGGTGGCGCAGCTTGCTCATCGCACGCGCTTCGATCTGACGAATGCGCTCACGGGTGAGGTTGAAGTGCTCGCCCACCTCTTCCAAGGTGCGCGGCTCGCCGCGGTCGAGCCCGAAGCGCAGCTTGAGGATCTCGCGTTCGCGCTCGTCGAGCGGTGCCAGCAGGCGGGCGATCTCCTCCGGCAGCAGCGCGGTGGCGGCCACCTCGAACGGCGACTCGGCCGAACGATCTTCGACCACGTCGCCGAGCTCGGCGTCGCCGTCTTCGCGCAGCGGTTCGCTGAGCGACAGCGGCTCGGCCGCGAAGCGCAATGCCTCGGTGACCTTGTCCTCCGGCATCTCGACTTCCTTGGCCAGCTCGCTGAGCGTGGCGGGGCGGCCCAGCTTCAGCTCGAGCCGGCTGCGCGCCTTCTGCAGGCGAGCGAGCGTGTCGCCCGCGTGCACTGGCAGACGAATGGTGCGACCGGTGTTGGCGATGCCGCGCGTGATGGCCTGACGGATCCACCACGTGGCGTAGGTGGAGAACTTGAAGCCCTTGCGCCAGTCGAACT
>CAZWCU010000202.1:0-7592 GCA_964632715.1 uncultured Bifidobacterium sp. | reverse complement strand
CGAGAAGCCGCAGCGCGGGCGCTACCGCCAGTTCGACCAGGTGGGCATCGAGGTGCTCGGCGCCGACGACCCGTACCTCGACGTCGAGATCATGGCGCTCGGGTGGCAGTTCTTCCGCGCGCTCGGGCTCAGCCAGGTCACGCTGCTGCTCAACTCGCTCGGCGAGCCGGCCGACCGGGCGCGCTACGTCGACGCGCTGCAGGCGTACTTCGAGGCCAACCTGTCGTCGCTCAGCGAGGCCAGCAAGGTCACGCTGCAGAAGAACCCGCTGCGCGTGCTGGACTCGAAGCGCCCCGAAGATGCGCCACTCATCGCCGCGGCGCCACGCATCGCCGAGTTCTACAGCCCCCTCGCCGCGGCACACTTCGACGCGGTGCAGGCCGGCCTCGATGCGCTGGGCATCCCGTTCACGATCGACCCGAAGCTGGTGCGCGGGCTCGACTACTACCGCCACACCACCTTCGAGTACACCGGTGGCACGCTCGAGTCGGCACAGAACGCACTCGGCGGTGGCGGTCGCTACGACGGCCTGGTCGAGTCGCTCGGCGGCCCGTCCACACCCGGTGTCGGCTTCGCGCTCGGTCTCGACCGCACGCTCATCGCCTGCGACGACGAAGGCGTGTTCCCGCCGCCGGTCAACGACGTCGACGTGTTCGTGGTGGACACCACCGGCGGCCTGCAGGCGCTGCAGATCACCGACCAGCTGCGCGCCGCCGGCATCCGCGCCGATCGCGCCTTCGAGAACCGCAGCATGAAGAGCCAGATGAAGGTGGCCGACCGCAGCGGTGCAGCGTGGGCCGTCATCGTCGGCAGCAACGAGCTCGAGGCCGGCGAAGTGGTCGTCCGCCCGATGCGCACCGGCGACGCACACGACTCCACTCAGGCCGGCCAGACCACCATCCTCCGAACAGATCTCCTCGAATACCTGCAGAAAGCAATGTCATGACCTCCACGTCCATGCGTACCCATCAGTGCGGCGAGCTGCGCCCCGAGCACATCGGGCAGCAGGTCACGCTCACCGGGTGGGTCGCCACCCGCCGCGAGCACGGCGAGAAGCTCGCCTTCATCGACGTGCGCGACCACACCGGCGTCACGCAGGCCGTCGTCGACAACACCGTCGACGTGCGCTCCGAGTACGTGGTGCGGGTCACCGGCACGGTCGCCGCGCGTCCGGCCGAGAACCTCAACGAGAAGCTCGCCACCGGCGGCATCGAACTGCAGGACTGCACCGTCGACATCCTCAACGTCGCCGAGGCGCCGCCGTTCCCGGTCAGCGAGCGCGCCGATCAGGTGGCCGAGAACACCCGCTTGCAGTACCGCTTCATCGACATCCGCCGCGAGCGCATGCAACGCAACCTGCGCCTGCGCGCCGCCATCAACAGCGCCATCCGCACCTCGATGGAGGATCAGGGCTTCGTCGAGGTCGAGACCCCCATGCTCGTGCCCAGCACGCCCGAGGGTGCGCGCGAGTTCATCGTGCCCAGCCGTCAGCAGCCGGGCTCGTTCTACGCGCTGCCGCAGAGCCCGCAGCTGTTCAAGCAGCTGCTGATGGTGGCCGGCATCGACCGCTACTACCAGATCGCCCGCTGCCTGCGCGACGAAGACCTGCGGGCCGACCGCCAGTACGAGTTCATGCAGCTCGACGCCGAGATGAGCTTCGTCGACCAACTCGACGTGCACGAGGCGATCGGCGCGTGCGTGGTCGCGGCCGCCAAGGCAGCGGGCCAGGACCCGGGCGAGATCATCAAGATCACGTGGCACGAGGCGATGAACCGCTTCGGCAGCGACAAGCCCGACCTGCGCTTCGGCATGGAGCTCACCGACCTCACCGACGTGTTCGCCGCCACCGAGTTCAAGGCGTTCGCCGGTGCCCCCACCATCAAGGGCATCAACGCCGCCGGCAAGGCCGACGACTACGGCCGCAACAAGCTCGACGGCATGACCGACCGGGCCAAGCAGATGGGCGCCAAGGGCCTGGTGTGGCTGAAGGTCGCCGCCGACGGGACCCTCGAATCACCCGTCGCCAAGTTCCTCGGTGAGGCCGAGCAGGCGGCGCTGAAGAGCGCCCTCTCGGCACAGCCGGGCGACCTGCTGCTGATCGTCGCCGATCAGTGGGACACCACCTGCGAGGTGCTCGGCACCCTGCGCAACGACATCGGCCGCCCGCCGGTGTACGAGGGCCCGTACCGCTACCTGTGGGTGGTCGACTTCCCGATGTTCGTGGGTGTCGACGCGGTCAGCGGCCACCCCATCCCGGCGCACCACCCGTTCACCCGGCCGCATCCCGACGACGTGCACCTGCTCGAGACGGACCCGATGAACGTGCGCAGCCAGGCCTACGACCTGGTGCTCAACGGGTGGGAGCTCGGCTCCGGGTCCATCCGTATCCACGAGCACGAGCTGCAGGCACGCATCTTCACCATCCTCGGCATCAGCGACGAGGAGGCGCAGAAGAAGTTCGGCTTCTTCCTCAACCCGTTCCGATACGGCGCCCCGCCGCACGGCGGTTTCGCGTTCGGCATCGACCGGCTGGTGGCCGTGCTCGCCGGCGAGTAGAACATCCGCGAGATCATCGCGTTCCCCAAGACGCAGAGCGGCATGGACCCGATGACCAACGCACCCACGCCCGTCGTGCAGAAGCAGCTCGACGAGCTCGGCATCCGCGTCCTTCCCCCCAAGGCGTAGCACCCGCCCACCTCGGCCGCCCTGCGGCCCGGCGCTTCCCCCACCATTCCACCGTCTGGGCACTTCCGCTCGGTCCGCGAGCAGAACTGTACGGACGCGACGGAAGGGGCGCGAGATGCGACCAGAACACCACGATGCGCAGCCGACTCCCGAGGAGTGGGCCGAGCGTCACGACGGACTCTTCACTCACGACGTCGCCCGGGACGCCGGTCTCAGCCGACAGCAGATCAGCCGGCGGCGAGCGAGCGGGCGCGCTCGAGGCCTTCGGCGCGGCGTCAGTGCGATCGGCGGCGCGCCGGCCACCCGCCGCCAGGCCTTGCGCGCAGTGGCGCTGTCCACCCCCGCCGACGTGGTCCTGTCGCACGAGGCCGCTGCGTGGCTGCTCGGTGCTCCATGCCCCGCCGACGATCTCATCGACGTCGTCGCTCCGCCGCATCGGGTCGTTCGCATTCCCGGAGTCCGAGCTCATCGAAGCGCAACGCTCGAGGACGGCGATGTCACCAGTCGAAGTGGCATCGGCTGCACGTCGCCGTTGCGCACGGTGATCGACCTGAGCGGGCGGCTCACCGTTGCAGAGCTCGGCAAGCTGGTCGACCACTTCCTGCGCCAGAAGCTCCTGCGACTGGAGGACCTGCGCGGCCGGGTGAGCAGGACACGAACGGCCCCGGGTCGGTCCGTCCGGACGCTGCAGCAAGTGCTGCGCGACCGCATCCCCGGCTACGACCCGGGCGAGAGCGAGCTGGAGAGCCGCCTCGCGCGGATCATCATTCGAGCGAAGCTGCCAGCGCCCGCGCAGCAGCACCGTGTCAGCTACGGCGCAGCCCGCTACAGGATCGACTTCGCCTGGCCCGACAGGAAGCTCTACCTCGAGGGCAACGGGTTCGGGTGGCACCAACTGTCGTCCGATCTCGACAACGACGCCACTCGTCAGAATGAGCTCGTGCTCGACGGGTGGAGGCCCATCGAGCTCACGTGGCGGATGACCGATGAGTACATCGAGACCACCCTCCGCCGATTCCTCGATCGCGTCTGAGCACTTTCGCCCGCAGGGCGAGCCGAAGTGCACACACGCGGCAGGACGACCCCGGCGTTCGAGCACTCTCGTCCGCAGGGCGAGCCGAAGTGCGCAGACGCGGCAGGGCGACCCCGGCGTCTGAGCACTTTCGCCCGCAGGGCGAGCCGCAGCTCACACACGCGGCTGGGGAACCTCGGCGTCTGAGCACTTTCGCCCGCAGGGCGAGCCGGAGTGCGCAGACGCGGCTGGGGAACCTCGGCGTCTGAGCACTTTCGCCCGCCGAGCGAGCGGGAGTGCGCAGACGCGGGTGGGGGTGGGGCGGGGGGTACGGTGGCGAGATGGCGAGTCAGCACTTCCGAGCGGGCGTGGTGATCGTGGTGCGCGACCCCGACCAGTCGAAGGTGCTGGCGTTCGAGCGGTCCGACAACCCGGGGAGCTGGCAGCTGCCCCAGGGCGGGCTGAAGGCGGGGGAGAGCCCGATCGAGGGTGCCTGGCGCGAACTCGAGGAGGAGACCGGGCTGCACGCCGACCACGTGGAGGTGCGCGCCGAGTTCCCCGAGTGGCTGGCCTACGAGTGGCCGTCCGACGTGCAGCACGAGCAGGGTGGCACCCACAACCGGATCGGCCAGGTGCAACGCTGGTTCCTCTTCGACGCACTCACCGCCGACGTGGAGCCCACACCGGACGGCTCCGAGTTCGTGGCGTGGCGATGGGTGGAGCCGCGCTGGCTGATCGAGCACGTGGCCGAATGGCGTCGGCCGCCGTACGAACGCGTGCTGAGCACGCTCTGAACCGCACTGCCGGCTGAGGCGTACCCCCTCGACGGCCTGGGCTCCGCTACGGTCGACGGCGTGTCCGACCTGTTCAGCGCCGCCGCCGAGGATCGCCTCCGTCAACAGGCGCCGCTCGCCGCGCGCCTGCGGCCGCGCACCCTCGACGACGTGGTCGGCCAGACACATCTCGTCGGCCCGAACAAGCCGCTGCGCCGCCTCGTCGAGCAGGACCGCCTGACCAGCGCCATCTTCTGGGGGCCGCCCGGCACCGGCAAGACCACGCTCGCACTGGCCGTCGCCGGCTCCACCAAGCGGGCGTTCGAGCAGCTCAGCGCCGTCACGGCGGGGGTGAAGGACGTGCGCGAGGTCATCGAACGCGCCCGGCAACGCCTGGGCGAGCACGGGCGCGGCACCATCCTGTTCCTCGACGAGATCCACCGGTTCAGCAAGTCGCAGCAGGACGCACTGCTGCCGGCGGTGGAGGACGGCACGCTGACGCTCATCGGCGCCACCACCGAGAACCCGTTCTTCGAGGTGAACCCGCCGCTGCGCAGCCGCAGCACGCTCTTCCGGCTCGACCCGCTCGGCTACGACGACATCGAGACGCTCATCCACCGCGGGCTCGCCGCCGAAGGCCGTACCGCCGCCCCCGAGGCCATCACCTACCTGGCCGATCGGGCCGGTGGCGACGGCCGTCAGGTGCTCACCGCGCTCGAAGTGGCAGTTGCCCTCGCGCACCCGGGCGAGGTGACCCTGGAGCACGTGGAACAGGCGCTCGGCACCAGTGCCCTGCGCTACGGCCGCGACGACCACTACGACGTGGTGAGTGCGTTCATCAAGAGCCTGCGTGGCAGCGACCCCCAGGCGGCGGTCTACTACCTGGCCCGCATGCTGGAGGCCGGCGAGGATGCCCGCTTCATCGCGCGCCGGATGATCATCTTCGCCAGCGAAGACGTCGGCCTCGCCGACCCCACCAGCCTGCAGGTGGCCGTGGCCACCGCACACGCGCTCGAGCACGTCGGGCTGCCGGAGGCGCAGCTGAACTTGAGCCAGGCGGCCATCCACCTGGCCACCGCGCCGAAGAGCAACCGTGCCGCGCTGGCCATCTGGAACGCCCGCGCCGACGTGCAGGCCGGGGCGGTCGGCGAAGTGCCTGCTCACCTGCGTGACGCGCACTACCAGGGGGCGAAGAGCCTCGGTCACGGAGTCGGCTACGACTACCCTCATGATCACCCAGACGGGTACGTGGAGCAGCAGTACCTGCCCACTGAGCAAGCCGACAAGCGCTACTACGAGCCCACGCACCACGGTGCCGAAGCCCGAGTGGCCGAACGTATGGAGAAGCGACAGCAATGACCGCAGGTGAACTCGCAGTCCTCCTCGCCGCCGTGCTCTGCTGCATCGGCTTCGCCGCCCTCGTGGTCGTGCTGATGCGGGTGCTCGACTCGCTGAAGGCCCTGCGCGGCGAGGTCGAATCGCTCCGTTCCGAGACCCGCCCGCTGCTCGCCGAGCTCAACTCGTCCACCGCTCATGCTCGTGCCGCCATCGAGGAGGCACGCGACGACCTCGACCGCTTCGACCGCGTGCTCGGTTCCGCCGAAGCCATCAGCGGCGCCGTCGCCGGTGGCAGCCGCGTGGCCCGCGCCGCGCTGTCGGCGCCCGTCATCAAGACGGTCGCTCTCGGCACCGGCACCAAACGAGCCGTCCGTCGCCTCCGCCGCCGGGAGAGGAACGTCGCATGATGAAGCGACTCACCTGGTTCGTGGGTGGTGCCGCAGCCGGCATCGCGGGCGCGAGCGTCGCCAAGAAGAAGGTGAAGGCCGCGGCGCACGAGATGGCACCCTCGAACGTGGCCAAGAAGGTCAGCGGTCGCGTGCGCGAGGCGTACGACGACGGCAAGCGAGCGATGCGGGCGAAGGAAGCCGAACTGCGCGCACGACGCGACGGCCGTGCCAACACCCTGGCCGACGATCTCGACGAAGGCGACACGGTGCTGGTCGACGGCATGCCGGTGGAGCCGGGCAAGGTGATCGTGCTCAAGCAGGTGCGCGACCGCAACGACGCACCCGGTCACCGACGCCGGCAGGCATGAGCCGCGGCGCACACGCGGCCTCGCCCCTCGAGGCGCTCGCCGCCGACCTGCGCGCGGTGCTACCCGCGAACCACGTGCGCACCGGCGCTACCGAGCTCGGGCTCTACGAACGCGACGCGTCGAACATCTCCGGTGCCGCGGGCATCGTGTGCTTCCCGACCAGCACCGCGGAGGTGCAGGCGTGCGTGCGCGCCGCAGCTCGCCACGGCGTGCCCTTCGTCGCCCGCGGCTCGGGCACCGGCCTTGCCGGCGGCGCCACCCCGCTGGATCACGCGCTGGTCATCGCGCTCACCAAGATGGACCGCGTGCTGTCGGTCGACCCGGTGAACCGGCTGGCGTGGGTGGAACCGGGTGTGCTCAACCTCGACCTCACCCGGCAGGTCGCCCACCTCGGCCTCCACTTCGCGCCGGACCCGAGCAGCCAGCAGAGCTGCAGCATCGGTGGCAACGTCGCCAACAACTCCGGCGGACCGCACTGCCTCAGCGACGGCGTCACCGCCGCACACATCCTCGGGTTGGAAGTGGTGCTCAGCGACGGCTCGCTGGTGCAGTTGGGCAGCACCGAGCCGGAACCGCACGGGCTCGATCTGCGCGGTGCGTTCGTGGGCAGCGAGGGCATGTTCGGCATCGCGACGAAGGTGTGCGTGCGCCTCACCCAGAACGCTCCTGCCGTGCGCACCATGCTGATGGACTTCGCCACCGTCGACGCCGGCGCACAGACGGTCAGCGCCATCATCGCCGCCGGGATGGTGCCTGCCGCGTTGGAGATGATGGACCAGCTGTGCGTGCAGGCGGTCGAGGCCTACATCCACGCCGGCCTGCCCACGGAGGCCGCAGCCGTGCTGTTGGTGGAGGTGGCCGGCCTGCCCCACGGCCTCGAAGCCGATGTGGCCCGCATCGTCGAGATCGGCACCGCACACGGCGCCGGCACCGTGCGCATCGCGCAGGACGAAGCCGAGCGGGCGCTGCTGTGGAAGGGACGCAAGACGGCGTTCGGCGCAATCGCGCGCATCAAGCCCAACTACTA
>CAZWCU010000201.1:0-7607 GCA_964632715.1 uncultured Bifidobacterium sp. | reverse complement strand
CGCAAGATCATCGTCGACACCTACGGCGGCATGGGCCGCCACGGTGGCGGCGCGTTCAGCGGCAAGGACCCGAGCAAGGTCGACCGTTCGGCCGCCTATGCGGCACGCTGGGTCGCCAAGCACGTCGTGGCCTCCGGCGCTGCCACCCGCTGCGAAGTGCAGGTGGCCTACGCCATCGGCATGGCGCACCCGGTCAGCATCCTGGTCGAGACCTTCGGCACCGAGCAGGTGGAGAACGCCAAGATCGTCCAGGCCGTGCGCGACATCTTCGACCTCCGTCCCGGTGCCATCGTGCGCGACCTCGACCTGAAGCGACCGATCTACCGCAAGACCGCCGCGTACGGGCACTTCGGCCGCGACCTTCCCGACTTCACGTGGGAACAGGTCAGCCGCCTCGACGACTTCATGAGCGCCGTCGGCGCCTGAGCGACGCCAGGTGAACCACACGGTGGCTCGGGTCGTCCCGAACGTCACCGGGCTCGACAAGCAGTTCGACTACCTCGTCCCCGACTCGCTGCGCGATCGCGTGGCGGTGGGGTCGTTGGTGCGCGTGCCGCTGCACGGCCGTCGTGTCGGTGGCTGGGTGGTGGCGCTCGGCGCACCGGACCCGGCGCTGCCGATCGAGAAGCTGGTTCCGCTCGCCAAGTGGTCGTCGGTCGGTCCTGCCGCCGACGTCGTCGACCTCGCGCGGTGGGCCGCGGTGCGATGGGGAGCTCCGCGGCTGCGACCGTTCCTCGTCGCGGCCGACCCGCCGACCATGGTCGCCGCGCTCCCGCCTGCTCGCCGCACCGTCTCGGGTGTGCAGCCGGTGCCGAGCGGCGTGCGGCGCATCACGCCGCTCACCGACCCGCTACCGATGCTGGTCGAGATCGCCCGCTGTGGCCCTGCGCTGGTGGTGCACCCCACACCGGCCGCAGCGCGAGCGATCGCCAGTCGGCTGCGCAAGGCGGGGCTGCGAGTCGCCTTGATGCCCGACGAATGGGCACAGGCGGCAGCCGGCGTCGACGTCGTGGTGGGCAGCCGCGGTGCCGTGTGGGCACCGTGCCCGGATCTGCATGCCGTGGTGGTGCTCGACGAGCACGACGACGCGCTGCAGGAGGAGCGCACGCCCACATGGCACGCCCGCGACGTCGCCATCGAGCGCGCTGAGCGTGCCGGCGCGGCGTGCGTGCTCGTCTCTCCGTGCCCCACGGCCACCGCGGTGCGTTGGGCCGGCGACCGAGTGCAGCGTCCCACCGCGTCGGAGACCGTCGCCGGCTGGCCGTTCATCGAGGTGGTGGATCGCAGCGACGAGGAGCCCTGGAAGCGATCGCTGGTCAGTTCGGCGCTCATCGCGCACCTGCGAGCGCCCGGCCGGCGAGTGGTGTGCGTCATCAACACCGTCGGACGGGCGCGACTGCTGGCCTGCCGCGCCTGCCGGGCGCTGCAACGGTGCGCTCACTGCGATGCCGCGGTGAGTCAACGCGACGACGGCGTGTTCGAGTGCAAGCGGTGCGGCACCACTCGGCCGGTGGTGTGCCAGCAGTGCGGGTCCAGTGCGATGGCCAACGTGAAACCCGGTGTCACCCGGCTGCGCGAAGAGCTGGAGGCGGCCGCCAACCGACCGGTGGTGTCGGTCACCGGCGACACGGACGACCTGCCCGACGCCGACGTGTACGTGGGCACGGAGGCCGTGCTGCACCGAGTGCGCAGCATCGACGTGGTGGCCTTCCTCGACTTCGATGCCGAGCTGCTCGCGCCTCGCTACCGTGCCGGCGAGCACGCGATGGCGTTGGTCGTGCGGGCGAGTCGTCTGGTCGGGTCGCGCGCACGCGGAGGGCGCGTGCTGCTGCAGACCTTCGTGCCCGGCCACGACGTCGTGCGCGCCATCCTCCGGGCGGACCCCGGTGAGCTGGCCGTCGGCGAGCTCGCCCGCCGTCGCCTGCTCGAGCTGCCGCCGTTCCGTGCGCTCGCCGCAGTCGAAGGCGCCGACGCAGTCGAGTTCGCCACTGCCACCGGCCTCGAGTTCGCCACCACCGCGAAGGGTGCGCTGGTGCGCGCCGAGACGTGGCAGCAACTGGGCCGCGCGCTCGCCGAGACCCCGCGCCCGAGGGGCTCTCGCCTGCGCGTGGAGGTCGACCCCCCGCGTCAGTGAGTCGGCGATGAGGTGCGGTGTCACCACATCCGAACGCCGAATTGGGTCAGTGAGTGGTGCGCAGGATGCGGTAGCCGGCCGACGAGGTGAGGCGTGCGGTGGGGTAGCCCTGTGCAGTGAGCCAGGTCTGCAACGAGTCGCTGCCGAGGTGCTTGTGCACCACGAGCAGCGCCTCGCCGTCGGCGTGCAACCTTCCCAGCCACTGCAGCAGCATCGCGTGCAGGGCGGGCTTGCCGATGCGGATGGCGGGGTTGCTCCAGATGGTGTGGAACAGCACGGGTGCGGGCACGTCGTCGGGTGCGCACACGCGCACGTTGGGCAACCCGTTGCGCTCGGCGTTGGCGCGGCAGAGTGAACGGGCCCGTTCGTTCACGTCGACGGCCCACACCGTGGCGCCCGGCGAGCGGCGCGCCATGGTGAGCGCGATGGCGCCCGTGCCGCGCCCGAGGTCGAGCAGGTCGCCCTCTGCGGAGGGCGCCGGTGCCTTCAACAGCAGCAGCTTCGTACCGGCATCGACGCGGTCGTACCCGAACACCCCGCGATCGGTGGTGAGTTGCAGCTGCAGGTCGGGCAGCAGCAGCGTGATGTCGCGTGGCGCCGAGGTCGACGTGGGGTCCTCGTCGAAGTAGTGCGAAGCGGGCGCGGCCATGGGTCGCTAGCCTTGCATCTCATGGCGTACGAGATCCGCACCTACGGCGACCCGGTCCTGAAAGCTCAGGCCAGCGTGGTCACCGAGATCAACGGCAAGGTTGCGCGTCTCGTCGACGACATGTTCGACACGCTGTACGACAGCGACTCGGGCATCGCGCTGGCCGCGCCGCAGATCGGTGTGCAGAAGCAGATCGTCGTGTGGGACATCGACGACGAGGCCAAGACCATCATCAACCCGCAGGTCGTGGAGAGCGACGGCGAGTGGGTCTACTCGGAGGGGTGTCTCAGCATCCCTGAGCTCTACGTCGACATCATCCGCCCCAACCACGTCCTGGTGCGCGGCCTCGACCTCGACGGCAACGAGATCGAGATCGAGGCGAGCGAGCTGATGGGCCGCATGTTCCAGCACGAGATCGACCACCTCAACGGCGTGCTCATGTTCGACCGCATGACCCCCGAGCAGCGCAAGTTGGCGATGGCCGAGTACCGCAAGCTGCAGGAGACCCCGGCGGCCCCCGCACGGCGTCGCCGACTGCGCTTGACGTGATGAAGCTGGCGTACCTGGGTACGCCGGCCATGTCGGTGCCGCCGCGGCGCGCTCTGGTGGCGGCCGGGCACGAGGTGGCCCTCGTGGTCACTCGCGTCGACAAGCGACGCGGCCGTGGCGGCGAGCTGAGTCCTAGCCCGGTGAAGGCCGCGGCGATCGAGCTCGGCCTGCCCGTCAGCCACTCGGTCGACGACGTGCTCACCGCCGGCGTCGAGCCCGGCGTGGTGGTGGCGTTCGGGCAGTTGATCAAGCCGCGCGTGCTCGCCGAGGTGCCGATGGTGAACCTGCACTTCTCGCTGCTCCCTCGCTGGCGTGGCGCAGCACCGGTCGAGCGCGCGCTGCTGGCCGGCGACGCCGAGACCGGCGTGTGCCTGATGCAGCTCGAGGAGGGCCTCGACACCGGACCCGTCTACTCCACGGTGCGAGTGCCCATCGGGGCCACCACCACCGCCGACGAACTGCGCCGCACACTCGTCGATGTCGGCACCGAGCAGCTGGTGGCCGTGCTCGCCGCGCCGCTGGGCACGCCCGCTCCGCAGGTCGGCGAGCCCGTCCACGCCGCCAAGATCCGGCCGGAGGAACTGCGCATCGACTGGTCACAGCCCGCCGAACAGGTGCATCGCCTCGTCCGCCTCGGCGGCGCGTGGACCACGTTCCGCGGCAAGCGCCTGAAGGTGGTCGCCGCGACTCTCGGCGAATCGACCGACGAAGGCAACTCGCTGCAGCAGCCGCTGCCGGGTCTGCATCTCGTCACCGTGCAGCCCGAGGGCAAGGCGCCGATGGCCTTCGCCGACTTCGTCCGCGGCGCACGGCCCGCAGCGCGGGAGCGGTTCGAATGAACGCTCGACTGGTGGCGTTCCGCTGCCTGCAACGCATCGACCACGAAGGCGCGTACGCCAACCTGGTGCTGTCGGCCGAGCTCGGTCGCAGCAAGCTCGAGGAGCGCGACCGCAAGTTCGTCACCGACCTCGTCTACGGCACCACCCGCATGCGTCGAGCGTGCGACGCGCTCGTCGATCGCTTCGTGTCCACCAACCCGTCGCCGGAGGTGCGCACCGTGCTCCGCCTCGGCGCCTACCAGCTCCACTTCGCCGGCGTGCCCGCGCATGCCGCGGTGGGCGAGACCGTCGAGTTGGCACCGAAGCGTGCCCGCGGGTTCGTCAACGCCGTGCTGCGGCGAGTGGCCAACACGCCGATGACCTGGCCGAGCGAGGCCGTGCGCCTCAGCTACCCGGACTGGATCGTCGATCGCCTGGTCGCCGAGCTGGGCCACGACGACGCGATGGCCACGCTCGCGATGATGAACGAGGCGCCGTCGGTCACCGAACGCGACGACGGCTACGTGCAGGACCTCGGCTCGCAGTGGGTGGCAGAAGCGATTCCCGCGCAGGAGGGCGACACCGTCCTCGACGTGTGTGCGGCGCCCGGCGGCAAGGCCACCGCGATGGCCGCGCTCGGCGCGGTCGTGGTGGCCGCCGACCTGCAACCGCAACGTGTCGGGCTCATCGCGGCCAACGTGCAGCGCGTCTCGGCACCGACGGTTGCCCCGGTCGTGGCTGATGCCACGCACGCACCGTTCCGTCGTGGCGCCTTCGACCACGTGCTCATCGACGCACCGTGCAGCGGGCTCGGCACCTTGCGTCGCCGGGCCGACGCTCGCTGGCGCATCCAGCCCTCCGACGTCACCGAACTGGCCGCGCTGCAGCGGCGCATCCTCCTCGAGACTGCGCCGCTGGTGAAGCCCGGCGGCACGCTCGTCTACAGCGTGTGCACGCTGCTTGCCGCCGAGTCCACCGAACATCCCGTACCTGCCGGCTTCGAGTCCATCCCCGACGAGCCGCCCGGTCAGTGGCGACCGTTCGGCCTCGGCTGGCGAGTGCTGCCCCACGACGCCGGCACCGACGGCATGGTGATGCTGCGCTACCGCCGCACCGGCTGAGCGCGCCCGGCTCCGCCTACGACGGTCGTCCGGTGCAGACGAATGCGCCAGTGCGCGTGTCGATCCGCATCCGTCCACCCTCGGCCACCACCCGATCGCGAAACGCGTTCGACAGGTCCGCGCGCTGCGACGGCGAGGAGGTCGACGCCGGCGGCAGCGAGCCGGCATACGCCGCGAGGTCGTCGGCATCGTCGACCAGCAGCGGGTTGATGAACGAGTGCCAGGAGATGGCGCCGAAGTGATCGCGCAGGATCAGTTCTCCGTTGTCGATGCCGAACACCGAGTTGAGTCCGGAGGGGGCATGCCCGAAGACCTCGGCGATCACCTCGTTCATCTGCCGCATGTGACCCGGGGCATTGGTGGCGATCAGCGCCGTGCCGTCTGCTCGCAGCACCCGGCGGAACTCGGCGAGCGCTCGCGGCGGATCGGGCACGTGGTAGAGCATGTGGTTCGCAACGAGGAGATCGAAGCTCGCGTCGTCGAACGGCAGCGACTGTGCATCGCACACGACTCCGCACACCGAGGCGTACGCCGCCGGTGCGAGATCTGTCGTGGCCTGGCGCACCATGCCGGGGGAGAGATCGGTCACCGTGAGGTGCATCGACCTCGGCACGGCGTCGTTGGTCCAGAACCGGCCGGGTCCGGTGCCGACCTCGAGCACCGCAGCGCCGACGGACCACTCGATCAGACCGGCCTCCCACACGCGAAACGGGACTGCCGTCGTGCCGAACCTGTCGTGCAGGTTCGACCGCGCACCCAGGTTGCGTCCGTCGGCGTACTGCTGCGTGGCCAGGTACCCGGGCTGACGAAGCGGTTCCGTGGGCGTCATCAGCGCAGAGTAATGACAATGGTGGGTGCGATACCGTCGGGCCGATGAGCGACGTGGGTCAGGCTGCGAAGGTTCTCACGGTGTCCGACGGGGTCGTCGCCGGCACGCGGGTCGACGCCAGTGGGGCAGCGCTGGTGGAGGTGTTGGCGGCGAACGGCTTCGAGGTCGTCGATCGGCGAGTGGTCGCCGACGGTGCCGACAGCGTCGCGGCCGCGCTCTCGACGATGACCGACGGGTTCGCCGGACTGGTCGTCAGCACGGGCGGTACCGGGTTCGCACCGCGCGACCAGACGCCGGAGGGCACGCGGCAGGTCATCGAACGCGAAGCGCCCGGCCTCGCGGAAGCGATGCGACTCGTCAGCCCGCTCGGACGGCTCTCCCGCGGCATCGCCGGCATCCGTGGGCAGGCCATCGTCTGCAACACCCCCGGGTCGCCGAAGGGCTGCGTCGAGCAGTTGCAGGCGATCCTCGACGTGCTGCCGCACGCGCTGCGGCTGCTGGCCGACACCCCGACGGACCACTGAGCACGCAATGACCTGGGTCGCTTCGAGCGGCGGCCAGTAGCCTCGGACCTCGTGCTACGACTGGTGCTTCCCAAGGGTTCCCTCGAACGTGCGACGCTGGAGCTGTTCGAGGCGGCCGACCTGCCGGTCGTGCGATCCTCATCGGTCGACTACAAGGCGTCCATCGCCGACCCGCGCATCGCGGAGGTCCGCATCCTGCGGCCCCAGGAGATCCCCACCTACGTGGCCGAGGGGTTGTTCGACATCGGCATCACCGGTCGCGACTGGGTGGAGGAGACGCAGAGCGACATCGTCAGCCTCGGCGAGCTGAAGTACTCGAAGGCCACCGCGTTGCCCATCAAGGTGGTCGTCGCGGTCGCCGGCGACTCGCCGGTGCACACCATCGACGAGCTGCCGCACGGCCTGCGTGTGAGCACCGAGTACCCCGAGCTCACCCGCCGCTTCTTCGCGGAGCGCGGCATCGACGCCGACATCCGCCTCAGCTATGGCGCCAGCGAGGCGAAGATCCCCGACATCGCCGACTGCATCGTCGACATCACCGAGACCGGGCGCGCCCTGCGCGCCGCCGGCCTGCGCATCATCGGCGAGATACTGCAGAGCTACACCGAGGTGGTTGCCAACAAGGCCGCGTACGCCGACCCGGTGAAGCGGCATGCGATGGGTCAGCTGATGACCCTGCTCAACGGCACCCTCGACGCACGTGGTCGCGTGCTGGTGAAGATGAACGTGGCAGGCGATCAGCTCGCGGCAGTGCTGGCACTGCTGCCGTCGATGAAGTCGCCGACCGTGAACGAACTGGCCGGCGACGGCGGCTTCGCGGTGGAGACGGTGGTCTCCAAGTCGCAGATCAACACCCTCATCCCGGAGCTCAAGGACGCCGGCGCCACCGGCATCCTCGAGCTCCCGATCTCCAAGATCATCCCGTGAACGAACAGCACGCCGGCACCGTGCGGACCCGGCGCGGGCGCCCCGCTGGTGGCGGC
>CAZWCU010000200.1:0-7646 GCA_964632715.1 uncultured Bifidobacterium sp. | reverse complement strand
TTCAACATCCCGATCGTCACCTTCGTCGACGTGCCCGGCTTCCTGCCCGGCGTCGACCAGGAGTACGGCGGCATCATCCGCCACGGCGCCAAGCTGCTCTATGCGTACTGCGAGTCCACCGTGCCGCGCATCCAGATCATCACGCGCAAGGCCTACGGCGGCGCGTACGTGGTCATGAACTCGAAGTCGATCGGTGCCGACCTCGCCTACGCGTGGCCCACCGCCGAGCTCGCCGTGATGGGCCCGCAGGGTGCCGTCGAGATCGTCTACCGCCGCGAGCTGCAGCAAGCCGCGGACCCCGTCGCTCGCCGGGCCGAGCTGGTCGCCGAGTACACCGAGAAGTACGCCAACCCGTACAACGCGGCTGAGCGTGGCTACATCGACGACGTCATCGACCCTGCCGAGACCCGGCAGAAGGTGGTCGCCGGTCTGCGCATGCTGCGCACCAAACGCGAAGAACTGCCCCGTCGCAAACACGGCAACGTGCCCCTCTGATGGTCGGCACTGGCCTCCGCTTCGCTTCGGCTGCTGCCTCCTGCGGCTCGTCGCTGGCGCTTCCCTCGCCGCCCGCGGCGGACCCTCGCGTCCGGGGTGACTTCCAGTGACTCCTGAGATCTCTCCGGCGCCGAGCGAGGCGGAGGCGGTGGCCATCGTGGCCGCGGTCGAGGCGTTGTGGCCGAAGCCGGTCGTCGCTGCCGAGCACGACAACCCGTTGCGCGTGCCGGCCTGGCGTTTCAGCGGACGGTGGTGGGCGAAGCCCATCTCCGCGCGCCGCGACCGCCCGTTCCGGTAACGCTCCGCAGCGCGCGCTGCGGGCTACGGTCGTGGCCCATGAGCATGATGCCTCCGCCACCGCCCACCAACATGCCTCCCGCATACCAGCCGTACCAGTACGCGAACACCCCGCAGTTCGCCCCCTGGGGCACACGCGTCGGCGGACACCTCATCAACGGTCTCGTCGCCGCCATCCTCGGGGTGCCGGCGTTCGCGGCGTTCTTCGCGGTGCCCAAGGAGATCACGGCGTGCACCGTCGATGGCGAGGCCGCGCTGTGCGAGCTGCCCACCGCCGCCGGCTGGGGCATCGTGGTCGCAGTCGCCCTGGCGGGGCTGATCGCGTGGGGCGTCATCTACTCGCGCATGGTCGCCCGCACCGGTCAGGCCTGGGGGCACAAGGCTGTCGGTGTGCGCATCGTCGACTCCAGCACCGGTGGCAACATCAGCGCCGGCAAGGCGTTCTTCCGCTATCTCATCGGTCACGCCATCGACGGCGTGCCGTGCTACCTCGGCTACCTGTGGCCGCTGTGGGACAAGCAGAAGCAGACCTTCGCCGACAAGATCTTCGGCACCTATTCGATCAAGGTCTGAGGCTCGATCAAGGTCTGAGGCTCGATCAAGGTCTCTGGCTCGAAGGCCTGACGTTCGAAGGTCTGTCGTTCGAAGGTCTCGGGCTCGAAGGTCTGCGCTTCACCCAGCCACTGCGGCTGCAGCGACGGTCGCGCGTCGGGATGGTGGTGCGACGGGTGCGCCGCCGGCGGTGGGTCGATCGACCCGGTGAGGTCGGCGTCGATGGCGATGAAGCCGGCGCCGTGTGGGCGGCCCACTCGAACCGCATCGATCGCGCGGCGCAGGCCAGCGAGGGCGTCGATCACCGAGCCGTCGGCCTGGGCCACGCCGACGACGGCCGGCATCGGCAACGACTCGCCGCGCCACGTGGTGCCACCGAGGAGCGAGCGCTGCAGCACGTCGGCGACCTGCCGGCCGCGAGCGAGATCGGCGGAGCGCATGAAGGCCGCCAACTGGTCGTGCGCGAGCCTGCCCAGGATGGGTCCGTCACCGACGGCGTTGCGGAGCTGGGTGGCGACGGTGGTCACCACATGGTCGACCGCGTCGTAGCCGTGCGTGGTCCGCAGACCGTCGAGCCCCAGCGCTTCCACGACCACGACGGTGCCACTGCGATCGCGAAAGCCGCCGGCGGAGATCTGATGCATGAACGCGGTGCGGTAGAGCATGTCGGTGTCGGGGTCGTGCGACGCCAGCCACAGCGCCTGCTCGTGGGTCTGCTCCAGCTCGTGCACGCCGGCGACGTGGCGCAGCACCGCGGCGCACGCCGCGAGGCTGATCCAGACCGCGATCGGCCCCACCGCGAGACGGCGGTCGGTGAGCACGACGATCGAGCCGAGCACCAGTGGCGGCGCCAACGAGGTGACCGCGACGAGTCGAGCGAGACGACGCGTCGACGATGCGCCGGTCGGAGGTCGTGGCTCCACCGGCAACAAGCTCCACACGCTCGCGAGTGCGATGCAGCCGAGTCCGACCAGGTACGTGAGGTCGGTGAGCGGGTACGCCCCTTCCGGGTCGTGCAGGTACAGGACCAGGAGCGCAACGTCGGCGACGAGCGCGAGCACGAAGCCGGCGAGCATCAGCGCGCTCACTCGGCGGCGGATCAGCCGGTTGCCGAACAGGCGCACGCTCAGCATCAGCAGCGCCAGGTCGCCAGCCGGGTACAGCACGGAGAACGCGCGGTCCAGCCGGGGCAGTGACGAGTCGACCATCACCTGCTCGACCACGAGGAGCCAGAGCACGGCATACAGCATCAGGAACAGGAGGGCACCGTCGACCATGGCCGTCAGGCGACGAGTGTGCGGGTTCGGGTCGGCCAACTCGGCGACACCGATCAACAGGGGGATGTAGCCGAGTGCGTAGCAGAGCGACACGGTGAGGTCGGGGATCGAGGTGACGTCGGCGTCGAGCTGCAGGGTGACCAGCAGCCCGCCCAACGCCCACAGCGTGAGCCCGCCGCCCACCAACCGCCACGCGCGCGCATGGCTCGGGTGGTCGATGCTCACGACCAGCACCACCAGCGCGGCTGCGGACAGGGTGGCCACATACCCAGTGGCTCGACTGTTGTGAGAAGCGAACGAACCGGTGAGGGCCAGCGCGACGAGCATCACGCCCACCGCGACCGCCACGGTGCGCACTCGCACGGCGCCACCCGAGGGCCGTCGGCGAAGTTCGAGCGATGTGGTGGCGACCATCAGGGATCCCGTCCGGTGAGAGCACCCGCTGAGTCGAGTAGTCCCACTCAGAGTGACTGTACCACCACTCAGTCAGGTCAGTAGAGTCATTGGGCCTCCGGCGTGCAGGAAGTCCGTCCGCCCTCGGGTTCGCCCGGGTGCGACGCACTACGGTGGCGGCCGTGGACCTGACGACTGTCGCCGACGACCTGATCGTGCTCCACGAAGGCATCACGGTCGCTCGCTTCGATCACCTGCAGCCGGCCACTCGCTACACGTTGATGGGTCGCGACATCACCACCATGGCGCGACCGCCCGGCGAGCTGCTGGGCCGCGTCGCAACCGTCAACGACGTGCACTTCGGTGAGATCGAGTGCGGCCGCATCGACGATCATGCGGAGGGGCCGATCCAGCGACCCGAGCCGGGCGAGGCGCCGTACCCGGAGACGATGAACCGCGGGGCCGTGAGCGAGATCGCCGCCATCGACCCGATGGCCGTGGTGGTGAAAGGCGATCTCTCGCAGGACGGCCAACCCGACGAGTGGGCTGCGTTCGAAGCGTGCTACCGCCCGCCGTTCGGCGAACGTCTGCACGTCGTGCGCGGCAACCACGATGCCTACCAGGGGCAGACCGGATACGCCGGCGACCAGTGGATCGAGCTGCCGGGCGTGGTGGTTGCCCTGCTCGACACGGTGATCCCGATGGCCACCACCGGCAGCATCTCCGCCGAGCAGCTCGACTGGCTCGACGCGCACGCGGCGCAGGCCGATCGCCCCGTGCTGGTGATGGGACACCACCAGCAGTGGATCGCCGGCGGTGTCGACGCGCATCGCAGTGCCGACTACTTCGGTCTGCATCCCGATGCCAGCGACGGCCTCGCCGAGGTGATCGCCCGGCGCCCCCGCATCGTCGCCTACACCGCCGGCCACACGCATCGCCATCGAGTGCGGCGGATGCCGTGCGGTGTGCCGAGCATCGAGATCGGGTGCGTGAAGGACTTTCCGGGCACGTGGGCCGAGTACCGGGTGTACGAAGGTGGTATCACGCAAGTGGTGCACCGCGTCTCCAGCCCGGAGGCGCTCTCCTGGAGCGAGCGGTGCCGCCATCTGTACCGCGACTTCGGAATCGACTACGAGAGCTACGCGCTGGGCGCGTTGGAGGACCGATGCTGCAACATCCCGCTGCGGTGAGAGCTGCGTTCGACGAGGGCGCCGAGACCCTGCTGCGCACGCTGCGCGCCATCACGCCCGAACTCTGGGACCGCCGAGGTGCGCTGGGTGAGTGGACCACTCGCGAGCTGGCCGCGCACACGCTGCGCGCGTTCCTCACCATCGAGGGGTACCTCGCCGCTGCGCCGCACACGGATCGCATCCTCAGCGATGCCGCCGAGTACTACGGCGCCGCGCTGAGCGACCCGACGGTGCATCAGGGCGTCGCCGCCCGCGCGCGGCAGGCCGGTCGCCAGCTGATCGATCCGGTCGGCGAGGCCGAGGCCACCATCGAGCAGGTACGCGCGCTGGTGGCCGCCACCGCCGACGACGAACCGGTCAACACCTTTGCCGGGCAGATCACGCTCATCGAGTACCTCGCCACACGCGTGGTCGAGTTGGGCGTGCACACCCTCGACCTGCAGCGCGCCACCGGGCAACCCACCGAGCTGCACGTCGACACCACCGCGGTCGTGCTGTCGGTGCTCGTCCAGCTGGCGTCGCCCGTGCCGCTGGTGCTCGCGCTCACCGGACGTGCGCCGCTGCCCGACGGCTACAACGTGCTCGGCTGAGCGCGATGTCGCCGCGTTCCGTGTCGCAGTCCGGGCTGCGCGAAGCGCTGCGCGCCGCCGATGTGCCCCCGTTCCACGCGATGGCGATGGCCCGCCGCGCCGCGGAAGCGGAAGCGGGCGGCCGCCGAGTGCTGCACCTGGAAGTGGGTCAACCCGCCACGGGCGCTCCCGCCACGGCGCGCGCCGCCGTCATCGCGGCGATGGAGCGGGCTGATCCGCTCGGCTACACCAACGCCCCGGGGTCGATGGCTCTGCGTCGACGGATCAGCCGTCACTACGCGGAGACGTACGGCCTTGCGGTCGCGGCCGACGACGTGCTCGTGGTGGGCGGAGCGTCGGCGGGGTTCACGCTCGCGTTCCTGGCGGCGTTCGACGCCGGCGACCGAGTCGGTGTGCTCGAACCTGGCTACCCCTGCTATCGCAACGCGCTGCTCGCGCTGGGAGTCGAACCGGCGCCGATCCCTGTCGGTCACGAGAGCCGGTGGGCGCCGACCGCCGAACTGCTCGACGCGGCCGGGCCACTCGACGGTCTGGTCATCGCCTCACCGTCGAATCCCACCGGCACCGTGCTCTCCGCGGAGCGACTGTCGATGGTGTCCGCGTGGTGCGCGGCGCACGGCGTGCAGCTGATCGCCGACGAGATCTACCACGGCATCACGTACGCGGGGCCAGCAGCCACCGTGCTCGCCGCCACGCGCGACGCGGTGCTGGTCAACAGCTTCAGCAAGTACTTCAGCATGACCGGCTGGCGTCTCGGCTGGATGGTCGTGCCCCACCATCTGCGCGACGCGGTCGAGCGGCTGCAGCAGAACGTCTACATCTGTGCCCCGCACGTGTCGCAGGTGGCAGGCCTGGCGGCGTTCGATGCCACCGACGAGCTCGACGGGCACGTGCGGCGGTATGCGGAGAACCGCAGCCTGCTCACCGACGGCCTGCGCGCTGCCGGCATCACCGAGGTCGCCGAAGCCGACGGAGCGTTCTACGTCTACGCGCACGTTGCCGAGCTCGCGGCCGCCGTCGGCGACTCGATGGCGCTGTGCGGTCGTTGGCTCGACGACCTCGGAGTCGCCGCCACGCCCGGCCTCGACTTCGACCTCGCGCGTGGGCACGAGTTCGTCCGCTTCAGCTACGCCGGCAACGCCGCCGACATCGCCGAAGCCTGCGATCGCCTCCAGCAGTGGTCGCCGTGAGCGCGGCCGACGGCCCGCTCGCCGACCTGCGCGTGATCGACCTGTCCACCGTGCTGGCCGGGCCGAACTGCGCGCGCTACCTCGCCGACTTCGGCGCGTCGGTGATCAAGGTCGAACGACCCGACGGTGGCGACAGCCTGCGCAACATGGCGTGGCGCGATCCCCGCGACGGCGAGGGCCTGTGGTGGAAGCTCGTCAATCGCAACAAGCGCACGATCGCGCTCGACCTCAAGAACCCCGAGGATCTCGCGGTGCTCCGCGGCCTCGTCGCCGAAGCCGACGTGCTGGTCGAGAACTTCCGGCCGGGCACGCTCGAACGCCTGGGTCTCGGCCCGACCGAGCTGCTCGAGTCGAACCCGCGGCTGGTCATCACCCGCGTCACCGGCTTCGGGCAGACCGGCCCGTACGCGGGCCGACCCGGTTTCGCCACCATCGCCGAGGTGATGAGCGGGCTCTCCGCGATCAGCGGCCTGCCCGACGGCCAGCCGCTGCTGCCACCCATCGCGCTCACCGACGAGGTCACCGGCGTGGTGGCGGCGTTCGCCACCATGGTCGCGTTGCACAGCGGGCACGGTCAGGTGGTCGACGTCAGCCTGCTGGAGAGCCTGTTCCAGCTGATGGGTCCGCTCATCGGGCTGTTCCGCCTCACCGGGCAGGAGCAGCCTCGCCTCGGCGCCGGCCTGCCGTACAGCGTGCCGCGCGGCACCTACCGCTGCAGCGACGGCAAGTGGGTGGGTCTCAGCACGTCGAGCGACTCGGTCGCGGCGAGGGTGTTGAAGGTGCTGGGCGTCGACGCCGATCAGCGCTTCACCACGTTCGCCGCGCGCATGGAACACCGCGACGCGCTGGAGCAGGTGATGTCCGACTGGTGTAGCCGGCACCCACAGGCGGACGTGCTGCGCGCGTTCACGGACGCGGAAGCCGCCATCGGGCCGGTGATGACGATGGGCGACATCAGCAGCGACCCGCACTACGCGGCCCGCGACGCCATCGTGTCGGTGGAGGGCACCCCGATGCAGGGGCTGCTCGCCAAGCTCAGCGTCACGCCCGGTACGTTGCGCTGGCAGGGTCGCGGCCTCGACGCCGACGGCGACGACATCCGACAGAAGGGCTGGGAGACATGAAGGCGTACGTGGCAGGGCCGTTGTTCGACGAGGGCGAGCGGTGGTGGATCGAAACCGTCGAGCGCCTGGTCGCGGCTGCCGGGTTCGAGACGTTTCTCCCGCACCGCGACAACCCGCCGAAGGACGAGTTCAACGTGCGCCAGATCTTCGAGAACGACAAGCGCGGCATCGACGAGTGCGATGTCGTGGTCGCCAACCTCAACGGCATCACCACCGACGACGGCACCGCGTGGGAGCTCGGCTATGCGTACGCCACCGGCAAGTACCTCATCGGCATGCACACCGACTGGCGCGTGCGGTTCCCCGACGAAGTGGTGAACCTGATGATCGAGTGCTCGCTGCACCAGCTGGTGCGCTCGCTCGACGAGCTGCAGGTGGCGTTGGCGGAGTTCAGTCGGCGGTCGTGACGCCGATGGGGCAGCTGACGCCCGTGCCACCGATGCCGCAGTAGCCGTTGGGGTTCTTGGCCAGGTACTGCTGGTGGTACGGCTCGGCGTAGTAGAACTCGCCGAGCGGCTTCACCTCGGTGGTGATCTCG
>CAZWCU010000199.1:0-7664 GCA_964632715.1 uncultured Bifidobacterium sp. | reverse complement strand
GGCGGGGTGGCCGAACTTGGTGTACTGGCCTCGGACCACCAGGCGGGCGACGCGGGTGGGGCCGGGGCGGTGCTTGGCGATGATCAGCTCGGCGCTGGCCTTGTCGGGCGAGTCGCGGTTGTACACCTCGTCGCGGTACAGGAACATCACCACGTCGGCGTCTTGTTCGAGCGAGTTGTGCGCCACCAGTCCGTTGGCCACGAAGTTGTGATGCGGCTCGACCGTGGCATCGAACACCTCGATCTCGCCGATCGACTCGATCTCGACCAGGCGATCCCACAGCACGTCGGAGGTGGCGAGGTCGGCCAACCACTGGTCGCCGGTTACCTGGGCCACGCGGCCCAACCGGGCCCGTGACACGTCGGACTCGTACAGCGCCGAACCGCCGTGCGGCATCTCCAGCGCTGTCGAGAGCTCGCTCACTTTCATACCGGCATCTGGTAGCACCTTGTGGCGTACGTGGTCCCACACGGCCGACGGAATGCTGTCGACGTTCGGGCTCGACCTCGTGGGTCGGCGGGCACCCGCGAAGCGGTCGCCGACCTGCATGGCCTCGACCCGCATCCATCCGTCGAGCGACAGGAACGGGTGGTTGCCGCTGGCCTCGATGACCCGACCCGACGCGAAGCGCAAGCGGAAGACTTCCTTCACGCCGCTGCTGAACGCGTTGGTGACCGTGCCCTGCACCAGCCGGTAGCGCTCGTCGAGCGACCACACCGGCACGTCGGTGGCACCCTGCTCGACCAGCTCGCCCAGCGTGACCGGCTGGTTGGTGTCGGCCCGGACTAGTTGCGTAGAGGCGGTGAGACAGCCGGACTCGCGAAGGTCGGCGAGCATCGGGCGCTTGTCGGCACGGCTCTCCAAGTTACGGCTGAGCTGGCTGAGGGCGATGATGGGCACGTCGAGCTCGCGAGCCAGGATCTTCAGACCACGACTGATCTCGCTGACCTCGAGCTGGCGGTTCTCGCTGTTCATGCCGCCGCTCATCAGCTGCAGGTAGTCGATCATGATGAGGGCGAGACCGCCGTGGCGAGCCTTCAGCCGGCGAGCCTTGGCACGGATCTCCATGACGGTGACCCGCGGGTTGTCGTCGAGGTACAGCGGCACGTTGTCGATGCGGTTGATCGCGCGACCGATCTTCGTCCAGTCGGCCTCCACCAGCCGGCCGCTGCGCAGTTTCTGCGACTCGACCTCGGCCTCGCTCGACAGCACACGTTGGGTGAGCTCGGCGTGCCCCATTTCGAGCGAAAACACCAGCACCGGCTTTGAGGTGTTCTTCGCGACGTGCGTGGCGATGCCGAGACCCAGCGCCGTGTTGTGGACGAACATGTCTGCCGCGACGAAGTTGTGCATGTGCGGCACGGTGAAGTCGATGACACGGTCTGATCCCACGGGCGTGATGGACGTGATGCGGTCCCAGGTCACTGCTGCCGACGCCCACCACCGAAGTCGATCGCAGTCGAGCACCTCGGCCAACTGGGCAATCGTCTCGCGACGCGGCCGGCGGCGAAACGCATGCCAGTTGTGACTTGCCGGCTTCCCGGCGGCCGAGTTGATCCAACTCCAGGTGCGATCGCCCTTCGCCTTGACGACGTCGTCCCACACCTCCATCGGCACCGTGTCGATGGTGAATTGGTTGAGGGGAACGTCGGCGATTCGCGCGGCGACGCGCTGGACGGCTGCTTCCTTGCCCAGAATGCCAATCTCCGCGCAGAAGATGCGGAGCGATGCGGAGTCCATGATCTCGACCTCGAAGGCACGCCTCCGTTCACCGAGGTAGTTGACCCAACGGGTTCGCCGCTTCGAACGGATGCCGAACCGCAACAGCAAGTGCATGACGTCGAGCGACAGTTGCTCGCTCACGGTGGCGTAACCGACACGGGCGTAACCCGCAGCGGCGACCCACGCCGTGCCATCGGTGGCGAACAGTCGGTTGAGGAATCGAACAACCTGGTGACGCGGTGCTGTGAACACTGCAGCGGGCACGCGCTTGTCATTGGCGGTCTTGCCCCAACACCCATGGCGGCGCAACATCTCCGTGACTGGATTGGCGGCTCCCCCGCCGCGCCCCTTGGAGATGCGATAGGTCGTGGCCGCACCAGCCCGAGCGTTGAACCGCAACGTCGTTCCGAACGCCAGAGCGGCTTCCTGCGCCACCGCGACGACTTCGGACAACGCACACGTGAGTGACGGTGTGCTTGCACCCGGACCGATCGAGCCATCACCGATGAGCAACGCGAGCAAGTCGATCTCGGCGTCGGGTACTTCGACGGTGCCAAAGACAGGAATGACCGAAGGCACAGCGACAGAGTCACCGACGACGAGTTGCTCGAGCGGACGCCAGCCATGCTGCGAGAGCAGCGGGTGGCTCGCGGTGATGCGGATGCGACGACCGGCTCGAGTCTCCACGAGAAAGAGTGGTTTGATCCCATCGTCGAGCATCGCACTGGCCGTACTGCGAACCAGCGATCCATCATCGCTCAGCGAGAGCAGGGGAACCTCAGGGCGGAGCCGTGCCGTATCGAAAACCTCGGCGGCAGTGCGCATCGCGCCCGTGGACGGGTCGACCAAGGGAGTGTCCCACGCGACGCACTTGCCCATCGCGGGGCGGGCGCCGATGATGTTGAGGGTGCTCGGCTGCAAGCCGGACAGGATCTCGTCGAGGTCGTTGAAGCCGGTGGCGGTGCCGGTGATGGTGTCGCCGCGCTCGAAGGTCTCCTGCAGCTTGTCCATCGCCAGCGGCAGCAGATCGCTGAGGGGACGAGTGGAGTCGATGACACGATCCTCGGCGACCTCGAACACCTTGGTCTCGGCCTCGTCGAGCGCCTTGGTGACGTCGTCGGGTTCCAGGTAGGCGATCTCGGTGATCTCGCCGGCCACGCTGATCAGCCGGCGCAGCACCGCCGTGTCCTGCACGATCTTCGCGTAGCGGCTCGCGTTGGAGATGGCCGGTGTGGCGTTCTGCAGCTCGAGCAGCGCCTGCGAGCCACCGATCTCCTCGATCAGCCCGTTGCGGCGCAACTCGTCGGCGACGGTGACCACGTCGACCGGCTGACCGCTGGCCATCAGCCCACGGATCGCCGAGTAGATGTGCTGGTGCGACGGCTTGTAGAAGTGCTCGACCTGCACGCCGAGCTCCGCGACCTGACCCACCACCTCGCGCGACAGCAGCAGCGCGCCGAGCAAGCTCTCCTCTGCACTCAGGTTGTGTGGTGGCACGCGACCATCGCCGCGCCGTGGCGCCGGGCGATCGCGGCCGGAATCGCGGGAGTTGCCCGAATCTCGGCGGAAGTCCGTCATGGTGCACCTACCTTGCCTGACTGGCCCTGGGGATCGCTAGGGGGTTCATCCTGTGGATTGGCTGTGGACAACCGCTGTCGGTGGTCGACAGCACAGCCCCGGCAAGCAACCGTGACCGGTGCCACCGGGGCTGTGGAAAGTCTGTGGACAACGCGTCGCTGCTGGCAGCGACACGAATGGGCCGAGCGAGGTGCGCTCGGCAGTGAGTTACTTGGCGACCACGTCGATGGTGATCGGGAACTCGACGTCGTGGTGCAACTTCGCGGCCACCTGATAGGTGCCGGTGGTCTTCACGTGGTCGACGTGCAACTTCCTGCGGTCGAGCACGATGCCCGCCTGCGCCTCGACCGCGGCGGCCACATCGGCAGCCGTGACCGAGCCGAACAGACGGCCTTCGGCGCCGGCCTTCACCGGGATGGTGATGGTCTTGGCGACGAGCGCCGACGCGACGGTCTGTGCGCTCTCACGGTCGTGCGCATCGCGCAGATCGCGAGCACGACGCATGGCGACCGCCTGCGAGGCGGCACCGTCGGTGGCCTTGATGGCATGGCCCTTGGGCAACAGGAAGTTGCGGGCGTAGCCGTCGGCAACTTCGACGACGTCGCCGCGCTTGCCGATGCCCTTGTGATCGGAACGAAGGATGAGTTTCATCAGGCGTCCACCTCAGCGGCCTCGGTCTCGACATCGTCGATCTCGTCGGTCTCGACCTCGGCGGCAGCGACCTGACTCTCCTTCACCTGATCCTCGTCGCGACCGCGACGGTTGTCGCCGTCGCGAGGCGGACGCGAGGTGCGGGTCTGGGCCACGCGCTTCGTGTACGGGATGAGGGCCATTTCACGCGAGTTCTTGATCGCGTTGGCGATCTCGCGCTGCTGCTGCACCGTGTTGCCGGTGACGCGACGGTTGCGGATCTTGGACCGGTCGCTCACGAAACGGGTGAGCAGGTTGACGTCCTTGTAGTCGATGTACTCGATCTTGTCGGTGACCAGGACGCTGGTCTTCTTCTTGAACTTCTTCGGGTTGGCCCCATCTTTGGGCGCCCTCGGCTTGGACTTCTTGTTGTTGTTGTCTTTGCTCATTGCTCAGGGTCTTTCAGGAGGATGTCAGGAATCTCGAATGATCTCGACGGATCAGAAGGGCTCTTCGTCGCCGTACACGGGGTCGGGAGCGCGGTTGCCACTGCTGGAACCGCCGCCGCCGCCGGAGTTGCCCCCACCGGAGTTGCCGCCGCCGGAGTTGCCGCCACCGTCGCGACTGATGCGCTCGACCTCGGCACGGGCCCAACGCAGCGACGGGCCGACTTCGTCGGCGACGATCTCGACCACGTTGCGCTTCTCGCCCTCTTTGGTCTCGTACTCACGCTGCTCGAGGCGACCGGTGACGACGACACGCGTGCCCTTGGTGAGGGATGCCGCGATGTTCTCGCCCAACGTGTCCCACGCGGTGACGTTGAAGAAGGAGGTCTTCTCCTGCCACTCGCCGTTCTGCTGGAAACGACGGCCGACGGCGACACCGAAACTGGCGACGCCCTTTCCGCCGGCGGTGAAGCGCAGCTCGGGATCGCGTGTGAGGTTGCCGACGATGGTGACGGTGCTGTCCATGGTGGTGGCTCCTTGTGGAGAACGGAAGGTCAGGCCGCGACCGTCATGCCGCGGCGAGCCGCCTCGGCATCGGGCAGACGCAGCAACTTGTGGCGGACGACATCGTCAGCGATGCGGAGCGAACGCTCGAACTCGTCGAGGGCACCACCGGGCGCCAGCACGTTCATGACGGCGTAGTAGCCGTACTCCTTCTTGTTGATGAGGTAGGCGAACTGGCGCCGGCCCCACCACTCGGGCTTGCCGTGAACAGTGCCGCCGGCCTTGGTGATGCCGTCGGTGACGGTCTTCACCCAACCTTGCGCTGCTGTTTCGTCGAGATCACCATCGAGGATGATCATGAATTCGTAGGCACGCGTCATGCGTGTTCTTCCTCCCTTCGGACCCGGGGGCTTCCCGGGGCCCCACGATGGGGCAGGGCCAATATGACCTGGTGAGTGTAGCGGCGATTCGCGGCGACCCGGCCGGGGCGCAGGCGAGCAGATGCACGGCCCCGACGGGTGGCGAGCGATGCGGTGCGAGTCATGTCGGCAGCATGCCTGAGGGGTGTCACAGGGTTGACGGCCTCGGCTACCGTCGTGCCCGTGGACCTGCATGCATGGATGATCGCCGACCTCGCCTCGATGCGCTCGAAGCTGTTCGACTCGGTCATCCGCATGGTGCCCACGAGCGCGTGGCACGACCAGGCCGATGGCGGTGGCAGCACCATCACCGGCTTGCTGCTGCACCTGGCCCGCCACCAGGACCTGGCGGTCAACGCAGTCATCCGCAACCACGAGCCGCTGTTCGCCGAACACTGCGAGGCGCTCGGCCTCGCCGGCTTCGGTGCGGAGGTCGGCCTTGCGGAGCGCGAGCAGCGCGACGCCACTGCGCTCGTCGCGCCGATGCCACTGCAGGAGTACCTCACCGCGGTGTTCGACCGCACCGCCGAGTGGCTGGCACCGCTGGGCTCGCTGGCCCTCGACATCGAACCGAACACCACCTACCGCCTCACGCACCGCGCCGGCCTCGACGCCGACCTGGTGCCGTGGCTCTACTCGATGTGGGAGGGCAAGGCGCTGTGGTGGTTCGTGCAGTGGCCGGTCATCGGCCACGGGCACGCACACGTCGGCGAAGCCATCAGCGTGCGCAACCGGATGGGCCTCAGCCCGTTCTGACCCTCGGCTGCTACCTCAGCAGCCAGTCGCCACCTTCGATGCGGCGCACCAGCAACGCCTCCTCACCGCACTGGTAGGCCCAGGCGGTGTGACCCGAGTCGGTGACCACGGTGACGCGGTGGTACAGCCCGCGCACCGCGCCCTCCACCTCGTCGAGGTGCGACAGCGCATCGGCGATGCGCGCCGGGTGCAGCTCGTACACGCGACCGTGGATGGAACGCGGGCCGCCGAACATCGCGGCCGGGTACTCGAGGCCGGTGTCGTACACGTCGCCGGAGGTGGTGGTGTGCACGCCGTCGCCGACCACGAACGGTTCCAGGTGCTGCCATCGCACTTCGCCCGGGCGCAACGTGCCGTAGACGAACAGGTGGGTGGGCGCGGCGTCGGTCATGAGCTGGCGCGAGCGCGCGGTGGGCGACGCCCCACCGGCAGCACGCGCAACAGGTGGTGCCAGCGACACGCCACGCACGCCTCCACCACGTACGCGGTGAGCTCGTCGGGCCGCGCGTTGAGCTTCGCGAGCTCGGCGGCAGTGCTGACGCAGCGGCCGTGCGCCGGCAGACGCGACCCGAACACGTAGGTGACCAGCCGCAGCTCCTGCTCGCTGCAGATGGGGCACGCGATGGTGGCCGGCGTGCCCAGGTTCTTCGCCGCTCTGATGAGCTCGGGATGCGCGTCGCAGACTTGATCGAGACGGAGGCGACCACGCCGGTACTCGTTGATCAGGTGCCGCCGCGAGAGCCGGTGATCGACCACTCCGCCGGCGCCGCGCAGAGCTCCCGCACTGAACGAACCGGCACCGAACGTCATGGTCGGCAAGGCTATCGGCGACGGACATCCGCCACGGTTCCTCGGCGAAGGGGCACACTGGTGCGCATGAGCATCTGGTACGGCGCCCACGTGGCCGACGAGTCCGAGCTGCGTCTGTGCGGCGACGTGTCCGGCAAGCGAGTCATCGAACTGGGCATCAGCGGCGCACCACCCGTCATCCCCAACTCGGTGGTCATGGCCCAGGCCGGCGCACGCGCCATCGCCCTCGATCCCGACGCGCAGGCCATCGCCGGCGTGCGCGCCGCGGCGGAGCGCGCCGAGGTCACGGTGCAGTGCCATCACGCCGACCTCGCCGACCTCGGCTTCGCCACCAGCGCGTCGGTCGATCTGGTGGTCGCCGCGCACTCGCTCGGTTCGGTCGACGATCTGCCGCGCCTGCTGCGCCAGGTGCACCGCGTGCTGAAGCCGGGCGCCCCGTTCGTGGTGGCGCTCAAGCACCCGGTGGCCGCGATGTTCGGCTCCGACGCCACCGCCACCTCCGCCTATGGGGCCAACGGCACCACCTTCACCGAGTTGTACATGGCGTTCGAACGCAGCAACTTCCGCCTCGACGTGGTGCACGAGCTGAACGATCGTCGTGTGCGCGACCCGCTGTACCCGTCGGTGCTCGTGGTGCGCGCTCGCAAGCAAGGCGTCTGAACCGACCGCGAACGACGCGTCAGGCCAGGGAGTACTCGGCTTCCACCAGTTCTGCGGGGCGCGGGCGACCGAACAGGTAGCCCTGGCCACGATCGCAGCCGATCTCGCGCAGGCGGGTGAGCTGCAGCGGGGTCTCGAC
>CAZWCU010000198.1:3327-7751 GCA_964632715.1 uncultured Bifidobacterium sp. | reverse complement strand
CCGGCCTGGCGGGGGCGGCCGGCGAGAAACTCGAAGTCACCCGACTCACCCGAAGTAAACGATCGGTACTGGGGGTACCTGAAATGACTGTCACCGACGATCGACCCGCAGCCGTGCTGGGCACGCGGATGCTGCGCCGAGAAGACCCTGCGCTGCTCACCGGCGAGGCCAAGTACACCAACGACCTCGCGCTGCCGGGCGCGCTCAGCCTTGCGCTCGCGCGCAGCCCGTACGCGCACGCGCGCATCCTCAGCATCGACCTCAGCGCCGCGCTGGCGGCTCCCGGCGTGGTGGCCGCCTACACCGGCGCCGACCTCACCTCGCTGTGGGCTGCGCCCATGCCGTGCGCGTGGCCGGTCACCGCCGATATGAAGAACCCGGCGCACTACCCCGTGGCCGTGAGCAAGGCCGCATACGTGGGCGACGCGGTCGCAGTGGTGCTCGCCACCAGCGAGTCCGCAGCACGCGACGCCGTCGAGCTCATCGACGTGCAGTACGAACCGCTGCCCGCAGTGGTGGGCCTCGAAGACGCGCTCAGCGATCGTGTGATCATCCACGACGAGCTGGGCACCAACAAGAGCTACACCTGGGACCTCAAGATCGAGGACCACGAGGGCGCGATCGACGAAGCGTTCGCCAACGCGGCGCACGTCGTGAAGGAGCGCTACGTGCAGCAGCGGCTGCTGCCGATGGCCATGGAGCCGCGTGCAGTCGCCGCGGTGCCGCAGCCGTTCGGAGGCGACATCACGCTCTACTCCAGCACCCAGGTGCCACACATCCTGAAGATCATGAGTGCCATCACGCTCGGCATCCCGGAGCACCAGGTGCGCGTCACCACGCCGGCCGTCGGTGGCGGCTTCGGCAGCAAGCTCAACGTCTACGCCGAGGAACTGCTGTGCCTCGCGCTCGCCCGCAAGCACAAGGTGCCCGTGCGGTGGAACGAGGAGCGCACGGAGAACGCCGTCGCCACCATCCATGGCCGCGGCCAGATCCAGGACATGGAGCTCGCCGCCGACGAGTCCGGCAAGATCACTGCGGTGCGCGTGCGCATCCTCGGCGACATGGGCGCCTACCTGCAGCTGGTCACGCCCGGCATTCCGCTGCTCGGCGCCTTCCTGTACGCGGGGGTCTACGACATCCCGCTCTACGACTTCAGCTGCACCAGCGTGTTCACCACGCTCACGCCCACCGACGCCTACCGCGGCGCCGGCCGCCCGGAGGCCACGTACGCCATCGAGCGCGCCGTCGACACGCTGGCCCGGCAGATGGGCATCGACCCGATGGAGCTGCGCAAGCGCAACTTCATCCAGGAGTCGCAGTTCCCGTACACGGCGATGACCGGCCTGGTGTACGACAGCGGCAACCACCTCGCCGCCGCCGAGAAGGCGGCCGGCCTCGCCGACTACGAAGGAGTGCGCGCTCGCCAGGCCACGCAGAACGTGCCCGGCGCCACCACGCTGCTCGGCATCGGCCAGGCCAGCTACTTCGAGATGTGCGGCCTCGCGCCGTCGCGGGTGCTCGCCTCGCTCAACTACTCGGCGGGCGGTTGGGAAGCCGCCACCGTGAGAGTGCTGCCCACCAACAAGATCCAGGTGGTCACCGGCACCGCGCCGCACGGTCAAGGTCACGAGACCTCGTGGAGCATGATCGTCGCCGACAAGCTCGGCGTCAGCCCCGACGACATCGACGTGCTGCACAGCGACACGGCCATCGCCCCGCTCGGGCTCGACACCTACGGGTCGCGCTCGCTGCCAGTGGGCGGCGTGGCCATCGCGATGGCGTGCGACAAGGTCATCGACAAGGCGAAGAAGATCGCCGCCCACCAGCTCGAGGCCAACGAGGACGACCTCGAGTTCTCCGGCGGCACGTTCACGGTGAAGGGTTCCCCCGGCAAGACCATGCCGCTCGCGGCCATCGCGTTCGAAGCGTTCACCGCCCACAACCTGCCCGACGGGCTCGAGCCCAACCTGGAAGCGCACGTCACCTACGACCCGCCCAACTTCTCGTGGCCGTTCGGCACGCACATCTGCACCGTCGAGGTCGACACCGAGACCGGCAAGGTCACCGTGCTGCAGTACGTGGCCGTCGACGACTGCGGCAACCAGGTCAACCCACTCATCGTCGAAGGGCAGGTGCACGGCGGCGTCATCCAGGGCCTCGCGCAGGCGCTGTTCGAGGAAGCCGTGCACGACGAGGACGGCAACCTGAAGAACGCGTCGCTCGCCGAGTACCTCGTGCCAGCGGCCAGCGACGTGCCCAGTCTCACGCTCGGCTTCACCGTCACCCCGTCGCCCACCAACCAGTTGGGCGTGAAGGGCATCGGGGAAGCCGGCACCATCGGAGCAGCGCCCGCGGTCATCAACGCCGTGGTCGACGCACTGTCCAGCCTGGGCATCACCAACATGCCCATGCCCGCAAGCCCACACACCGTGTGGAACGCCATCCAGCACGCCCAGAACGGAGCAAGCAAGTGATCCCCGCAGCATTCGAGTACGTCCGTGCCGGTTCAGCAGCCGAGGCCATCAGCCTCATCGGCGAGCACGGCGACGAAGCGAAGTTCCTCGCCGGCGGGCACAGCCTGCTGCCCCTCATGAAGCTGCGGTTGGCCTCGCCGAGCGTGCTGGTCGACATCGGCCGCGTCAGCGACCTGAGCTACATCCGCGACGCCGGCGACCACATCGCGATCGGTGCACTCACTCGCCACATGGACGTCGAGACCAGCGCGGTGCTGAAGGAGCACGTGCCGCTGCTCGCCCACGCCGCCGGCCACGTCGGCGACCCGCAGGTGCGTCACCGCGGCACGATGGGCGGCACCATCGCCCACGCCGATCCGGCCAGCGACCTGCCCGCCACCACGCTCGCCCTGGGTGCCACCTACGTGGCCACCGGCCCCAACGGCAGCCGCGAGATCGCCGCAGCCGACTTCTACCAAGGCTTCCTCGAGTCAGCGCTCCAGCCCGACGAGATGCTCACCGAGATCCGGGTCCCGAAGATGAACGGTGCCGGGTGGAGCTTCCAGAAGTTCAACCGTCGCGCGCAGGACTGGGCCATCGTGGGTGTTGCGGCGTGGCGTGGCGCCGCCGGGTCGGGCGTCGGACTGGTCAACATGGGCAGCACCCCGGTGTTGGCCACGAGCGTCTCGGAGGCATTGGCCGGTGGCGCCAGCGTGAGCGACGCGGCACAACTCGCCGCCAGCGAGGCCGAACCGCAGAGCGACCTCAACGCGAGCACCGAGTACCGCACGCACCTCGCCAAGGTGCTCGTGCGGCGGGCGCTCGAACAAGCCAGCGCCTGACCCGCACCGGAACCACCCTGCACCCTCGACGTCGTCGCTCTCACCGCCGCGCCATGAACGGCGGGTGAACGGTCGGTAGCGTGGGCGACCATGTCGACCACGGCCGAGGCTCCCACCTTCGTGGCCGCCTCGACGCGTCTGCGGCTCTCCGAGATCGTGCCCTACGACGAGTTCCGCGTCGTGCGGTTGGCGCTGATGTTCGAGTTCCTGTTCATCTACCTGTGGTGGCTGCGCATCATGGGCCTGCCCGTCGATCGCATCTCGGTGGCCATCAGCGTCGGCATCTTCCTCATCTGCGCGTTCATCGGTCGGTCGTGGCGCACGTGGGGCGTGCTGCTGCTCGACTGCTTGGCGTACAGCGTGATGTGGTGGACCTACGAGGCCACCCGCGGTGCCGCCGACGACGGCATCAGCGTGCTCGGGTTGTTCCGCATCAAGTTCCCCCGGCAGATCGACAGCATGCGCGACATCGACCGCGTGATGTTCTTCGGCAACGACCCCAACGTGGTGCTGCAGGACCACTTCTGGGAACCTTCCGTGCGGTGGTACGACGTGGTCGCCTCCACCACGTACATGACCCACTTCGTGCTGCCCATCATCACGATGGCGGTGCTGTGGGTGATCAGCCGTCGTCAGTGGGTGCGCTTCATGAAGCGGTTCGCCACCCTGCTCGGCGTTGCGTGCGTGCTGTTCGTGCTGCTGCCGACGGTGCCGCCGTGGATGGCCGCCGAGCAGTACGACCTGTTCGGCCGGCTGCACCGCGACGCCGGCCGCGGGTTCCGTCATCTCGGCTTCAAGGGATTCGTCAACGACTACCACATCGCCCTCAGCAACGGAAACGCAGTGGCGGCGATGCCATCGCTGCACGCGTCGTTCGCGTTCATCGTGCCGCTGTTCTTCTTCGAGTGGATCCGCCGCCGATGGGTGAAGGTCGCGCTGCTGCTGTTCCCGGTCACCATGCTCGCATCGCTGGTGTACCTCGGCGAGCACTGGGTGATCGACGGCCTGGTCGGTTGGGCCATCACCGCCGGCGCGTTCTGGTTCTGGAACCGTATGGAGCAACGCACGCGGTCGGTGCGCAGCATGCACGCGCGTGAGGGCTTCCCGACGGCCGCGCTCCGGCAACCGC
>CAZWCU010000198.1:0-3227 GCA_964632715.1 uncultured Bifidobacterium sp. | reverse complement strand
CCTCCGACCAGTTCACGACCGCGAGCCAGTGATGCTCGATGCGCCGCAGGTGCTGCTCGAGCAATCGTTCTTGCGCGCCCTCGCCGATCCCGACCACGCCGACCACGCTCGCGCTGCAGCCGACTACCTCGCGCTTGTCGACCAGTTCGAACGCAAGGAGCTGCTGCTGGTCGCGGTGAGCGACCACCTCGCGGAGTTCCGCGGGTGGACCCACCGAGGTCCCTTGGCACCGCTCGACCGGTTGTGGGTGGGCCTGCAGCACCGCCGGGCCGCACGCCGGCAGGTGGCGGCCACCGGGCTCCCCCACGACGTCGCACTCACGCTCGTGATGTGCGAACGTCATCGAGTGCGCCGCATGGCCACGCTCGACCCCACGTTCGGCCAGTTCGACCTGGAGCTGTTGACGGTCGACCTCGGGTGACCCGCCGTTCCGTGCTCGCTCGCTAACCTGAGGCGAACGCAGCACCAGCTGCGCCTGATGCACCTGACAGACGGTGAAAGCAATGTCGTTCGACACTGACGACGCAGACTCGCACTACCACGCATTCCACCTCGATGCGATTGCCGACGCCGACCCGTACCCGTACTGGTACGACGACGCCGACGAGCCCGACAGCAACCCCACACTGGTCCGCACCGAGAGCTGCGACCTGTGCATCGTGGGCGGCGGGTACAACGGGCTGTGGACCGCCATCATCGCCAAGGAGCGGGACCCCAGCCGCGACGTCATCCTCATCGAGATGCGCGAGGTCGGCTCGGCCGCCAGCGGCCGCAACGGCGGCTTCATGGAGAGCAGCCTCACGCACGGCGTCGCCAACGGGCAGGAGCGCTTCCCGAACGAGCTGCCGCTGCTCGAGGAGCTGGGGTTGAAGAACCTCAACGACATCGAGTCGGCCATCGACCGCTACCACATCGACTGCGACTACGAGCGCACGGGTGTCATCGACATCGCCACCACGTTCCACGCGCCCAGCTACCTCGACGAGCTGCGCGACGACTTCACGCAGCTGCGCGCGCTCGGCCAGAAGGTCGAGTGGCTGGACCAAGCCTCGATGCGCGCGACGGTCAACTCGCCCACCTACACCGGCGGCCTGTGGCGCAAGGATCGCGCCGCCATCGTCGACCCCGCCCGCCTCGCGTGGGGCCTCAAGGGCGCGGCGATGTCGTTGGGTGTGCGCATCTACGAAGACACGAAGGCGACGTCGATCGAGAAGGACGGCGTCGGCGTGCTGGTCACCACGCCGCTCGGCCGCATCCGCGCCGGCAAGGTGGCGCTCGCCACCAACGCGTTCAAGCCGCTGTTGAAGCGCGTCAGCCACTACATCGCGCCCGTCTACGACTACTGCATGGTCACCGAACCGCTCTCCAACGCCCAGCTCGCCGACCTCGGCTGGAAGGACCGACAGGGCCTCAGCGACATCAGCAACCAGTTCCACTACTACCGGCTGACGGAAGACAACCGCATCCTGTGGGGCGGCTACGACGTCATCTACTACCTCGGCGGCAAGGTCAACTCCGACTTCGAGAGCCGGCCCGAGACATGGGCCAAGCTGAGCAAGCACTTCTTCGACACCTTCCCGCAGCTGGAGGGCCTCAAGTTCACCCATGCGTGGGGCGGGGTCATCGACACCTGCAGCCGGTTCTGCGTGTTCTGGGGCCGCGGGATGCAGGGCCGGGTGGCGTACTCGGTCGGCTACACCGGGTTGGGCGTGGCGTCCACCCGGTTCGGTGCGGAGGTGATGCTCGACATGCTCGACGGCCGGCGCAGCAAGGCCACCGAGACGGAGTTCGTCAAGACCAAGCCGATCCCGTTCCCACCCGAGCCGTTCCGCTTCATCGGCATCCAGGCCACGCGCTACTCGCTCGACCGTGAGGACACCACCGGCAAGCGCAACCTGTGGCTGCGCGGCCTCGACCGCTTCGGTCTCGGCTTCGACAGCTGACCCTGCGGCGGCTCAGGCCGTTCGCTCGAGCACCACCACGCTGCGCGGCGCGAGCGTGAGGCCGTTCGGTTCGGCGGTGGCGAGCACCACGGCCCACTGCCCCGGCTCCTGCACCTCGAAGGTGAGCGGCGCCCACCATGCGTTCACCATCACGTACAGACCGTTGGCACACCACGCGATGGACCGCGACTCGTGCGAGTCGTCCACCTCTGGCCCCACGCCGTAGCAGCGGAGGTCGGTGGGAGGATGTGCCCGCCGCAGCGCCAACAGGTCGCGGAAGTAATCGGTGAGCTCGCGCCACTCACCCGCTCGCGACCAGTCGACCCAGGTGAGCGGTCCGTCGATGTCGTACGGGTTGTCGTGACCCTGCTGGGTGCGACCGAACTCGTCGCCCATCACCCACATCGGGGTGCCCGCCGACAGCAGCAGCATCGCCGCGTAGTTCTTCAGTTGCTGCACGCGCAGCTCAGGCCCTGTGTCCCACGAACGATGCCGGTCGCCGGTGACGACAGTGAGGTCGTGCAGCGTCAGGCCGTCGTGCGCGGTGAGGAAGTTCACAGATCGCGCCGCGCCGTCGGCGCCGAACTGGTCAGGGCTTCCCTGCACTCGTTGTCGGATCGCTGCGACCAGGCCCGGTTCGCCGCGCAGGAACCCGCGCACGTCGTCGCGGAAGCGGTCGTTCCACTGCAGCCACTCCGGCGGCCACACCGGTGAACCCACCTGGTACGCGGCGAGGTCCCAGGCCTCCGCGATCAGCGCGACACCACGCTCCTGCGCCCACGACGTGATCCGGCGCACCAGCCCTCCGTCGTCGCGCGTGAGCAGCGAGGCGAGGTCGAAGCGGAAGCCGTCGACACCGAGATCGGCGTAGCGGTCGAGCCCCTCCAGCACCAGCCGGCGGATCTCCGGGTTCGCCGGGTCGATGTCGTTACCGCATCCGCTGTCGTCGGTGTAGCGGCCGTCGTCGTGATGGCGATACGCATTCGCATCGTCGAGTCCGCGCAGGCTGTACGTGGGCATCGAGCGGTCGCCCTCGACGGTGTGGTTGAACACCACGTCGATCCACACGTGCATGCCGCGGTCGTGCGCCGCCGCGATCAGTTCCGCGAGCTCCTCGGCAGCACGGGCCGGGTCGACGGCGTAGGGCCGATGCACCGCACCCCACACCAGGGGCATGTACCCCCAGTAGTTGTTCGCCGGATCGAAGGGGTGCACCGGCAGCAGTTCGATCACGTTGGCGCCCACTGCGGCCACGTGGTCGAGGTGCTCGGTGCCACCCGCGAA
>CAZWCU010000197.1:0-7818 GCA_964632715.1 uncultured Bifidobacterium sp. | reverse complement strand
GCCTTCGTAGCCGGCGATGTCGGCGAACGTGGTGCTGGGCTTGTCGGCCTGGTAGGCCTTGGCGCGGCTGCGACCGATGGACATGACGTTGCCCATCTGCCCCTGCGCCCGCTTGTTCATCCACACCAGGAAGCCGATGATGAGGATGATCGGCAGCAGCAGGCCGATCCAGTTGAGCAACCAGTTGCTGTCGGGCGCCTTCACGCTCACGTCGACGCCGTGCTCCTCGAGCAGCAGCTTGTCGGACTCGAGCGGGAAGTTGTCGCGCACCGTGGTGGTGAACTTCGACCCGTCCTTCAGTTCGCCGGTGATGGCGTTGGAGCCGTTGGTGACGGTGATCTTGACGACCTCGTCGTTCTCGACGAGCGTGACGAACTCGGTGAAGCTGCGCTTCTCGCCGTCGTCGGTGGGCCACACCTGGTTGAGCAGGAGCGTGCCGACGAGGACGGCGACCAGCACCGGGATGGTCCATCGGGGCCACCCGGTTCCGGCGGGGCGGCCCTTGCCGCCGGACGGCGGCTGCGGCCCAGGCTGCTGGCCGCGCCCCGGAGGCGGCGGAGGCGGCGGCGGAGGGAGATTGCTCATGCACCAATGCTACGGGTGTTCGCGCCTCGTGGCTCGTCGGGATCGGTCACATGGCGTCGCGCGTCTGTTCGGGAGGGTCCACCAGTTGCCGAGTCGAGGCATCTAGCGTGGCCGCCCATGAGCAGGCAGTGTTCGCGCACCGGATGCGCAGAAGCGGCGTCGGTCACCCTCTCGTACCAGTACGCCCGGTCGATGGTCTGGCTCGACGAGCTCACCGACGAACGCGACCCTCACAGCTACGACCTCTGCCAGCGACACACCGCGCGGTTGTCGGTGCCCAACGGCTGGCGCCTGGAAGATCGTCGCACTCGACGCGAGCTGGTCTCCGCCTCGTCGGCGCGTCTCGCCGGCTGATCGCCGCCCGGCGTCGCCGCCTGCTGGCCGGTAGGCTTGGCCCGCGTGTCGACCCCGAGCCTGCCCCCCATTCGAACGGCGGGTGACCGTGCAGCCATCAGCATCCGCGATGCCGCCGTCACCTGGGTCGGTGCGTGGCTCGTCGGCACGCTCGTGGCCAGCGCCATCCTCACCGCCAGCGGCTCCGACAGCGTGGCCGAGGCCGGCCCTGGTTGGCTCGCTGCGGGGGCCGTCGCCCAGTGGGTGCCGATGGTGGTGGCCATCTGGTATCTCGGTCGGCGCGACGGCGTCGGGAACCTGTCGGCCGACTTCGGGTTGTCGTTCCGCCCGATCGACCTGATCGGTCTGCCGATCGGCCTCATCACGCAGCTCGTTCTGGTGCGGCTCGTCTACCTGCCGCTCGAGTCGCTGTGGCCCGACACGTTCACCGTTGACAAGATCGAGCAGCGGGCACGCGACACGTACGAGAGTGCGTCGGGTGGCGGTCTCGTGTTGCTGGTGCTCGTCATCGTCGTCGGCGCGCCCTTGGTGGAGGAGCTCACCTATCGCGGTCTGCTGCAAGGCGCGTTCACCCGTCGCCTCGACGACGTCATCGGTGTCGTGGTGGTCGCGCTCTTCTTCGCGATCATCCACTTCCAACTGGTGGAGATCCCCGGCTTGTTCGTCGTCGGGCTCGTGCTCGGCGTGTGCACCGCATGGACGGGCCGCCTCGGGATGAGCGTGCTCGCGCACGTCGCGTTCAACGCCACCGGCCTCGTGCTCGTCGCCACCACCTGACCCCCGGCCGGACTGGACGGTGACGCTCGTTTCGTGCAGTCGCATGGAAGAATGCCACCCGTCATGAGTGACCTGACCACCGCGGACGAACTCACCCCTGCTGCCTCGACGCTCGACGAGGAGCCGTCGCCGACCACCGACGACGGGGGCGAACCCGCCGTCCCGCTGGCGTCGCGCATCGGCCGCCGCATCATGCGCCGGCCAGCCAACTGGCTCAACTCGCCGTGGCCGATGACCCGCGTCGTCCAATACATCACCGCACTGGTGGTGGTGGGTGGGTGCACCCTCGCCGTGCTGAAGGTGGTGCATCTCGGCCTGGTGTTCACGAACAACACGCCCACCGGCGGCGACATGGGCGCGCACGTGATGGGGCCTGCGTACCTGCGCGACAACCTGCTGCCCAACGGGCAGATCACCGGCTGGAGCAACTACTGGTACAACGGCTTCCCGCTGTACCGCTTCTACATGGTCGTCCCCGCGCTGATGATCGTGCTGCTCAACGTGGTGCTGCCCTACGGCATCGCGTTCAAGGTCGTCGCGTGTCTCGGCATCGTCACGTTGCCGTTCTGCTGCTGGGCCTTCGGGCGGCTCGCCCGCTTCGTCTTCCCGATCCCGGAACTGATGGCGATCGCCGGCGTGCTGTTCCTGTTCGACGAGAGCTTCACCATCTACGGCGGCAACGTGCCGAGCACGATGGCCGGCGAGTTCTCGTTCTCCATCGCGCTCTCCTTCGGCATCCTCGGCCTCGGGCTGTTCGCACGCGGCCTGGAGACCGGCAAGTACCGCAACTGGGTGGCCATCCTGCTCGCGTTGGCGATGCTGTCGCACGGCATCGTGCTGATCTTCGTCGCCTTCGGCGCGCTGCTGATGTGGCTCATCTGGATGGACAAGACGCGGTTCATCTACGGCTTCACGATGGGTGTCACCGCGCTGGCGCTCAGCGCGTTCTGGGTGTTCCCGTTCCTGTTCAACCACGCGTACATGACCGACATGAAGTACGGCTACCGCCCCAACGGCGGCGGCGACAGCTTCTGGGACATGTTCTTCGACCTCAGCCCGTTCTGGGACGTCGTCGTCTCCGGGTTCGCGTTGTTCGGCTTCGTCAGCAGCGTGGTGAAACGTCATCTCACCGGCGCGTGGCTGGGCATCATGTGCTTCGGTCTGATGGCCGCGGTGTACCTCACGCGCGACAGCCTCCCCGTGATCGGCCTGCTCTGGAACCCGCGGCTGCTGCCGTTCCTGTACCTGTTGCGGTTCATGCTGATGATGGTCGGCATCGTCGATCTGGTGCACCTGATGGTGCGCGCGTGGAAGATGCGTGTGCCGACGTCGCGCGAGCTCGCGACGGCCGGAGCCCTCACCGCGGTGGTCGTGGGCGTGGTGGTGTTGGTCGTGCAGCTGTTCTTCTTCCGTGAGATGCCTGGCGCCCGCGACGTGGAGAAGGACGGCAAGGTCGTGTACTCCTGGGGCATCGGTGGCTGGGACCCGATCAACCAGGGCGCCACCGGCGCGAAGACCGACGCGTACAGCGACGGCTGGACCCGCTACAACTTCAACGGCTACGAAGGCTGCGAGTCGCCCACGCTGTGCCGCACGTACTACGGCGAGTACTACAACCTGGTCAACACGATGGCCGACCTCGGCGCCTCCACCGACCCCGAGCTCGGGTGCGGACGCGCGATGTGGGAGAACAACAGCGCCAACGGCAACTACGGCACCACCATGGCCCTGATGCTGCTGCCGCACTGGACCGACGGGTGCATCGCCAGCCAGGAGGGACTGTTCTTCGAGGCGTCGGGCACCACGCCCTACCACTTCCTCACCGTCGCGGCGATGAGCCAGAGCAGCTCCAACCCCGTTCGCGAACTCCGCTACACCGACAACGATGCTGCCGTCGGTGTGCCGATGATGCAGAAGATGGGCATCAAGTACCTGATGGTGTTCACCGGCCCGGCTCGCGCGCAGGCCGACACCCGCGGCGACCTCACGCTCGTGGCGGAGAGCGGTCCGTGGAACATCTATCGCGTCGCCGACAGCGACGTGGTGGTGCCGCTCACGGTGCAGCCGGTGGTGGTGAACGGGCGCAGTGGCGACCAACGCGAACGCAACCTCGAGTTGGGCACCAGCTGGTTCCAGAACACCGATGAGTGGGTCGCGATGCCCGCCGACGACGGCCCCGAGGAGTGGCAGCGGATCGACGTGGAGGTCGACCTCTCCCGCCAGCTGGGCACTGCGCCGATGGAGCCCGGCCGACGGGTCGACATCGTCGTGCCCACCGAGACGATCGAACGAGTCGAGCTCGAGCCGATCACCATCAGTAACTACGAGATGGGCGACCAGGACCTCAGCTTCGACGTCTCCCAGATCGGGGTACCGGTGCTCGTGAAGATGAGCTACTTCCCCAACTGGCAGGTCGAAGGCGCGGAAGGCCCGTACCGCATCGCGCCCAACTTCATGGTGGTGGTGCCCACCTCCACGCGCGTGTACATGCACTACGAGGCATCGCCGAGCGACAGGTTCTTCTACTTCGTCACCCTGCTCGGCATCGGCCTGCTCATCTTCTGGCGCTTCCGTGGCGACGTGCGCCATCGGTCGCCGCACCCGTTCCTCACGGCTCCCGCCGAGCCGCTCCAGGACTGGACTCCCGTCGACCCGTGGGCACCGGCCACCCTCGGCGGGCTGGTGATGACCGAGTCGGACCAGACGCTGCCGCTCTCGGTGCCGATGGATCCGTTGGCGATGGACTCGCTCGCGGCCGACGACCTGCCACTCGACGCGGCACCGCCGGGCGAGCCGCACTGGGTCGACGAGGAACTGCGCCTGCCCGACCGTCCCTCGGCACCGCCCGGCGACAACGAGGGCGCGCCGGACCCGCCCGATAGCGTCTAGGCCCGCATGTCTTCCACAGATCCCCGCGTGCTCGACGACATCGTCAAGGCGTACGACGTACGCGGCACCGTCCCCGAACAGGTCAACACCGACGTCGCGCACGCACTGGGCGTGGGCTTCGCACGGTTCTGCGGCGCCGGCCGCGTGCTCGTCGCTCGCGACATGCGCCCGTCGGGTCCCGAGCTCGTCGACGCGTTCTCGCGTGGTGTGATGGAGCAGGGCGTCGACGTCGTCGACCTCGGCCTCGCCAGCACCGACCTGATGTACTACGCAGCCGGCACGCTCGACGCGCCCGGCGCCATCTTCCCCGCCCCGCCCACCCCGGCGCACTCCAACGGCGTCAAGTTCTGCCTCAGCGGCGCGCGCCCCGTGGGTGTCGACACCGGTCTCGATCAGGTGAAGGCCACCGCCGCGGAAGTGCTGTCGGGCAATGGCCCGCTGCCCGCCGCATCGTCGGGTTCCCTCAGCAGCCGCAACCTGCTCGAACCGTTCGCCGATCACGTCGTGTCGTTCGTCGACGTCGCCACGCTGCGCCCGCTGCGCGTGGTCGCCGACACCGCGAACGGCATGGGTGGCCTCGTCGTGCCCGCGGTGTTCGAACGCCTCCCGCAGATCACCCTCGAAGTGATGTACGGCGAGCTCGACGGCACCTTCCCCAACCACCCCTCGGACCCGCTGCAGCCGGCCAACCAGCGCGACCTGCAGGCACGTGTCGTGTCGGGCGGCTTCGACATCGGGCTCGCGTTCGACGGCGACGCCGACCGCGTGTTCGTGGTCGACGAAGCAGGCCGCGGGCTCAGCGGCAGCACCACCACGGCGCTGTTGGCCGCGGGCGTGCTGCGCTCCAACCCCGGCGCCACCATCCTCTACAACCTGATCTGCTCGCGGGCGGTCCCCGAGGTCATCCGCGAGCACGGCGGCGTGCCGGTGCGCACCAAGGTGGGTCACAGCTTCATCAAGCAGCGCATGGCCGAAACGGGTGCGGTGTTCGGTGGCGAACACTCCGCGCACTACTACTTCCTGAAGAACTTCCGCGCCGACAGCGGCCTCATCGCCAGCATGCTGCTGCTCACCGAGGTCAGTCGTGCCAACACCGACCTGTCGGTGGTGCGCAAGCCGTTCGAGCGCTACTCGTCGAGCGGTGAGATCAACACGTCGGTCGCCGACACCGAGGCCGTCATCCAGCACGTCGCCGGCGAGTTCGCGACGTGCGAGCAGGATCACCTCGACGGCCTCACCGTCGACTGTGGCCCGTGGTGGTTCAACCTGCGGCCGTCCAACACCGAGCCGCTGCTGCGCCTCAACCTGGAAGCGCCCGATCGCGACTCGTGCGACCAGCACGTGGCCGAACTGCTCGCGCTCATCACCAGCCTGTAATCACCACTCGTACGGAAAGGTCTTCTCACGATGGCACTCGATCCTCGCCTCCTGGCCGTGTTGGCGTGCCCCGTCGACAAGGGCCCGCTCTACTACCTCGGTGACGACGGCGGTCTCTACAACCCGCGACTGCACCGCCGCTACGTCGTGCGCGACGGCATCCCCGTGATGCTGCCCGACGAAGCCGAGCAGGTCGACGACGCCGCGGCCGCGGCGCTCGACGCGCGCATCGCCGCCGGCGAGCTCACCCCCACGTTCGAGGTCTGACCCCCACCGTCGGAGCCTCGCTGGTAACCTGCCCCCCGGGCATGACGGTCGGGTCGTTCGCGAGTCCGGCCGAGGAGATTGGTATTGGCATGAAGCTTTCAGTCCCGTTCCAACGCATTGCGGCAGCACTGGCCATCGCTGCTGCCGCGGTCGTGGTGCCGGTGGTGTCCACCTCCACGCCCGTCTCGGCTGCCTGCACCTGGTGCGCCGGTGGCGAGTACCACGCGCTCTCTCCGGCTCGCATCCTCGATACGCGCCCGGCCACGTCCGTCAACGACGTCGCCCCGCTCGGCGCCAAGCCGCTCGCCACCACCGCCACCACCTTCACCTTCGACCTGCTCGGCGAAGGTGGCGTGCCCGCCTCCGGCACCGACGTGCTCGCCGTGGCCGCCAGCATCACCGTGGTCAACCCCACCCGATCCGGCTTCCTCGGCGCGTATGCCGCCGGCTCGCCGTCGGTGAACTCGGTGGTCAACTTCGGTGCCAGCCAGAACGTGCCCAACCTCACCATCCTGCGCCCGGGCACCAACGGCCAGGTCACCATCTCGATGACCGGCTCCGGCGCCGGGTCGGCGCACGTGCTCATCGACGTGTTCGGCTGGTGGTCCACCAGCGCCTACGCCGCCACCGGTGCGGTCGACGACGGCGACGAGCGCGGTGCACGCCTGTTCACGCCCAGCGCGCCCGGTCGCATCCTCGACACCCGCTCCGGCCTGCACATCTACCAGGACTCGTACCGCGAGGTGCAGATCCGTGGTGCCGACACCATCGGCGCCAACCCGGCCATCAATATCGTGCCCGACGACACTGACGTCGTCGGCGTGCTCATCAACGTCACCTCCATCACGCCCACCACGTCGACGTTCCTCTCGGTGGTGCCCGGTCCCGTCACCCCCGGCGTGGCGCCCACCACCTCGAACCTCAACATGCGCGCCGGCCAGACCAAGGCCAACCTGGTGCTCGTGCCGGTCGGCGCCGACGGCGAGATCTACGTCTACAACTCCGCCGGCAACTCGCACCTGCTCATCGACGTGATGGGCTACCTCATCAAGGGCGAGCCGGAGACCACCCGCCAGGGTCGCGTCATCCCGCTCACTGCGCCGTTCCGTGTGTTCAACACGCGTGATGCGGCCTTCGGCGGCGTGCCGCTCGGGCCCGGCCAGGCCGAGGACTGGAGCTTCGCCAACTTCGCCGCCAGCGTCACCGTCGGCGGTGTGTCGGTGGGCAACCAGTCGGCACTGCTCGGCAACCTCACCAACGCCTCGCTCACCCGGCAGTACCCGACGGTGGGGGTGAACAGCTACCTCACCGTGTACCCGAGCCCGGCCACGTCGCCGCCGAACTACTCCAACGTCAACACCGTGGAGGGCGCTGCGGTGCCCAACATGACGCTGGTGCCGTACGGCACCAACTACGCGGTGCGCGTGTTCAACGCACGCGGGTACGCGCACTACATCCTCGACGTCAGCGCCGTCATCCTACGCGACTGACCGCCAGATGTGACGCGCGGTCGCTGCCGCGGTGATGCTCGCTCGATCGACTAGACTTCTACGCCGTTCGGGCTGATCA
>CAZWCU010000196.1:0-7942 GCA_964632715.1 uncultured Bifidobacterium sp. | reverse complement strand
CCGGGAGAAGTCCGAGGAGGGCTGGCCCGTCATCGTCTTCTTCGACGAGATGGACAGCATGTTCCGCACGCGCGGATCGGGCATCAGCAGCGACATGGAGAGCACGATCGTGCCGCAGCTGCTCGCCGAGATCGACGGCGTGGAGGGCCTGCGCAACGTCATCGTGATCGGTGCCACCAACCGCGAAGACCTCATCGATCCCGCCATCCTGCGGCCCGGTCGGCTCGACGTGAAGATCAAGATCGAGCGCCCCAGCGAGATGGCCGCACGGCAGATCTTCGCCCAGTACCTCACCGACGAGATCCCCATCGACCCCAACTCGGCGGTGCCCGAGATGATCGAGGCGACGGCCCGCGAGATGTACCGCGACGACGAGGCCAACCAGTTCCTGGAGGTCACCTATCAGAACGGCGACAAGGAGATCCTGTACTACAAGGACTTCGCGTCGGGGGCCATGATCGAGAACATCGTCCGCCGGGCGAAGAAGCTCGCGATCAAGCGCGTCATCGCCGGCGGCCAGCGCGGCGTGTGCCAGCAGGACCTGCTCGACAGCATCAAGCAGGAGTACAAGGAACACGAAGACCTGCCCAACACCACCAACCCCGACGACTGGGCGAAGATCAGCGGCAAGAAGGGCGAGCGCATCGTGTTCATCCGCACCCTCGTCAAGGGCCGCGAACAGAAGGACCGCGAGGGCGGCCGCGCCATCGAGCGCGTCGCCACCGGCCAATACCTCTGAGGCCGCGTTGCACCGGCTCGTCTCCGTCAGCGGGAAGCTGGCCAACCTCGTCGCCTGGAAGGCGCTCGGGCTCACGGCTCGGTCGTCGCGCCCGGCGGTCGTGCATCGCCGTCAGGTGCCCACCGGCCATCGGCGCGACGAACTGCTGTGGCGCACGGAGTCGTCCACCGTCATCGAGCCGCTGTACGGCTACCCGATCGTCGAACCTCGGCGGCTGTGCCTGGAGGGTTTCGACGCGCTGCGCGGCGCGATGCCGCCGTGGAGCTACGGCATTCCCTCGGTGCGGAAGTGGTGCTCACCGCGCGAGCGGCGTGGCCGTCAGGTGGTGGAGTTCGACCGCGTGGTCTCGTTGCGTCACTTCTACGAGTGGAACTACTACCACTTCTTCGCCGACGTCATCGGCAAGCTGGGTCTGCTGCATCGCATCGGCGCGCTCGGCGATCTTCCGATCGTCGTCGGTCCGTCCGCGGCCGAGCTGCGCTTCGTGAAGGAACTGATGACGATGGGCGACTTCGCGCAGATGCAGTGGGTGGTGCAGCAGCCCGACATGTACATCCGCGCACAGGAGGTCACGTTCGGCAGGTCGCGGTCGACGCACGCCGACACCGCTCGCTTCATCGTCGATCGGTTGCACCTCTCGCCGATTCCGCCGTCCGACACTGGCCGCAAGGTGTTCCTCGTCCGCCGCCCGCCGGCGACGCGTTGCATCGTCAACCTCGACGAGGTGGAGGCCGTCACTCTCGCCGCGGGCTTCGAGACGGTCGACACCACTGGTTGGCCGCTGGCCGACCAGATCGAGCTCTTCCGGAGCACGTCGAGTCTCGTCGCGATCCATGGTGCAGGGTTGACCAACATGATGTTCCGCGTCGGCCACCCGATGAGCGTCGTCGAGCTGTGCTCGGACCGGTGGCACCCGGAGAGCTTCCTGCGCGCGGCCGACGAGCTCGGCTTCGAGTTCACTCGACTCAGCTTCCCCGCCGAGCCCGGGCAGGCCCCGCAGCACGCCGACTTCCGCGTCGACACCGCGCAACTCGCGGCGACGATCGCAGGCCGCTGACCGCGCCGTGGTTCAGGGTGCCTGGCCGGGTCGCAGACGCGACGCAGGTTGGTAGTTGACGCCGGCGGTCTCGTCGACGCGTCGCAGCAGCAACTCGCACGGTGGCTCGAAGCGCGCCGCGAACTCGCGCGCGCGTGCCTCGCCGACGAGCTCCCACGGCAGCGTGGTGAGTCGGTCCGTGTCGTCCTCGATCCGCTGCCGGAGTGCGACTCCTTCGGCAGTGACTGCGTGGTCGGCAGCCAGTCCGCGGCGATGGAGGCGCTGCCAGCCGTCGTCAATGGCGTCGGGTGTCGTGCCACGCGAGCGGGCGAGCCAGTCGGGCTCGTAGCCGAGCCACGCGTTGTGCAGGATGGATGCTTCTGCGTGGGTGAGGCCGGCGGCCACCACCAGCGCCCAGTGCGTGTCGCCGCGCCACTCGCGCAGGCAGTTGACCGCGTGCCAGCCGGAGAGCAGTGGATCGTTCGGACGCGGCATGGCGAGGTGGGCGGCGTAGAACGTGCGACCCACGATCGGCAGCTGATCGACCGCCGCCCACAACTCATCCGCATACTCCACGAGCGGCTCGACGATTGCGGGCGCGTGCGCAGGCAGCCCTTCCGACACGGCATCGTCGCGCGCATCCCACATCTCCCGGAAGCGAGGGGCGCTGCCGAGCAGGTCGAACACCGCGGTGATGCCCATCGGGCTGATCGAGCCGAAGGCGGCGGTGACTGCCGCCGGCCCGGACGCCGCGAGCGGTGCACAGCGAGCGGCGATGTAGCCGAGCGGCCCCGCGAAACCCTCCGGGAGACCCGCTGCCTGGTAGCGCTGCACCGCGCCCGGATCCCAGAAGATCCAGCCGATGGTGGTCTGCACCGAGCGAGCGTTGCGGCGCGTGATGTCGAACCAGTCCGTCATGCGAGAGAGTGTGGCGCGTCGACGCCGGGCGGGTCGTCATCGGGCACGACGACGGTGGCTACTGTCGCAGCAGTCGGATCGCGAGAGCGGTCGGTCGAGCCTGAGGGGGCAACGGCATGCGGGTACGGCATCGAGTGATGGGTGTGTTGGTCGCGAGCGCGCTGCTGGCAGCTGCATGTTCCGACGACGAGGCCGCTCCGGCAACCAGTGACGTGGTCACCACCGCGGCGAGCATCGAATCGACCACCGCCGCGACGGATCCGCCGGAGACCACCACCAGCGTGCCGCCCGGCGAGCTGCTCCTCGCCGGCGCCGCGAGCAACAGCGTGCTGCCCACCGTCGATGGCGACCACGCCTACCTCGAGGACGCGCCGAGTTGGGACATCAGCGATCCCGACGACATCGGCGTGTTCGTGCCGGCGTTCGACCAGGGATCCGTCGACGTGGGCAACGGCAACGGCGATGCGGCGTGGGTGCACGACGATCTCCGGGTGACCGCCTTGGCACTCGGGCGCGGCGAGCAGATCGTGGTGATGGTGACCAGCGACGTCTACATGGTGTTCGCGGCCGACGCTGCGGAGATCGAGCGTCGCGCCCGCGCCCTGCTGCCGGACGGCGTGAGCGACACCACCCAGATCATCATCAGCGCGACGCACAACCACCACGGCCCCGACACCGCCTTCAGCATCAACGACGACTGGTACGACCTGTTCGCCGACGCCGCCGCCGAGGCCACCGCACGAGCCGTGTCGCAGATGGAGCCGGCGCGCCTCGAGGTCGCCACCGGCGAGCATCGATTCGGCCAGAGCGACGGGCGCGACCCGATCATCGTCGACCCGCGCCTCAACGTGATGCGCGTCGTCGCGGACGATGGCGCCGATGATCGCACCATCGCCACGGTGGTGCAGTGGGCGAGCCATCCGGAGACCACGCTCGGGTGGGATCCGCCCGGCGACTACGCCGAGGAGTGCGCGACGAAGGGCTGGGACGCCGACGACTGCAGCGCCGACGGCCGCTACTTCACCGCCGACTACCCGGGCGTGCTGCGCGAGCGCGTGCAGGCCGAGCTCGGTGGGGAAGTGCTGTACTTCAACGGCGCCATCGGCAGCCAGATCGGGCCCGGCGATGCCGACGTGTGGTTGGTCGACGACGCGCACCCGGTGGGTGACGGTGTCACTGCACCGGACGGCGCGCTGCCGGTGGAAGGAGCCGACGACCTGCGCGGCGAGAACATGGCGCGCACGGAGGCCATCGGCGCACAGCTGTCGCTGGCGGTGCTGGCGCTGGTGGGCGCAGCCGAACCGATCGCGGTCGACGAGATCACCTGGACGCAGCAGCCGTTCTACACGCGCCTCACCAACATCGGGTTCCGCGTGCTGCTGGCCGACGGCGACCTCGGTTGGCAGGACCCCACCGCGTACACCTGCGTCACCGAGCTCACCGACGAGACGTGCGTCAGCGACGAGGGCGCGTTGGAGGACGATCCGGTACTGACGCCGCTGGTGGAGAGCCAGATCCGCACTGGCGACGTGCTGAAGACGCAGCTGACGTGGATGACCATCGGTGAGGTCGGGTTCCTGTTCATGCCCGGCGAAGTGGCGCCCGAACTGCTGATCGGCCTGCCCGACGACTTCGCCACCAACGTCGAGGCCTACTACCTGGAACCCGAACTGCACGCCACCGGCGCCGACTACGTGATCCCCGGCTTCTACCTGTCGCTGGTGCCCACCGACATCACGTTCACCGTCGGGCTCGGCGGCGACGAGCTCGGCTACTGGGTGCCGATCGCCGAAGCACGCCTGAAGTGCCTCGACCTGGTCATCCCGGTGGAGATCGGGTACACGTGCCAGCGGCTCTTCGACGAGGGTCTGCTGGTCACCATCGACGCCGTCGCCGGCCCCATCTGCCAGAGCATCAGCCGCGACAGCGATCTTCCCTCGCTCACCACCGAGCAGCTCACCGCGCTGGCCGCCGTGTGTCGCTACGGCCAGGCACTCGGCCGCGAGCTCGGCGAACCCGACGGCCACTACGAGGAGACCAACTCCGCCGGCTGGGACCTCGTCGACGACACCTGGGCTGCGGCCGTCCAGCTGTTCGGCGAGTGACAGCAGCGGCGACCACTACGGTTCGTGACCACGACAGAGGGAGCGGTGATGAGCATTCTCGAAGATCGAACGAAGGCGGCGGCAGGGATGACCGTGCGTCGACTCTCTCCGACGATCGGTGCCGAGATCGGTGGCGTCGACCTGCGCGACGATCTCGACGACGACGCCGTCGCGGCGATCCGATCGGCACTGTTGGATCACAAGGTCATCTTCTTCCGCGATCAGGACCTCACCGCCGTGCAGCACATCGAGTTCGCTCGCCGGTTCGGCCCGCTGGAGATCCACCCGGCGACCCCGAAGGAGCAGGAGCATCGCGAGATCCTGCGCATCTCGCACGGGCCCGACTCCCGCGGGCGGGAGAACAACTGGCACTCCGACGTCACGTGGCGTGAGTCGCCGTCGCTGGGTTCGGTGCTGCGGGCGATCGAGGTACCCGAGGTGGGCGGCGACACCCTGTTCTCCGACATGGAGGCCGCGTACGAGCACCTCTCGCCGGCGATGCAGGACTGGGTGTGCGGCCTCACCGCGGTGCACGACATCGCTCGCGTCTTCGCCAAGCGGCTGGGCAAGTCCGCGGACGAGCTGCACGAGAAGTACCCGCCGCAACGCCACCCGGTGGTGCGCACGCACCCCGAGACCGGTCGCCGGTCGCTGTACGTGAACACCGGCTTCACGTCGCACATCGAAGGGCTCTCCGCGAAGGAGAGCGAGTGGCTGCTCACGCACCTGTACGCCCAGGCTGCCGTCCCAGAACACCAGTGCCGGTTCCGGTGGGCGGCCAACTCGATCGCGTTCTGGGACAATCGGGCCTGCCAGCACTACGCCGCATCCGACTACTACCCGGCGGTTCGTGTCATGGAGCGAGTCACCGTGGCGGGAGATCGCCCGAACTTCGACCCCGCACGCAGTTAACGTCGGGTCATGGCGATCCCCAAGGTCTGCGGCATCGAGACCGAGTACGGCATCCTCGTGCGTGGGCACCTGCACGACGCCACCAGCAACCCGGTCACCGCGTCGTCACTGCTCATCAACGCGTACCTCGCCGCGCATCGCAGAGTGGGGTGGGACTTCGAGGACGAGCACCCGGGCAGCGATGCCCGCGGGTTCAGCGTCGACGACCTGCTCGCACCGGAGATCGACACGCACCTGGTGAACGCGGTGCTCACCAACGGCGCGCGCTACTACGTGGACCACGCGCACCCCGAGATCAGCACCCCCGAGTGCCTCACCGCCCGGGAAGCGCTGGTGTTCGACCGCGCCGCGGAGGAGATCGTGTGGGCCAGCATGCAGGCGGCCGCTCGCATGCTGCCCGACGGCGCCGAGATCCTGTGCCACAAGAACAACTCCGACGGCAAGGGCAACAGCTACGGCTGCCACGAGAACTACCTCGTGGCACGCGAGGTGCCGTTCGGGCGCATCGTGCACCAGATCACGCCGCACTTCGTCACCCGCCAGGTGGTCATCGGGGCCGGCAAGGTCGGGTGCGAGCTGCCGGGCATGACCTCCACCGACGTGCCGTACCAGATCAGCCAACGCGCCGACTTCTTCGAGGAGGAGGTCGGTCTCGAGACGACGCTGAAGCGGCCGATCGTCAACACACGCGACGAGCCGCACTGCGACGCGAACAAGTACCGCCGCCTGCACGTGATCGTCGGCGACGCCAACATGAGCGAGACCGCCACGCTGGTGAAGCTGGGCGCCACCTCGATCGTGCTGGCGATGATCGAGGACGACATGCTCGGCGACGACCTCGCGCTCGCGAACCCCGTCGCCGCCATCCGCCACGTGAGCCACGACCCGTCGCTGCAGCGCACCGTGCTGCTGCGCAGCGGGCGGCGGGCCACCGCGCTGGAGCTGCAGTGGGAGATCCTGGAACGCGCACAGAAGTACGAGCGTTCGCACGGGCTGGCCGCGGTGGGCGACGACGTCGGTCGCCAGGTGCTCGGGCTGTGGGAGAGCATCCTCACCGGGCTGGAGCACGACCCCGACTCGGTGGCCCACCAGGTGGATTGGGTGGCCAAGCGTCGCATCGTGCAGGCGTACACCGAACGGCACGGAGTGGCAGTGGGCGACGCCCGGCTGAAGGCGCTCGATCTGCAGTACCACGACCTGCGCCGCGAGAAGTGCCTGGCCCGCCGCGTGGGGCTCGACGTGCTCACCTCCGAGGAGGAGGTGCGCGACGCGATGGTGAACCCGCCCACCACCACGCGGGCCTACTTCCGTGGGCGCTGCCTGGCGAAGTGGCCCGGTGAGATCGTCGCCGCCAACTGGGACAGCATGGTGTTCGACATCGGCCGCGACCCGCTGCGCAGGGTCCCGATGATGGAACCGCTGCGCGGCACGGCAGAATCCGTGGCTAGGTTGATCGACGAGAGCGATACCCCAGCCGAGCTGCTGGCCCGGCTGGGCGCCTGACGGACAGGGGAGCACATGGCCGAGCGCACGCAGAAGCAGAAACCGACACCGAGTCGCACCGAGGAAACCGTCGAGGTTGCACCCGCCGTCGCCGGCAGCGGCGACAAGCTGAAGGCCGACCTCGACGACCTGCTCGACGAGATCGACGACGTCCTGGAGACCAACGCGGAGGACTTCGTGAAGTCCTACGTGCAAAAGGGTGGCCAGTAGTCATCATGTCGATGCCCATGTTCAGTCCGGGGGCCGACCCCGGCTCCAGCTTTCCCGAACTGCTCAAGCGAGTCGGGCTCGCGCCCGCGGCCGACTTCCACGGCGACCTCTCGGTGCCGCACGCCACCACCTGCGTCGCGCTGCGCTTCGCCGACGGCGTGGTGATGGCCGGCGACCGCCGTGCCACCAGCGGCAACCTCATCAGCCATCGTGGCATGGAGAAGGTCGTGCAGGCCGACCAGCACAGCGGCGTGGCCATCGCCGGTGCGGCCGGGCCCGCGATGGAGATGATCAAGCTGTTCCAACTGCAGCTCGAGCACTACGAGAAGGTGGAGGGCTCGTCGCTGAGCCTGGAGGGCAAGGCCAACCAGCTGAGCATGATGGTGCGCGGCAACCTGCCCGCCGCCATGCAGGGCATGGTGGTGGTGCCCATCTTCGCCGGCTACGACCTGCTGCGGTCGAACGGGCGGCTGTTCACGTACGACGTCACCGGACAATTCGCCGAACCGTTCATCCGCG
>CAZWCU010000195.1:0-7987 GCA_964632715.1 uncultured Bifidobacterium sp. | reverse complement strand
CACTACGACGAAGCCGCGCAGATGGCACGCGACGTGCACGACGAGGTGACGGCCGCCGCCGCCCGACTGGCGCGCGCCACACTCGGATACCTCACCGGCGACGGCGTGGACGACGCAGCGGCACTCGCCACCGCCGACGAGCTGCTGCCCGTGTTCGAAGGCGCCGACGACCACTCCGGCGCGGCGCGCTGCTGGCGGCTGCGCACGTACGTGGAGATGTTCCACTGCCGATGGGGCGCTGCGGAACACGCGGCGACGGAGACCATCCAGTACGCGCACCGTGCGGCCGACACCGTGCTCGAGCATCGCGTGCTGCCCGCGCTGGCCGGCTTCGCGCTCTACGGACCGACCCCGGTCACTCGTGCGCTCAGCTTGTGCGACCAGCTCCTCGACGTCGCCGGCGCCGACCGGCGGTCGCACTCGCTGATCCTCCAGTTCCAGTCGCACCTGCTGGCGCTCGGCGGCGAGTTCGACCGCGCTCGCGAGTTGTGTGCGTCGGCGCGCACCAGCCTGCTCGAACTGGGGTGGAACTTCGATGCCGCGCTGGTGTCGATCCACCTCGGCCCGATCGAGATGATGGCCGGTCGACCCGACGTGGCCGAACGCGAACTGCGCCGCGACTACGACACCCTGACCGCGATGGGCGAGCGGAACTACCTGTCCACCACGACCTCGTTGCTGGCGGAGGCCGTTCGCCGGCAGGGCCGCCTCGACGAGGCGATGCAGTTGGCCGCCGAGTCCGCATCACTCGCCGCCGACGACGACGTGTTCACGCAGATCGGCTGGCGGTCGGTGAAGGTGCGGGTCTGCACCGAGCGCGACGAGCTGGATCAGGCTGCCGAGACGCTGCGCGAGGTCGTTGAGTTGGTGATGGGCACCGACGGCCCGAACGCGCAGGGCGAGGCGATGCTCGATCGAGCCGCGTTGCTGGCGCGCGCTGGCGATCGAACCGGCGCGGCCGAGGCCGTCGCCGAAGCGACCGCTCGCTTCGCATCGAAGGAGAGCCTCGTCGCACTGCGGCGGACCAACGACCTCGCAGCAACGCTCCACTGACGGCGACCGCAACGACGACCAGCGACGACGATCACAACTGGATCAGATCGCCCTCCACGGCGACTTCCACCCGCATCGCGTTCGCGGCGGCGAGCTCGTCGCGCAGGGCGAACACCTGCGCATCGGTGCGCGCCGGATCGTGGTGGAACAGCAGCACGCGACCCACGGCGCAGTGCGCCGCCAAGGTGACGCAGTACTGCGCTACGGCATGCCCCCACGAGGCTCGACCCGGCAGCTCGCCGGTGGTGTACTGCGCGTCGTGGATCAACAGATCGACGCCGTCGGCGAGCTCGACCGCCGCAGGGTGCAGCACGCCGAGACCGTCGGCTCCCGGCCCCAGGTCGTGCGGGGAGTGGTCGGACAGGTACGCGACCGACGAGTGCCCGTCACTGACGCGGAGGCCCATCGTCCGACCACCCTTGTGCGGGATGTCGCGGGCCATCACCGTGAACGGCCCGACCTCGAACTCGCCACTGCCGTAGGTGGAGAACTTCCACGTGCCGCCGAGGTCGGCCGGGGTGATGGGGAACAGCGGCGGCGCCATCAGACGACCGATCAGCTCCGCTGCAGCGACACCCTGGTCGGGCACCATCACGTGGACGCGTGCATCGGGCCGATCGCCGGCAGCGAAGAACGGAATGCCCATCACGTGATCCCAGTGGAGGTGACCGAGCACGATCGTGCCGTCGAAGGCCTCACCGTCGAGCAGCGTCGAGAGGTTCCGGAGCCCGGTGCCAGCATCGAGCACCAGCGACGGTGCGAACCCGTCGACCCCGATCGCCACACAGGAGGTGTGCCCACCCACCTGTTCGAACTCGTGGCCGGGAGTGGGAGACGACCCTCGGACGCCACAGAGGTGGACCTGCACAGCCGGAGCGTAGCCCCGAAGCCGAGGGCGCCCATCGACCGGGCCGGTTCGGCCAGCACTGCAAGTGCCCGGTTATGGTGCCCCGATGACCACGGATGAGCGACGCCGAGACGACGAAGCGGCGTTCGTCGGCCGGCTCTCCGCGCTGCTCGACGCCTCGGCGATCACCGCCGCACAGCAGTCGGCCATCCTCAGGTCCACCGCCGACACCATCGACCAGCTCGGACACCCGCCGTCCTTGCGCGTCGTCCCCTTCACCCCCGGCCGGCGGCCCACCGACGAGCTCGCGCACCCCGGTCTCGGTTCCAGCGACTGCGCGGCGATCCGGACGGGTGACGGCACGACGGCGAATCGGGCGATCGTCCTGTTCGACGTCGGCGACGCAGCCTCCGCCGTCGAGGTCGACGCGACGATCCGGTTCGCCGACGACAGTCGCACACTGCTCGGCGATCCGTTGCCCAACTGGAACCGGCGCGTCGTCCCCCTCGACGGCGGGCAGCATCGCCGGCAGCAGATCGAGCTCCACCCGGAGATCGACATCGCACCCGAGGAGTGCGGGTTCTCCCACGGGTTCCTGCGCAGAGCCGTGGTCACCCTGCGAGCCACCCGCGACGGCGTTCCGGTCGCCGGCGACGACGCGTGGCTCGACGTCTGCGACGTCAGCAACCTCGGATCGCTCTACACACGTGTCGTCGAGCGCATCGTCGTCGTCGACACCGCTCGCCAGGCCGCGGCGGCCGGCGTCGCCGACCCGGGCGCGTCGTACCATCCGTGGTTCCCGGTGCTCACGATCGGCGGCGACAAGGCGGCGTTGTACACCAGCGCACTCGTCGACGACATCGTCGCCAAGCAACGCCATCTCTCCGATCCGGCGTGGCTGCTGCGGGTGGGCGTGTACCTCGAGCTGCTCACGTGCATCGGCATCTTCGAAGCCGTGCGACCCGACCTCGGCGACGTGCTGACCGCCGACGAGCGACTCGCCTACGAGGAGAGCGATGCGTACCGGGAGATCCGTGCCCGCGTGAACGTCGACGGATGGCGGGCCATCTGGGAGATGCGCAAGATCGCGTTCCAGCGTGTTGGCGTACCCCGCGCCGGGCCGGTCTCTGCGCTGAACCTGCTGCAGAAGAAGCGCGCGACGCTGGCCTTCCTGCACGTGCATCACGACGATCTGAAGCACGCGATCGAGCTCGCCGGCCCCAACCACCACAACGCGCAAGAGACCTGGCAGCGCGTGTTCCGCGACGCGGAGCGCGCCGTGCTGCGCAAGACCGACGCCGTGTTCCCCGAGCTCGCGTTCCTGCCCAGCCAGATGCGACAGGTGGTGCTGTGGCAGCAGCACGGCATCGCCGGCCAGCAAGGCCTGTTCCCCACCGCCGTCACGCAGTACCGCGAGTCCATGAACATGGTGGCCGACTGGGCGAAGCAACGCGGGCTGATGGACCACACCGGCAAGGAGTGCGTACCGCTGCGGGCGAGCGTGCTCGATGCGTTGATGAACAACCCACCGCGCGTTGCCGTGCTCCAGCGAGGCGACGGATACGCCGATGTCATCGACCTCGAGGCGTCCGCCTCGCAGTCCGGGCGAGCGCGCGAGGAACCCTCCACCGCCGACTTCGAGGCACTGCTCTCGGAGGTGCCGATGCTGCAGATGCTCTCTGCCGACGACCTGCGCGCACTCTCGCTGGTCGCGCGGCCGCTGCTGGCGATGCCCGAGGAACGCATCGTCATCCAGGGCACCGAGGGCGACTCGCTGTTCGTGATCGCCGACGGAGTGGTGGAAGTGATGCTTCGCCGCGACGGCACCGACACGTCGGTCGACACCATGGGTCGCGGCGCCGTGTTCGGCGAGATGGCCCTGCTCACCGGCGAACGACGCAACGCGACCGTTCGCGCGGTCGACAGCGCGCTGCTGTTCGAGATCGGCAAGCAGCAGTACGAGCCGCTGCTGCAACGACACCCGGAGTGGCTCGACGACCTGGCAGCGATGATGGACGACCGTCTCCGCCGACGCGGCATCCGCCTCGCGGAGCACGACCGCTCGCACGGCTCGATCCGCGAGCGGATTCGTCAGCGGTTCCTCGCGCCCACCAGGTGAACCTCGCCGACTCCTCCATGGCGGCCACCCATCGAGCAACTGGAAGACTGCCTCGGTGACGCCACCGCAGAAGGCCACGCGCCGAGCTCGACAGTCGACCACGCTCGCCGCGTTCGACGAGCCGATCGAGTCGCCCGACCAACGCACCGCGGTGGGCAGAGCGTCGCGCAGCACGACCCCGCGAAGTGCCCACGCGCAGTACGAGTCGTCGGTCGACCGGCCGGACCCGGTGGAGGTGCTGGTGGAGTCGAACCGCACCCGCCTGCCGGACCTGGTGCCACTGCGGTACGGGCGGATGGCGGCGTCGCCGTTCGCCTTCCTGCGCGGGTCGGCGCTGGTGATGGCGCACGATCTCGCGACCACACCGACCAGCGGGCTGAGCGTGCGTCTGTGCGGCGACGCGCACATCGCCAACTTCGGCGTGTTCGCGAGCCCGGAGCGCAGGCTGGTGTTCGACCTCAACGACTTCGACGAGGCCGCCGACGGGCCGTTCGAGTGGGACATCAAGCGCCTTGCGGCGAGCATCGAAGTGGCCGGGCGCGAGAAGGGGATGAGCGGTGCGCAACGACGCGCCGTCGTGGTCGCCGCGGTCACGTCGTACTGCGAGTGGATGGCCAACTACGCAGAGATGACCCATCTCGACGTGTGGTACGCCAAGCTCGACGTCGCGGAGCTGATGACGCTGCTCGAGGGTGGCGTTCGTCGGCGCTCGGAAGCCGGGGTGCGCAGAGCGACCTCGAAGAACCACCTCAAGGCGTTGGGCAAGCTGACCCACGAGGTCGACGGCCGGCGAATGATCATCGACGACCCGCCCATCATCCAGCGGCTCGACGGACGCGAACTGCAGGGTCGCCTCGAGCACCTCCTCACCGGCTATCGCTCGTCACTCTCCACCGACCGCCAAGCGCTGTTCGACCGATATCGCTTCGTCGACTTCGCTCGCAAGGTGGTGGGCGTCGGCAGTGTCGGCACCCGCTGCTGGATCGTGCTGTTCCAAGGTCCCAACGGCGGCCCGCTGTTCCTGCAGGTGAAGGAGGCCAACGCGGCCGCGCCACAACTCGCGCTCGGCGCTCCCACCCGGCAGCACCACGGCCAACGAGTGGTCGAAGGGCAGCGCATGCTGCAGGCCGCCGGCGACGTGCTGCTCGGTTGGGGAACCGACAACGCCACCGGCATCCAGTACTTCGTTCGTCAGTTGTGGGACGCGAAGGGCAGCCTCGACATCGCCGCGCTCCGGCCACAACCGTTCGCCGTGCTCGCGCAGGTGTGCGGCCGCGCGCTCGCCCGCGCGCACGCGCGCACCGGCGACGCGGTGATGCTCAGCGGCTACCTCGGCACGAGTGCGCGCTTCCCGCACGCGACCGCCGACTTCGCCTCGGCATACGCCGACCAAACCGAACGCGATCACGCCGCGCTACTCGCTGCGATCGGGAGCGGACGCATCACCGCCGAGTGAGCGACCCGAGCCGGCGCGACGACCAGCGGCACATCGCAATCGTGATAGAGAAGGCACCGCATGCTCGACGGGGGTCGGGAAGGGGCGGCGATGTGGGAAGCGAAGGTCACCGAGGTCGCCATCGGGCAGATCCGCGGGCTGGTGTCGCCGAGCGATGCCGAACGCGCGGCCGCGTTCGAACTGTTCGTCGAACTCGCCAGTCGCACCACGACGACACCCCTCACGCCCGACACCGGAGTGATCCGCGAGTCCCTCGACAGCCTGCACCAGTTCTTCGGCATCACTCGCGGCATCCTGCGCGAACACGGCTGCGACGTGGCGAAGAGCCGCAACGACGGCAACCTCACGCTCGCCGCCATCGCGCTGCGGGTGCTCAACGAAGTGATCCGTCCGTGCATCACGCGCTGGCACCCCGAGCTCACCTCGTGGGAGGAACAGCGGGCGACCGACGGCCACGGCGCCACCAGCATCGAGTGGGAGCGCCAGTGGCCGCACGCGACCGAGTGCCGGGCAGACCTCAACGCGCTGCGCGCCCAGGTGCGCAACTACATCGACAGCCTCGCCCGCATCGCCGGCACCCCATCGCTCACCGACCTGATCGTGCCACCACCTGCCAGCGGGCCGCTCACTCCGGTGGTGCTGTCGGAGCCCGTTGCACCACCGTCGGGCGCGCAGCCGCGCACGCAGATGGTCCGCTGGTTCCACCCCGTCGAGGGCTTCCACAGCATGATGGCGCACCGGCGCGGCGACCCCGTTCGAGCCGGCCGCTCACCGGCCGGCGACAACACGGTGCACCTCATCGAGCCGACACCGGGTGACGACGGCTGCGTGTGGCTCGACTACGTGAGCGACCTCGGCGACGGCATCGACCCCACCCTCGCCGTGGCGTGGCAACTCACACGCGAGAGCATCGACCTCCCCGACGACCGCAACGGCGAGCTCCCGAAGCCACCCACCGAGTTGCGCAGGGGCCAACTGCTGGTGATGGGCGGCGACCAGGTGTACCCGTACGCCACTCGCGAGAAGTATCGCCAGCAGACCGAACTGCCCTACCTGCTCGCCGCGCAGGCGCAGACCACGGGCTCCGCACCCTCGACCGACACTGCGGCGATGGTGGCCATCCCCGGCAACCACGACTGGTACGGCGGCATCTCGCTGTTCGACGAGGTGTTCGTGCTCGCCGACGACTTCGCCGGCCATTGGAACGCGGCGCAGACCGAGCGGTGGTGGGTGGTGCGGCTGCCCCACGGCTGGTGGATGTGGGGTCTCGACACGGCGCTCGACAACACGCTCGAGGCCGCGCAGGCCGACTACTTCACGGAGGCGTCGGCGCTGCTGGCGCCCGGCGACCGCGTGATCCTGTGCTCGCCGGTGCCCCTCTGGCAGCTGCGCCAGAAGAGAGAGCGCGAGTACGCCGCCCTCCGTCAGGCGCTCCATCGACTGGTGACCGCGCGAGGCGCGACCATGCCGTTGTTCCTCGCCGGCGACTCGCACTTCTTCGCGCACTACCGACGAGTCGACGGCGTCGCCGCGGAGGACCACGTCACCGCCGGCGGCGGCGGCGCGTTCCTGCAGCCGACGCACAACCTGCCGGAGCAGGTGCCCTACGAGCGTGGCGCCCCGGACTTCAAGCTCACCACCCGTTGGCCGCGCCCGGTCGACAGTCGCTCGCTTGCCACCAGCCTCGGTGGCATTCGCGACCGCCAGTTCCGGTGGTTGTTCGTGATCATCGGCGCGGTGCACGCGCTGTTCGGAGCGCTCATCACCGTGCGCGCCGGATCGATCGGCAGCGTCACCGACCCCGCCGCGAGCGCAACCGATGCCGCGCGTTGGGTCGTCGGTGCCTGGCCCGGGTGGCCCCTACTGCTGCTGCTCGTCGCGGCGATGGTGGTGGCCACGGTGCCCAACAGCGGCGAGTCGCAACTGCAGCAGGGCGCGAAGAAGTTCGGGTTCATCCACGGCCTCGCGCAGGCAGGCATGTTCGTGGCCGTCGCCGCGTTCGGCCGGTGGGTGGGGCCGCAGGAGTGGTGGTGGCACTTCCTGCTCGTGCCACTGATCGGCGGGGGGTTGTCCACCGCGCTGTTCGTCGCGATGGTCCGCTGGACCAACCGCCACATCCGCGCCGACGACACGCTGGCGTTCTCCTCCAGCCACCTCACCCGCTACAAGCACTTCCTGCGCATGTGCATCGACGCCGATGGCGCGCTCTCCGTCTACGCCGTCGGCCTCGACCCGGTCGGTGCCGGTTGGTACGAGGCGCTCACCACCGCAGGCGCAGTCATCCCGCCCTTCGACCCGGCCGGTGCGCCCAAGCTGCACTACGTGTGGGGGAAGCGATTCCCCGCGGCCACACGCACATGACCGACCTCGCGCAACCACTGGTCGTCGACGTCGTCTGGTTCGCCGACCACGACAGCAACACGGTGCATCCGGTGGCCGACGCGGTCTTCCGTCTCCTCACCGGCGACCCCGACGGACGCACCTCCACGCGCATGGGGATGCCGGTGCACTT
>CAZWCU010000194.1:0-8155 GCA_964632715.1 uncultured Bifidobacterium sp. | reverse complement strand
CCCTGGCGATCCACGTACCAGCCGCGTCGCCACAGCGCGTCGGCGAGCGCGAACACGTCGAACCGTTCCGGGTCCGCCGCTCCGATGGCCAGCAACGTGGCCTCCGGTTCGGCCCGGATGGCGAGCTCGGGCATGCCGCGCACGGCTGCCGTCAACTCCTCGCACGCCTGACGCGCCGCAGCGGTGAGCCGCAGGTAGCCGTCGTCGCCGAGGAAGTTGAGCACCGCCCACGCGGCCGCCATCGCACCGCCACCCTTCGTGCCGAGCACGCCCGACGACCCGTACATGCCGCCCAGCCAGTTGTCGGTGACGTAGGTCTGATAGCCGCGCAGGCGCTTGTTGCGATGCACGATGACCGACGCGCCCTTGGCCGTGTAGCCGTACTTGTGCAGGTCGACCGAGATGCTGGTGACTCCCGGCACCGAGAAGTTCCACGCGGGCACGTCGTGACCGAGCCGCTGCAAGTAGGTGAGGGTGACGCCGCCCATGCACCCGTCGACGTGACAGTTGATGTCGCGGGCCGACGCGATGGCGGCGATCTCGGCGATCGGGTCGATGACGCCCTGCGGGTACTGCGGCGCCGAGCCGACGACCAGCACCGTGTTGTCGTCGATGGCGGCTTCCATCGCGGCCACATCGGCCTTCCAGTCGGCACCGACGGCGACGCGGCGGCTCTCCAGACCGAAGTAGTAGCACCCCTTCTCGAACGCCGCGTGGGCGCTGGTGGGCAGCACCACGTTGGGCTGCGTGATGCCCTTCTCCTTGCGGCCGCGCTCGCGCGCTGCCTTCACCGCCATCAGCAGGCTCTCCGTGCCACCCGACGTCATGAAGCCGGCGCCTTCCGGCCCCGCCTCGAGCCACCCCGCGACGATGTCGACCACGTCGCTCTGGATGCGGCGCAGGCTGGGGAACGCATCGGTGTTGAGCGCGTTCTCGGTGGAGTACTTGGCGTAGGCGGCCTCGGCCACCGCGAGCACCTCCTCACCGGCGCTGTAGGCGAGTGTGAACGCGTGCCCGTCGCGCCACTTCACGTCGGCGACCTTGAAATCGTCGAGTTGCGCGAGGACCTGGTCGCGGGAGATGCCGTGAGCGGGGAGTGCCATGGCCGCAACGTACCCGACCGCCGGGTGAGCGCCCGTCTACGCTCCGTCGCTGTGCCCGTGCCGACTCGCGACGACTTCCAACTCGACCCCGACCTGATCTTCCTCAACCACGGCTCGTTCGGCGCAGTGCCGCGAGTGGTGCAGGCGGAGTACGAGCGGTTGCAGCGGGCCATGGAGCGCAACCCGGTGGCATGGCTGCAGCGCGAGGTTCCCGGCCTGCTGGCCGATGCGCGGGCGCGGCTGGGATCGTTCGTCGGCGCCGCGGCCGACGATGTGGTGTTCTTCCCCAACCCCACCACCGCCGTGAACATGGTCGCTCGCAGCCTGGATCTGCAACCGGGCGACGAGGTGGTCACCACCGACCACGAGTACGGCGCGATGTTCCGCACGTGGACCAAGCTGTGCGGCGAGGCCGGAGCCACCTACGTGCGCGTGCCCATCCCGCTGCCGGTCACCACCGAAGCCGACTTCGTCGAGCGTGTGTGGGCGGCCGTCACCCCGCGCACGAGAGTGCTGTTCCTCGACCACCTCACCAGCGCCACCGCGCTCGTGTTCCCCGTCGCCGAACTGTGTCGGCGCGCACGCGCCGCCGGCATCGTGTCCATCGTCGACGGCGCGCACGTGCCCGGGCACATCCCGCTCGACCTGCGCGCACTCGACTGCGACCTCTACACGGGAGCGCTGCACAAGTGGCTGTGCGCCCCGAAGGGCAGCTCGTTCCTCTACGCCCACCCGTCCGCGCAGCAGTGGTTGCAGCCGTTGGTCGTCAGCTGGGGTTGGCAGAGCGATCACCCGTCCGGCTCACAGTTCGTCGACCATCACGAGTGGCAGGGAAGCCGTGACCTGTCCGCCTACCTGGCGACCGGCGCGGTCATCGACTTCGTCGAGGCGCACGACTGGTCGGCGATGCAAGCGGAAGGCCATCGCCTGACGTTGCTCACCCGTCACCGCATCGACGAGATCACCGGGCTCGAGCCGATCAGCCCCGACTCCACCGACTGGATCGGCCAACTCGCGTCGGTGCGGCTGCCCGACGGCGTCGACGCGGTCGCGTTGAAGGCACGCCTGTTCGACGAGTTCCGCATCGAGGCGCCCCTGCCGGTGTGGAACGGCCAGACGTTCATCCGGGTCAGCTTCGCCGCGTACAACACAGAAGCCGACAGCGACGCCGTCGTCGCCGCACTCGGCCACGTGTTGTGACGGCCGCGCTCGGACTCGCCGTCGCGGCAGCCCTGCTGCTGGGCGCCAGCGACTTCTTCGCCGCCCGTTCGGCACGCACCACACCGGCCATCACGGTCACGCGCACCGCAGTCGGCACGAGCGTCCTGCTGTCGCCGCTGCTCCTGCTGCTCGTCGACTCGAAGTGGATCCGCCGCGACCTGATCATCGGCTCACTGTCCGGCCTGGCGATGATCACCGGGCTGATGCTGCTGTACCGCGGCTACGCGGTGGCACGGATGGGCATCGTCGCGCCGCTGTCGTCGGTTCTGCTGGCCACGGTTCCAGTGGTGTGGGACCTGATCAATGGCGTCACTCCGTCGGCCCTCGCCGCATTCGGGATGGCGCTCGGGGTGGCAGCACTGGTGCTCACCTCGTACACGCCTGGCGGCGCCGGCAGCGTCACCCAGGGCGCGGTGCTCGGCCTCGGCAGCGGCCTCGCGTTCGGCGTCGCGTTCACACTGATGGGGGAGGTGTCGAAGGCATCGGGACTCACGCCGGTCATCACGCAGCGCGGTACCGGCTTCATCCTGCTGGCTGTCATCGGTCTGCTGCGCAGCGACCCGTTCCTCGCCGAAGGCCTCGGCCGCCAACGGGCCGCGGTCGCTGGACTCCTCGGACTCGTCGCGATCGGATCGCTGCAGATGGCCTTCCAGCGCGGCGACCTCGGTCCGGTGTCGGTCGCCTCCTCTCAGTTCGCCACCGTCGCCGTCATCCTCTCCGTGCTGTTCAACCACGAACGCATGCGCTGGTGGCAGGCCGTGGGGGTGGGCACCACCGCCCTCGCCGTGGCCCTCATCGCCGCCGGCGGCTGACCCCGGCACCTACCTCACCCACGGTTCCCCGGCGCTCACGCGCGGAGGAGGGCGACGCCGGCGATGACGAGCGCGATACCGCTGGTCTGACTGAGCGTGAGGCGTTCGCCGAGCACGAACACGCCGAGGATGACGGCCCCCATGGCTTCCATGCCGAGCCCGAGGACGAGCGTGGTGGAGACCATCTCGCTGCGGACTGCCATCGTCAAGAAGACGGCGCCGACGAGGAACGCGACGGCCACGGCCACGCTCGGCCACAGCTGCGTGAACCCCCGCGAGGCCTTCATGAACGCGCCGCCCAGGCAGAAGCACGCCGAACCTGCTGCGATCACCAACATGCGTCAGTGAGTCGGTCACCGTCGCCCAGATACGCGAGTCGGTGCCCTGTCGCGGCGGTGCGGAGTCGTTAGCCTCGGGGAATGGCCGAGAAACCGACTGTCACCATTCCCGAGGGCGAACCGCCCATCGACCTCCGCATCGTCGACGAGGTGGTCGGTGAAGGCGAAGAGGCCACCATCGGCAAGCGCGTCATCGTCCACTACGTCGGCGTCGCATGGAGCACCGGCGAGCAGTTCGACGCCAGCTGGGACCGCGGCGACACGTTCGACTTCCGACTCGGGGCCCGCGAGGTCATCGAAGGCTGGGACCACGGTGTGAAGGGCATGAAGGTCGGCGGCCGCCGCACCCTCACCATCCCGCCCGACCTCGGCTACGGCAGCCGTGGCGCCGGCGGTGTCATCAAGGGCGGCGAGACGCTCGTCTTCGTCGTCGATCTCGTCGCCGTCCGCTGACCCCGCAGGCCCTGACCCGGTCGGCCGGCGTCACCGCGAGTCGCGGATCCAGATGCCGGGACCTGCCTTGCTGCGTTCCACCACCATCGTGCCGGCGCCGTAGTCGTGCAGGCCGCGCAGGCCGAGCACGATCGGCGCGTAGACCACCATCAACAGCGGGGTGAGCAGGTCGCCGGAGAGATCGGCGGCCATCACTGCCAGCAGCGGTGCGGCGGCGACCGCCCAGCGAGCGATCGAGCTGACCAGGTTCGGCGAGCCGAGCGTGGACCGCGAGATCACCCGGATGCCCACCAGCAGCTTGCCGAGCGACCAGCCGCCCACCGCACAGGCGGGCACGGTGGCCATGAACAGCGCCGCCGCCACGAGGAGGGCGGGCATCTCGGCGTGCCATGCGAGGTAGGCGGGCATCGTGAGCAGCAGCAGGTCGATCAGACCGCCGCACAACCGTCGCCATCGCGTGGCCTGCCGCCTGCCGTCCGGGAGCGGCGGTCGTGACGGCCGCACCACCGGTGGGAGGGTGCCGCGATACTCCGGGTCGTCGAAGTCCTCGTCGATCTGGTCGATGCGCACCCACACCAGTGCCTTCTCCACATCGAGGGTGTGGGCAGACGAGGTGACCAGCTCGCCACCCGACACCGCGTGCGGCACGTCACTGGCTTGCAGCACGGTGCACAGCAGCGCCACCTGGTTGGCACTGAGGCCAGCCAGGCTGAACCGGCGCGGCGCCGTGCCCGTGGGACGTTCCTCGCTCATCCGCCCTGGACGAGGCGGCGCACGGCCACCACACGCACAAACGGGATGTGTCCGATGCCCACCACATCGCCGCCGCCCGGCGCCGGGATCCAGGTGGTGGCGCTGAGGGCGAGGCCCACGTGGTTGATGACGCCGGAACCGACGTAGGACTCGAGGAACACCAGGTCACCCGCCTTGATGGGGGCGTTGCGCCAGTCGATCGCGGTGCCGTAGTAGGCCTGTGCCCCGCTGTAGTGAGGCAGTGCGATGCCGATCTCGGCGAAGGCGGCCTTGGTGAGGCCACTGCAATCCCAGCGGTCAGGGCCGGCAGCTGCAAACTGGTACGGCTCGCCGAGCTGGGCGCTCGCGAATGCGATCACCGAGTTGACCTTGCTGCTCGTCGAGGTGCCAGGGGCGACACCGCTGCCGCTGTTCGGGGCCGACGCGGCCGGCAACGAGCCGCCGGCAGGCACCTTCAGCTTCATGCCGGGGAAGATCATGCTGTCGATCGTCAGCTTGTTCACGCTGAGCAGATCGGAGAGCTTCACCTTCAACTTCGGAGCGATGCCGGAGAGGTAGTCGCCGGACCGCACGACGTAGACGAGTTGCGTCGGGGCAGGAGCCGCCGGGGTCGCGGCCGGCACGACGCCGCCAGCGGGCACCGCCAGCTTCTGGCCGGGGAGGATGAGGCTGCTGGTGGTGAGACCGTTGGCGGTGAGCAGCGCGCTCAGCTTGACACCGAGCTTGCCGGCGATGCCGGTGAGGTGATCGCCCGGCTTCACGGTGTAGGTGGCGGGCGCCGCGGCCGGCGCGGCTGCGGGAGCCACGCCACCGGCGGGCACGACCAGCTTCATCCCGGCGTAGATGAGGCTCGACGGAGTGAGCTTGTTCGCCGTGAGCAGGTCGCTCAGCTTCACCTTCAGCTTGGCGGCGATGCCGAGCAGGTAGTCGCCGTCCTTCACCGTGTAGGTGGCGGGAGCGGCGGGGGCTGCCGGCGTGCGAGGGGCTGCTTGCACCGGGTCGGTCCCCAGCGCAACACCGACAGTGGCGCAGAGGAGGATTGCGGCAATGGCTCGACGTGATCGGGACATGCAGACTTCTTCGGCACGAAACGGCGTCGACTTTACGATTTCTTGACCATGGCGTCGGCGTGCAACCCCCGCACGCTGGTCCTTTGCTGGTTCACAGAGGTTCAACAAGACGGTTAGGGTTCCGATGTGAGCAGGACGAACCGAGGTCGCGAACGACGTCCTGCGCGTGGCCCCGTGCCGTCGCCCTGGCGCGCGCTGCACAACCCGTACGAGCCGGTGCGCATGCTGTCCGACGACCACGTGGAGCACCTGCACCACTCGTCGCTGCAGCTGCTGTCCACCTCGGGCATGCGCGTGCTGCACGATGGTGCCCGCCGTCTGCTCGCCGAGGCCGGTTGCGCGGTCGACGACCTGATCGTCCGCTTCGACCCGGAGATGGTGGAGGCGTCCGTCGCGCTCGCGCCGGCCACGTTCACGCTGCGCGCCCGCAACCCTGCGCACGACCTGGTCATCGGCGGCCGCAACATCGCCTTCACGTCGGTCGGTGGTCCGGCGTTCGTCAGCGACGTCGAGCGCGGCCGGCGCCCCGGCACGCACGCCGAGCAGCAGGAGTTCCTGCGGGTCGTCCAGTCCCTGGGCGTGGTGCATCAGGAGGGTGGTGGCCCGTTCGAGGCGATGGATCTACCGCCCGAGACCCGCCACCTCGACCTCTGCCACTCGCTGCTGCGACTGCTCGACAAGAACTGGCAGGGCATCGCGCTCGGCCGCGACCGGGCGACCGACTGCATCGACATGGCGGCCATCGGGCTCGGCACCGATCGAGACGGTCTGGCCGAACGGCCGGCACTGCTCACGATCGTCAACACCAACACGCCGCTCACACTCGACATCCCGATGGCGGAGGGGCTGATCGAGCTGTCTGGAGCAGGGCAGGCGGTGTGCATCACCCCGTTCACGCTCGCCGGGGCCATGGCGCCAGCCACCTTGGCCGGCGCGCTGGTGCTGCAGAACGCCGAGGTGCTGGCGGTGGCCACGCTCATCCAGCTCGTGCGCCCCGGTGCACCGCTGATGTACGGCTCGTTCACCTCCAACGTCGACATGCGCAGCGGCTCGCCCGCGTTCGGCACGCCCGAGTACACGAAGGCGGCGCAGGCGAGCGGCCAGCTGGCCCGTCGCTATGGCCTGCCGTTCCGGTCGTCGAACACCACGGCCGCCAACACGGTCGACGCGCAGTCCGCCTACGAGAGTGCGATGTCGCTGTGGGGTGCGGTGATGGGCGGTGCCAACCTGGTCAACCATGCGGCAGGCTGGCTGGAAGGCGGTCTCACCGCCAGCTTCGAGAAGCTGATCATCGACGCCGAGATGCTGCAGATGATGGCCGAGTACCTGCAGCCGATCGTCGTCGACGACGACTCGCTCGGACTCGACGCCATCGCCGCGGTCGGCCCCGGCGGCCACTTCTTCGGATCGCCACACACGATGGAGCGCTACGAGACCGCGTTCTACTCGCCGCTGGTCAGCGACTGGCGCAACTTCGAGACCTGGGCCGAGGCCGGGTCCATCGACGCTCGCGAGCGCGCACACCTCATCTGGCGCCAGTTGCTCGACGAGTCCGAGTCTCCCGTGCTCGATCCGGCCATCGACGACGAGCTCACCGAGTTCGTCGCCCGGCGCACGGCCGAACTGCTCGCGCAACGCTGAGCTGGGAGGGCTCGCGGGGTAGGGCTGGCCCCACCTCCGCGACACCTGGCCGCCGGATGGCCGCCGATGGAGTCGAGGCGCACGCTGGAGGCATGCTCCGCCGACTCGCCTCCGCCTGTTTCGTCCACCGCCGCCTCACGCTGCTCGTCTGGGTGCTCGCCGTGGTGGGCATGTCGTTCGCGGCCGGTGCGGCCGGCGGCGAGTTCGCGGAAGGTGGTCGGTTGCCGGGCACCGACAGCGACCTCGCCTACGAGTTGCTGCTCAGCGAGGCGCCGCAGGACCCGCAGATCGACGGCGACACCGGTCGCATCGTGCTCAGCGTGGACGGTCGCTTCGACGACCCGGAGGTGCACGCAACGGTCGCCGGCTTCCTCGACGAGGTGGCCGCCCTGCCCGGCGTGCTCGACAGCCCGCCCACACCCGATGCGTTGCTCGTGTCGGACGACTCGACGGTGGCAACCGGCGCCATCTCGCTGGACACCGACGACACCGCAGTCGTCGACGAGCTGATGGCGCTGCGGGCCGACCTCGCCGACGAGATGACCGTCGACTACGGCGGCTACCGGTTCCAGGACGGAGGAGTGCCCTCCACGGAGCTGTTCGGCTTGCTGGCCGCCATGGTCATTCCGCTCCTCGCGTTCGGCCCGCCGGCTGCGGTCGGGCTGCCGATCCTCCCCGCCCTTTTCGGGCACGTCATCGGCCGCCCCGGTGTGGGGCCCTGGGCCGGGTCGGTCTCCACACCCGCCTTCCGCATCCCAGCCACC
>CAZWCU010000193.1:1576-8207 GCA_964632715.1 uncultured Bifidobacterium sp. | reverse complement strand
GGGGGTGGCACCCGGTGTAGTCGTAGTCCCAACGACGGGTGGGGAACGAACGGCCGGCGAAGGTCTCCACGCCCGGGATGCCGGGCAGCTTCGGACGTGGCAGCGGACCTGTGGCCCTGACCACGAAACGAGCACGCATGCGATCGCCGCGGTTGGGGCTGATGATCCAGCGACGGTCGGTCTCGTCCCACGTCAGGTCGGTGACCTCGGTGGAGAGACACGCGTTGTCGTACAACCGGAAACGCCGCGCGATGTTGCGGCTGTGCTCGAGGATCTCGGGTGCGGGCGAGTACTTGTGCTGCGGGACGTAGCCGACCTCTTCGAGCAGCGGCAGGTACACGTAGCTCTCCACGTCGCACGCGGCGCCCGGGTAGCGGTTCCAGTACCAGGTGCCGCCGAAGTCGCCACCCTTCTCGATGAGGCGCAGGTCTTCCACGCCGGCCTCGCGCAGGCGGGCACCCACCAGGAGGCCGCCGAAGCCACCACCGATGACGGCCACCTCCACGTCGTCGTGCAGCGCCGGACGCTCCTGCACCGCGACGTACGGGTCGTCGAGGTAGTGCGCGAACTGCCCCACCATCTCCACGTACTGCTCGTTGCCGTCGCCACGCACGCGCTTGTCGCGCTCGTAGCGGTACTTCTCGCGCAGGGCATCGGGCTCGAGGTCTGTGCTCATGAGCGCGAGTGTGTCAGCAGACGTCGACGCCGCCGAAGCTGAACGGCGAGCAGCAGTCGGACGCATGCGCGTTGCGGCGCTAGCTTCACGCGATGCCCGATGTCGTGTTCAAGGACCTCTGTATCGATGTCACTGCCGGAGGCGGTCGACCTGAGGCAGTGGCGCGGTTCTGGGGTGCTGCGCTGCACCAACCGGTGGTGGAGCACGAGGGCGGCGACTTCCACCTCGAACCACCGATGGGTGGTTCCAAGGAGCGCACGGTCTGGATCAACTCGGTCATCGAACCGCCCGCGGGCAAGAGCCGAGTGCACCTCGACCTGCGCGTGCCCGGCGGCGACCCGGTGCCGCTCATCTCCGCCGGTGCGCGTGTGGCCAGCGAGCCGGCCCCCGATCATCCGTGGTACGTGCTCAACGACCCCGACGGTGTGGCGCTGTGCGTGTTCGGCCCACATCCGCAGTATCCCGACGCGCCCAGCGGCCCGTTCGAGCTGGTCGTCGACGCAGCAGATCCGGAACGCATCGCATCGTGGTGGGCCGCGCGCACCGGGGGCACCGTCGGGCGCCGGCCCGGTGCACCGTTCGTCTGGGTCGAGGGAGCGGCCGGCTTCCCCTTTCTCTTCTGGGTGTTCAACCCGGTGCCCGAGCCCAAGACGGTGAAGAACCGCGTGCACTGGGACGTCAAGCTGGCCGACGCCACCATCGACGACCTCGTCGAGGCAGGCGCCACGCTGGTGCGCGCCCGCGACGCGGAGATCGACTGGTGGGTCATGGCGGACCCCGAGGGCAACGAGTTCTGCGCGTTCCAATGACCCGCGTCAGTCGGTGGTGAACCGTCCCGACTCCAGGTGCAGCACGCGTGTCGCCGTGTCGAGCAGGCGATCGTCGTGGCCCGCGATGATGCAACCCGCACCGCGGTCGGCCGCCGCCTGCAACGCACGCAGCACGACATGGGCGTGGGCTTCGTCCTGGTGGCTCGTCGGCTCGTCGGCGACGATGACGTGTGGCGTGCCGACGATCGCTCGCGCTACGGCCACACGCTGCTGCTGACCCAGCGAGGTCTCGCCCACGAGTCGATCGGCGAGGTGGTCGACACCGAGCGCGGCGAGCGCTGCCTCCACTTCGTCGTCCACGAGTTCGAGCGACGACCTGCTGGCCAGCAACGGCAGCGCCACGTTCTCCTTCGCGGAGAGCTCGGGCAGCAGACCCAGCGACTGCGGCACCACGGCCACGTCGGCCCACGCGGGCACCGCCCCGTCGCTCGTGCCCGGCCATTGCACGGTGCCGGCGTCGGGTCGCTGGAAGCCGGCGAGCAGTTGCAGCAGGGTCGTCTTGCCGGAGCCCGACGGCCCGGTGATGACCACGATCTCGCCGGCCACGAGCACCAGGTCGAGCGCGTCGACGGGCGTGATCCGTTCGTGGCCCGACCGGAACCACTTGCCGACCGCGGACGCGCGCACGAGCTCAGCCATGGTGCTCCACCTGGTGGCCTTCGCTCAACCACACGAGGTGCGTGGCCTTGCCGATGAGGTCGTGGTCGTGACTGGCCACCACCACGGTCTGCCCGTCCGCCGCGGCTCGGCGGATGGCGTCGATCACTTCCGCGGCGTGATGACGATCGAGCTCGGCGGTCGGCTCGTCGGCGAGCAGAACACGCGGCTCACCGGCGACCGCCATCGCGATCGCCAACCGTTGCTGCTCGCCCCCGGACAGCTGCACCGGGCGGGATGCCACATGGTGAGCGAGCCCGAAGCGATCGAGCGCTTCGGCTGCGTCGCACGGCGGCAGCCCGCGAACCTGCCGCGCGAACGCGATCTGCTCGCCGGCGACGAGGTCGTCGACCAGGTTCGTGACAGGCCGCTGGTGGACGTACGCGAGCTTCCGTCGGCGCAGGCGACGCCGGCTGCGGTCCGAGAGCGCACCGACGTCGACCCCGTCGATGGACAACTGCCCGCGCGTGGGCCGGTCGAGCAGTCCGAGCACGCGCAGCAGGCTCGACTTGCCGGAGCCGGACGGCCCGGCGAGCACCAGGAGTGCGCCGCGTGGCACGAGCAGCGACACGTCGACGACGGCGGGGACCACACCGTCGAGCGCCCGATACTCCACGCCGATGTGCTCGGCGATCATCAGCGCGTCGGGTTCACGTGCCATCGCGCAACACCTCCGCGACATCGACCCGAGCGCCCAACCACTGCGCGAACGCACTGCCCACGAGCGCCACCGCCGCGCCGACACCAACCGCCACCCCGAGCGCACCCCACGGCACCACGATCACCGGAGAGGGCGGCACGATCGGCAACGGGTCGACGTTGGGGCTGATGATGCGCACGCACACGATCGCCAGGGCGGAGCCGAGCACGAAGATGGCGAGCAGCAACCCACCCATCTCGAACACGAGTGCCCACCAGTGGCGGCGCGCGCTCAAGCCCATCCGCCGCAGGAACGCGAAGCTGAGCGCCTGCTGTCGCTGACGCGCGGCGAGGTGCAGCAGCAGCGCGGCGGCCACCAGCGCACCGACGAACACTCCGAGCGCCTTCACGAAGTCGAACGACCAACTCGCGAACTGCAGCACCGACGAGTCGACTGCGTCCTGGCGGGAGATGCCCACCATCGGACCCGCGTCGAGCTCCTGCAAGGCCACTCGCCAGTACTCGAACTCGCCCTTCGCCCATACGTAGTGCCGGAACTTGATCGACCCCTCGCGTGCGTCGTCGAGCGACATCACGATCAGCGGCTTGCTGAGCGCCGCGCCGGGGAACGACTCGACGGTGGCGACCACCCTCAACGGCATCGGCTCCACCGGTGTGTTGGGGTTGGTCAGCTCGCCCGTCGGCGGGACGGGTCCGGTGACGATGACCGGGATGGCACCGCCGGCGTCCGTGTCGTCGAGCAACCGCAGCAGTTCGGCGAGCGACTGATCGGCGAACGAGTCATCCCAGAACGCGGCCGCCTCGAAGGTGTCGAGGTCGACGGCGAGCACGTCGACCGGCTGGCCCGCGAACTCCATGTCCTCGCGCTCCCACACCTCGGTGGCCGCGGCGGGCGCGGGATCGGTCGGGAGCTCGCCGGCGATGAGCACCGCGACGTCGCTGCCGACGAACACCGCACTCTTCGCGACGCCGGTGCGCTCCAACGACGAGTTCATCGTCATCCCGAAGATCGACACGCCGAGTGCGAGCGTGCCGGCACCGAGGATGGCTGTGCCCGCTTTCGACCCGTGCTGCAGCCTGCGCAGTGCGAGGCGGCGCGGCAGGTGCGCGGGCAGCGTGCTCGACCGACTGCGGCGAGTGACCCACCACCATGCTCGGGCCGCCAACGACGCACCGAGCGCGAGCACCGCGAGCGGCAGCACGAGCACCGCCGAACTGGTGTCCACCACCCGGCGGCCCTCGATGGGCACGAGCGCCTCCGGCTGCAGGTCGCGTGCGGCCCACCACGCGATCGCCGCGAACACCAGCTCGAACGGCACGTACGCCACCCGGCTCTTGCGCGCCGGCGCCGCGACCACCAGCAACGAGCGGCACGCGGCTGCCGCCGACGCGCCCACCAGCAACAGACCGGCCACGCCCGCGAGCAGCGCGACACCCAAGGCGGTGGTGAGTGCACCGGGTTCGATCGACGAGGTCGGCGCCCACATGCCCATCGTCCACCGCGCGACAGCGCAGCCGAGGGCCGAACCCAGCAGGAGTGCCGCCCCCGTCTCGGTTGCGGCTTTCACGCCCACGGCTGCCGGCGAGATGCCGAGGGTGAGCAGTGCGATGCACGAGTTGCGTCGCGCGCGCACCCAGAGCAGACCGAGCACGCCCGCCAGTGCGAGTGCGCAGACGATGGCCATCACCGCCACTGGCAGTGTCGTGTCGCGCACGGCATCGCGCACTAGGCGACTGCGTTGCTCGAGCCGCTCGATCGAGGAGTTGATCGAGTCGGCCTGCGGGTTCGCTGCCGCCGCAGCAGTGACACGTGCAGTGGCCGCCGTCAGGCGGGCAGCGTCGTCGAGCGTGGCGGGCGGGCGAGCGAACTCCGCCACGAAGCGGGAGAAGTAGAGACTCGCGCGCAGCCCGCGATCCTCGAACGTGTCGCGCTCGACGATGGCCATCGGCGGCGGGAAGATCTCGCCGTACATGTTCTGCGGAATGATGGCCGCAGTGGCCGCGCACCAGTAGTCGTCGAGCTCCTGCGAGGCCAGATCGCGGAAGACTCCCGCGACCACCAGATCCTCCACCGCGCCGCTGCGCGTCTGCACCGCGATCGAGTCACCGGGTTGCACGTCGAGTCGATCCTGCAGCGTGTCGGGCAACCACACGTCGCCCGGCACCTCCTTCGACAGCATCTCCACGTGGTCGCGCCACGTGTCGGATACCAGGAATCCGATGTTCGCGTCTCGATCACCGGCCGTCACAGGACTGGCGGTGTAGCTGGCCTCCACGTGCTCGGCCGGCAGGAAGGCCGGATCGTCACCGACCGCCGCGCGCAGACGATCGATCGGATCCGGAATCTGGTCGGCGGGCACGCCGGGAAAGGACCGGCGGGAGGTCATCGTCGGGCTCACGCTCGCGGGGCACGCATCGGCGTACTGCACCTGCACGGCGCCCGCGCCCACGCTCGACACGAACAGCACGGGCGCGGCGGAGACCAGTCCGACGATGACACCGGTGACGGCAGACGCGACCAACAGACCTGGCCGGTGACGGAGCTGTACCACGGCCCGCCGCCAGGGAGCCGTGAGCAGCACCGAACTGGACATCGCCCCGATGCTGCCACACGACGCTCGCCGCACGATGTCGCACAGCCGACACGGCGTGACATGTGGCACCCGGCCTCGGCACGATGTGTGATCTGCCGTTCACGTCCACGACATGATCGTTCCGTACGGTGATGAGCATGAACAGCTCGACCATCGTGCCCATCACACTGGTGCTGCTCGACCCCACTTCCGCCGACGGGGAGAGCGCTCTCCAACTGCTCGACGCCGGCGACCGCCACGTGGTGCTGATGGTGCTGCTCAGCGGCCCCACCTCGCGTGCGTTGCGCGACGTCGCGCGTTCCGCCGATCTCGACATGGCGACGGCCGGCTGGTGCTACCTCGAACAGGTCGGCGACCGGCTGGCGCTCGCTCCCGAGCAGCTGCTGGCGATGACCGCTCGCGGCCCGAGCGCCGCCACCGAGCTCGCCGATGTGGTGGTCAGCCACGAGACCGCTCGCGTGCTGCTGCCCAGTTCCGTCGATCGCAACGAACCCGGCCTCGCCGACCTATTGGCGCGGTGCACCGACGCGCCGGTGATCACCGCGCCCGCGCTCGCTCACGCCGGTTGACACCTACGCTGCCGGGCATGAGCACCGGCACCGCACACGTCACCGTCAACCGATCACCCGACGAGGTGTGGGCGGCAGTCGCCGACATCACACGCATGGGCGAGTGGAGTCCCGAGTGCGTTGCCGCGCGCTGGGTCGACGGCGCTGCCGGCCCTGCGGTCGGCGCCAGGTTCGAAGGCGACAACGAGGTGAAGGTGGCCGGGCGCACACTGAAGCGATGGACCACCACCAGCGAGGTCACCGCCTGCGAACCGGGCGCCACGTTCGAGTTCGTGGCCGAGGGCCTGACGACGTGGCGCTACTCGTTCGCTCCCGCAGGTGAAGGCACCGAGGTCACCGAGACGTTCGCGTACGAGCCGAACGGCTTCCAGGGCTTCCTGTACGAGACGGTGCTGCGGCGCTCGAAGGGCATGACCAAGGGCATGCAGCGAACGCTCGACCGGCTGAAGCTCGGCCTCGAGACGGCATCGGGCCTCGCATGAGCGCGCCACTGAAGTTCGGATGGCTGTCGCCCGTCATCGGCAACCGGTGGAGCGACTTCCAGCCGATCGCCGCATGGCAGGACCAGCACATCCTGCCCACCGCGCTGCCTCACTTCGACTCCTTGTGGATCGCCGATCACTTCTACGGGTTCGATGCGAAGAC
>CAZWCU010000193.1:0-1476 GCA_964632715.1 uncultured Bifidobacterium sp. | reverse complement strand
CGCAGCGACGAGGCATGGACGCGCAAGCTCGGCATCGTGCACGCGGCCGCGGAGAAGGCAGGGCGCGATCCGGCGACGATCGAGGTCACCACCACGGTCGAGCGCCCACTACCGGAGACCGATGCCGACAGCGAGCAACTGGTCGAGCAGCTGGGTCACATGGCCGCACTGGGCGTGCAGCACTTCGTGATGGACTTCGGCAACCCGAAGTCCACAGAGCCGATCCTGCGTTTCGCCGAGCAGGTGATCAGGCCGCTGCGGTCCTGATCGCTCCTGCCGCGCGTGTCAGCCGGGGAGGCTGGCCTCGATGGCGCTGACCAGCGCCGGATCGTCGGGGGCCACCATCGGGCTGAACCGGCTGACCGAGCCGTCGGGTCCGATGAGGAACTTCTCGAAGGTCCAGCGGATGTCGCCGCTGTGGCCCTCGCCGTCGGCGGGCTCGGTGAGCGGGGAGGAGAGAGGGGGGCGGGCCGCGCCGTGCGTTCCACGCTGTCGCGCGTGCTCGGCCTGCTCGGCGTCAGCGCCCCGGAGTCGCTGTAGATGAACGACGGAGGGCCGGGCCGGCTGCGTGGCAGCCGGCCCGGCCCTCCGTCGCTACTGCGCCGTCAGGCGCCGTACTTGTCGCGCGCGATGCCGCGCAGCTCGTCGAGTTGCTCTGCGGTGAGGTCCTTGTCCAGCCCCATCAGCATCGAGACCGCGGTCCCGGTCTTGTCGCCGATGAGCTTGTGGACGACGCTGACGAGCACGGTCTGCGCCACCTCCCGCCCCGGGATCTCCGGGGTGTAGACGTAGGCTATCGCCGACTTGTCCTGCGCGAGCAGGTGCTTCTTGACGGGGTTGTTCATCCCGGTCATGACGGTCGTGTACGCGATCGTCCGCCGCTCGCCCCGTGTCTCGGACGACGCCCTCACCCGGGTTCTCCCGCGGGGGCCGGGGGGTCTTCGTCCTGTTGGCGTTCAACCCCCGGCGGTTCGCCTTCCCGTGCATGCGCCTGCCGCTCGAGCCGTACGGCACCGTCGGGACGGCCCTTGGCCTCGTCTCCGCCGCCTACATGTCCGAGACCATCCGGGCCGGCATCGAGGCCGTCCCGAAGGGCCAGCTGGAAGCGGCACGCTCGCTAGGCATGCCGCCCGGCATGGCGATGCAGCGGATCATCCTGCCGCAGGCCTTCCGGATCATCACCCCGCCGCTCACCAACGAGCTGGTCCTGCTGACCAAGGACTCCTCGCTTGTCTACGTGCTCGGGCTCACCGTCTCCGACTTCGAACTGACCAAGTTCGGTCGCGACCTGGCCAACTCCAACGGCAACCTGACCCCGCTGATCGTTGCCGGGTTGTGCTACCTGATCATCACCCTTCCGCTCACCTACCTGGTGCGGCGGATGGAAGCCAAGGCGAAGAGGGCCCGGTGACCGACATGACCCAGAGCATCCCCACCCAGGCAATTCCCACTGGGAACCGCGACGACGAGATCCAG
>CAZWCU010000192.1:5268-8236 GCA_964632715.1 uncultured Bifidobacterium sp. | reverse complement strand
CCACCTGGACCGAAGCACTCGACCTCGTCGCGCAGCGCATGCGGCAGGCTATCGACGCCAAGGGCCCCGACGCGGTGGTCGCGTTCACCTACAACTCGTCGGCGGCGGTGCTCGAGCGCAACAGCCTCACCGAGGCGTTCTTCGCCGCCATCGGCGCCACCGTGGCCGAGCACACCATCTGCGCGCACACGATGGGTGTGTCGTGGGATTCGGTGTTCCCGGCCATGGCGTCGGCCGATCCCACCACCGTCGTGCACAGCCGGCTCGTCGTCATCTGGGGCGCCAACCCCACGGTCAGCAACACGCACTTCCCGCCGCTCGTGCAGCAGGCGGTGAAGGCCGGCGCCAAGGTGGTGGTCATCGACCCGCGTCGCACCGCGATGGCCAAGCGCGCACACCTGCACCTCGCCGTACGGCCGGGCACCGATGCCGTGCTCGCCTACGCCATCGCGAACCTGTGGGCGCAGCGCGGGTACCTGGCCGCCGACTTCGTTGCCGCGCACGCCGACGGCGTCGATGAGTTCATGGCCGCGGCGGCGGAGTGGACGCTCGAGCGTGCCGCCGCCGAGACGGGCCTCGCGGCTGCCGACATCGAGCTGCTCGCCGAGTGGTGGGGCACCACTCGGCCGGCCATGTTGCGCATCGGCTGGGGGCAGGAACGCAACGCGAACGGGGGCGCCGCGTGCCGAGCGATCCTCGCGCTGCCGGTGCTCGGTGGGCACTTCGGTGTGCCCGGCAGCGGCGTCATCGGATCCACGTCGGCCGGCGCCGCAAAGCCACGGGCGCGGTGGCCGAAAGATGCCTTCGACGGCCCGCAGCGGCGAGTGCTGCCCATGCACCAGGTGAGCCAGTGGATGGCCCCTGGCTCGTCGGATCCGTGCGAGGTGCTGTTCGTCCAGGGTGCCAACCCGCTGGTGATGTGCCCCGATCAGCACGCCGTGGTCGCGGCGTTCAGCCGGCTCGACGTGTTCACCGTCGTGCACGAACAGGTGCTCACCGACACCACTCGCTACGCCGATGTCGTGCTGCCTGCCACCACCAGCTTCGAGATCGACGACGTCACCTCGAGTTACGGCTCGCTGATGGTGATGCCCGTGCGCAGTGTCATCCCGCGAGTGGGGGAGAGCCGATCGAACGACGAGACCGGCCTTGCGTTGGCGCAGGCGTACGGCTTCCCGTGGGAGCCGGTCGCGATGGCCGTCGCGGTCGCGGACCCGGGTCCGCGCGAGTCGCAGGTGCCGTCGCAGCAGTTCGTCGACACCTTCCCCGAGGGTGGCCGCGCGCAGCTCGTCGATGCCACGCACGGCGCGCCGCGCTACGTGCCCTTGCCGCACGCGGCCGATGCACTCACGCTCATCTCGCCGGCCACCTCCAAGCTGGTCAACTCGATGTTCGGCGAGTTCCAGAGCCCGTCGCCGGCCGTGCTGCTGCATCCCGCCGACGCGGCACAGCGCGGTCTCGTCGCCGGTCAGCAGGTGGTGGTCGCCAGTCCGCTGGCCGCCATCACGGTGCCGCTCGCGGTCGGTGCCGACACCCGGCCGGGCGTGGCAGTGATGAGCAAGGGCGTCTGGCTGCGCAACCACGGCGACGGGTGGGGCGTCAACGCCCTCACGCCCGCCACCGGCGACGCGCTCGCCAACGGTGCCTGCTTCAACGACACGTTCGTCACCGTCACCCCCGCCTGACTCCCTCGAAACTCGCAGGGCGGGCGTTCATCGGGTGCGGGCGACGAGGCTGGTCGATGACCGACCGCGGCGAGCGGCGGAACGGGCCGCTGATCTCGTACGTGAGGCCGTGGACGCCGTCGGAGCCGCGCTGCGAGGTGACGTACAGCCGACCGTGGTCGGGCGTGAACGCGATGCCGGTGACCTCCGACGCGTCGTGCCCGACGAAGCGCAGGAACGGTGCCACTTCGCCCGGGCCGATGGTGGTGACCAGCACGACCTCCATGTTGCCGCCGTCCTCGGCCACGTAGAGATCGCCGCTCGGCAGGTGCCCGACGAGGTTGTCGACAGCGGTCAGCGAGGTGCCGGCGACGGCGTGACCGTCGTACAGCACCGACAGCTGCTGCGCCCGCAGATCCAGGCGCCACACACGCACGTCGCCCTTGGTGGTGAGGTACAGCGTGTCGCGCATGACCCAGGCGCCTTCGCCGCCGTTGAACACCGTGGTCGCCGCCGAACGATCGGGCGCGCTCGTCGACGTGGGCACCCACGTCACCTGGCTCCCGGTGACGTGCGCGGCATACAGCGCTCCGGCACTCAGGTCGCCGAACGTCGTCGGGACGAACTTGTACAAGCGACCTGATGCGTGGTCCTCGACCATGTAGACCTCGCCGGTCGCAGGGTCGACGGCGATCATCTCGTGGTTGAAGGCGCCGAGCAGTGGTCGGTGGACACCCTGCGACCGGCGCTGCGGATCGCACTCGAACACTCTGCCGGTGGCGCCGTTCTCCTCGCCGGAGAGGTAGCTGCCCCACGGGGTGGTGCCGCCGGAGCAGCTGCGGCTGGTGCCCGACAGGATCGAGTACGCGTCGACGATGGTGCCCGCCGGATCGAATGCGATCGCGGCCACGCCCCCTCCGCCACTTCCTGCCTCGCCGTTGGAGACGTAGATCCAGCCGCCGGCATCGCGAGCAACGCACGCGCCACCGTCGGGCGGTGCGTGCCACACGTGGGGCGTGCTGCCCACCGCCGAGCCGGATCGGGCGATGAAGCGCGAGGTGAAGCCGGCAGGCAGCATCAGACCGTCCGAGTTGGCGGGCTGCAGCGGACCGTACGGCCCGTCCGCTGCGATCGGGCCACTCGTGTTGGCAGCGACCCGACGCGGCCGCGGTCCGAGGAGCAGTGCGCCGCCGGCGACCACGGTCGCCCCGCGGAGGAACGCGCGCCGATCCATCGATCCGCGTGCCGCTGCAGTTGGTTCCACGCTGGTGTATCGGCACGACCCGCGAGCGACGTGAGGGTCG
>CAZWCU010000192.1:0-5168 GCA_964632715.1 uncultured Bifidobacterium sp. | reverse complement strand
TGCAGTTGGTTCCACGCTGGTGTATCGGCACGACCCGCGAGCGACGTGAGGGTCGGGTCAGACCACGTCGGTGGCCGCGCCGGCGAACTGCGCGTTGTAGAGCGTGAAGTACGCGCCCTGTTGGGTGAGCAGATCGTGGTGCGAGCCTTGCTCGACGATGCGGCCGGCATCCATCACGAGGATGACGTCGGCGTCGCGGATGGTGCTCAGCCGGTGGGCGATGACGAAGCTGGTGCGGCCGCCGCGCAGCTTGGCCATGGCTCGTTGGATGAGCACCTCGGTGCGCGTGTCGACCGAGCTCGTGGCCTCGTCGAGGATGAGGATGGTGGGGTCCGCCAAGAACGCGCGGGCGATGGTGAGCAACTGCTTCTCGCCGGCGCTCACCGAGCTGCCCTCGTCGTCGAGCACGGTGTCGTAGCCCATCGGCAGCGAGTGCACGAAGCGGTCGACGTAGCACGCCTTGGCGGCCGCGAGGATCTGCTCGTCGGTGGCGTCGGCATTGCCATAGGCGATGTTGTCGCGGATGGTGCCACCGAACAGCCACGTGTCCTGCAGCACCATGCCCAACTCGCTGCGCAGTTCGGCGCGTGGCATGGCGGAGATGTCGCGGCCGTCGAGCGTGATGGCCCCACCGTCGAGCTCGTAGAAGCGCATGATGAGGTTGACCAGCGTGGTCTTGCCGGCACCGGTGGGGCCGACGATCGCCACGGTCTGCCCCGGCTCGGCCACCAGCGAGAGGTGCTCGATGAGCGGCGTGTCGGTGCGGTAGCTGAACGACACGTCGTGGAACTCCACGCGACCGAGCACCGGCGGCGCGTCGACCATCGGTTCCGGGTCGGGCGTCTGCTCTGGCGCGTCGAGCAACTCGAACACGCGCTCGGCCGAGGCGACGCCCGACTGCAGCACATTGATCATCGACGCGGTCTGCGTGAGCGGTTGCGAGAACTGACGCGAGTACTGGATGAACGCCTGCACGTCGCCGAGCCCGAGCGAGCCGTTGGCCACCTTGAGACCGCCGAACACCGCGATGGCGACGTAGTTGAGGTTGCCGACCAGCACGGTGGCGGGCTGCACGCACCCGCTGATGAACTGCGCCGAGAAGCCCGCCTCGGCGAGTTGCGCATTGGTGGCGTCGAACCGGGCCTGCGCCTCACGCTGGCGGCCGAACGCCTTCACGATCGGGTGGCCGGTGAACGTCTCCTCGACCTGTGCGTTGAGGGCGCCGGTGTGCTGCCACTGCGCCATGAACTTGCCGCGTGAGTAGCCGGCGATCTTCTTCATGATCAGGATGGAGACGGGCACGCTGACGATGGCGATGATCGCGAGCTGCCACGAGATCCAGAGCATCATCGCAATGGTGCCGACGATGGTGAGCACGCCGGTGAGCAGCTGGCTGAGCGACTGCTGCATGCTCTGCGCGACGTTGTCGATGTCGTTGGTGACTCTGCTGAGCAGGTCGCCGCGAGCCTGCTGGTCGAGGTACGACAACGGCATCTCGTGCAGCTTCGCCTCCACGTCGGCGCGCAGCCGGAACATCGTGCGTTGCACCACGCCCGCCAGCACGTAGGCCTGCAGGTACGACAGCACGTAGCCGGCCAGGTACAACCCCACCGCGATCCACAGGGTGAGGTGCAGCTCGGCGAAGTCGATGCCGGGACCACCGCCCGCGCGGCTGACCAGGCCGTCGAACAGCAGGTTGGTGGCGTGGCCGAGGATCTTCGGCCCCGACACCACCAGCGCGACGCTGACCACCGCGAGAGCGAGCACCAGGTACGCCTTCGGTCGCTCGGGACCGAGGCGGTTGAAGAGGCGGCGACTCGACGTGGCGAAGTCCTTCGACTTCTCGGTGGGCACGCCCACGGTGTTCATCCGACCGCCGCGCAGCTCGCTGGTGCTGGCCGGTGGGCGCGGCGGCTCTTTCGAGTCGTGAGTGTCGTCGCTCATGCGGCTGCCTCTTCGGCGGTGAGCTGCGACTGCACGATCTCGAGGTAGGTGGGGCAGCTGGCGACGAGCTCGTCGTGTGTGCCGAGACCCACCGGTTCGCCGTCTTCCAACACCAGGATCTGATCGGCGTGCTTGATGCTGGTGACCCGCTGCGCCACCATCACCACGACCGCGTCTCGCGTGTATGGAGCCAGGGCGGCGCGCAGGCGAGCGTCGGTGGCCATGTCGAGCGCCGACAGCGAGTCGTCGAACAAGTACACCTCGGGCTTGCGCACGAGGGCGCGGGCGATGGCGAGCCGTTGCCGTTGACCACCCGACACGTTGCTGCCGCCCTGCGCGATGCGCGCGTCGAGCCCGTCGGGCATCGCGCGGACGAAGTCGGCGGCCTGGGCCACCGTGAGCGCTTCCCAGAGCTCGTCGTCGGTGGCGTCGGGCTTGCCGTAGCGCAGGTTGGAGGCGACGGTGCCGCTGAACAGGTACGGCCGTTGCGGCACCAGCCCGATGCGCTGCCAGAGGGCGTCGGTGGCCAGGTCGCGCACGTCGACACCGTTGACGAGCACCGCGCCTTCGGTGACGTCGAACAGTCGAGCCAGCAGGCTGACGAGCGTGGTCTTGCCCGAGCCGGTGCTGCCGATGACGGCGATGGTCTGCCCTGCGTCGCAACGGAAGGTGACGTCGGACAGCACCGCGTGTTCGGCGCCGGGATAGCGGAACCCGGCGGCACGAAACTCGATGGAGGCATCGGGCGGCAGCGCGTCGATCGGGTGCTCCGCGGCGGCGACGCTGGACGGCGTGTCGAGCACTTCCTGGATGCGCTCCGCGCTGACCGCGGCACGGGGCACGAGTGCGGCCATGTAGGTGGCGAGCATCACGGCCATCAGGATCTGCATCAGATAGGTGAGGAACGCGATCAGCGCGCCGATCTTCAGTTCGCCGCTGTCCACGCGGTTGGCGCCGAACCAGATGACGGCCACGCTCGACACGTTGACGATCATGATGACCGTGGGGAACATCAGGCCCATCAGGCGGCCGCCGCGCAGTGCCGTGCGGGTGAGGGCGGCGTTGCCCTCCTCGAAGCGCTCGGTCTCGTACGGCTCGCGCACGAACGCGCGCACCACGCGGATGCCGGTGATCTGCTCGCGCAGCACGCGGTTGATCTCGTCGGTGCGGTCCTGCATGCGGCGGAACGTGGGGACCATGTTGAAGATGACGGTGCCGATGGAGATGACGAGCACCGGGATGGCGACCGCGAGGATCCAGATCAGCTCGACGTCTTCGCGCAGCGCCATCACCAGGCCGCCGGCGGCCGTGAGCGGTGCCGCGATGAGCAGCGTGCACGTCATCTGCACCAGGGTCTGCACCTGCTGCGCGTCGTTGGTGACGCGAGTGATGAGCGTCGGCGGTCCGAAGTGGGTGACCTCGCGAGCCGAGAACTCGGTGACCTGATGGAACAGCGCGGCGCGCACGTCGCGGCCGAAGTTCGTGGCCGCCCGCGAGCCGTAGTAGATGGCGGCGATGGAGAACAGGATCTGCACCGCGCTGACCGCGAGCATGATGGCGCCGTGTCGCCAGATGTACCCGGTGTCGCCGGTGGCGACGCCCTTGTCGATGATGTCGGCGTTGAGGGTGGGCAGCAGCAAGGCCGCTGCGGTCTGGGCCGCCTGCAGCAACACCACCGCGATGAGGACTCCCCGGTAGCGCCGGAGGAAGGTGCGCAGGAGTCTGATCAACATGTGCCCGCCATCATGCCGGGGAATCCGACAACTCCACGAACCGGGCCATGCGGCACCGTACGATGCCGACGATGACGGGCCACGAGAGGTTTTCGCGTCGGACGGCGCTCGCCGCCGGGGCCACCGTGCTGCTCGGCGGTGTCGCGAGCTGCTCCGGGCGTGAGGGTGACGCGGCACGAACGACCGTGCCGCCCACCGACCCGGCGACGACGACGACGAGCACCACCGAGCCACCGCCGAGCACGAGCACGAGCACGAGCACGACCGCGGCGCCAACGGTCGCCGAGGGGTACGTGCCGGTCGCGGGCGAGTGGTCCACCATCACCGCGGCGGAAGCCGGATACTCCGACGCCGGCCTCGCCGCAGTGGTCCAGCTCGTCGGCAGCAGCAACAGCGACTCGCTCGTGATCCTGTCGGAGGGTCGCATCGTCGCGGAGCAGTACTGGCGAGATGCCACGGCGACGACCGTTCGCGATGTCGCGTCGGTGCAGAAGAGCGTCGTGTCCACACTCGTCGGGCTCGCCCGTTCGCGAGGTGTGCTCGCGCTCGACGATCCCGTCAGCGAGTTCCTCGGCGACGGCCGGTCGAACGCATCGGTGGTCGACGAGCGCATCATCCGGCTGCATCGCCTGCTCACCATGACCAGCGGACTCGATCCGCGCACGCTGCGCGCCGCCGCGCAGGCCGGCATCGTGTGGGACTACAACACCGACGCCTACCAGAAGCTCCGGCAGGTGCTCGAGGTGGTGGCCGCCACCGACATCAACTCGCTCACCGTCGACTGGCTGTTCCGCTCGATCGGCGTCACCACCGAGTCGCCCTGGCGCGCACGGGCGCGCGCGGTCGACGCCACCGGCGACGAGCTGTGGGGTCTCCGCCTCACGGCGCGCGACATGGCACGGTTCGGGCTCCTTGCGATGCGGAACGGTCGCTGGGCGGGCGAGCAGATCACCGAGCCAGGGTGGTTCGCGGAGGCGTGGACGCCGATCCCGCTCAACGCGAACTACGGGTACCTGTGGTGGTTGCTCGGCGGCAGCGGACGCACCGGCGGGCAGGGGCCGGACGACCTCGTCGCGGCGCTCGGCGCGCAGGACCAGAAGATCTACGTCGCGCCGTCGATCGGTCTCGTGCTGGCGCGTCAGGGCGACGCCGCTGCCCAGGTCACCGAGGCCGGCTCGGACTTCGACGCGGCGCTGGTGAACGCACTGATGCGCGCACGCGAATGATCGGCGACGGGCAGGCGTGGCAGCGAGGCGTCGGGTAGCTTCGCTCACGTGACCGAGTCGATGCCCGTGCCCGACGACGCCGACGTGGTGGTCGTCGGTGCCGGTCTGGCGGGCCTCGCCGCGGCGGGCGCGGTCCAGCGCGCGGGCCGGGCGGCCGTGGTTCTGGCGGCCGCCGACGGGGTCGGTGGTCGCGTGCGCACCGATCCGGCCGGCGGGTTCCGGCTGCACCGCGGTCCTCCACTGCCGTTGCCCCCGGACCCGGACG
>CAZWCU010000191.1:0-8283 GCA_964632715.1 uncultured Bifidobacterium sp. | reverse complement strand
GCACGTCGCACGGCCCCATCAGGATGCGGGCCTCGTCGCGATCGTGAGCGAGGTGGCGCAGCAGCGCCTGGCGCGCGACCACCATGTCGTCGTCGAGCAGCCACACCAGTTCGCCGCTCGCCGCCGCGATGCCGGCGTTCCGCGCCGCCGCGAGCCCGGCGTTCGGCTGCCACCGCTGGCGAAGAGGCACCGGGAAGTCGGCCGCCATCTCGTCGACGAGGGCATCGGAGCCGTCGGTGGAACCATCGAGCAGCACGAGCACGTCGACCTCGCCACCGGTCGGCTCGGCGAGGGCGACGGCGAGCGAGCCGAGCAGCGTGGCGAGGTGGCCGCGACGCTGGAACGAGGCCACCACGACGGTCAGGGATGCGGCCACTCGCTGAATATAGGCTCCCTGACCTGCATCACACGCCTCTCTCCCGGCCCCGCGTCACCGTCGCCATCACGTTCTTCAACGAGGAGCGCTTCCTCGCCGCGGCGATCGACACGGTTCGGGCACAGACCGAGGAGTCGTGGGAGCTGCTGCTGGTCGACGACGGCTCCACCGACGGCTCGCCCGCGCTCGCCGACGAGTTCGCCCGGGCGCTGCCCGAACGCGTCTCGGTGCTGCGTCATCCAGGCGGCGGGAACCGCGGCCTGCCGGCGAGCAGGAACCTGGCGATCGAAGCGGCTCGCGGCCGGCACCTGTGCTTCCTCGACGCCGACGATCTGTGGTCCGAGCACAAGCTGGCCACTCAGCTCGAACTGTTCCGCAGGCACCCGGAGGTGGTGATGGTGTGCGGTCCCAGTCGGCACCAGCCACTCGGCGAGGCCGAGCTCGGCCCGCTCGTGCCGGTCTGTGCCGATGCGCCGCGCGTGCTCCGGCGCGGCCAGTTCGCCCGCATGCGCATGCGCGGCCATCTCACCACCCCTCCCCCGTCCGACGTGATGTACCGACTCGCGACGCTGCGGCGCGTGGGCGGCGTGCCCGACGGCCCGGCGATGCTGGAGGACCAGCGCACGTTCGTCGCGGTCTCGCTGGCCGGGCCGGTGTTCGTGGACGATCGGCCGCTCACCACGTACACCGTGCGCAACGATTCGCTGTACGGGTCGACGCGCGACGACGGCCTCGCGGAGGTGCGCCACCATCGCGAGTTCGAACGCTGGGTCGTTGCCAGCTGCCGGCGCCAGGGCCCCGCCGGCTGGTGGGTGATCGCGTGCCTGCTCGAGCGCCGCCTGCGGCGGGGCGTCGGCCGCCGACTGCGGATGCTCGCGCGCTAGACGCTGACCGCTGCCACCCGTGTCGCCAGTGCGGCCACGGCGGAACCGGAGACGTCGGAGGTGAGCCGCTCGTGGAAACTTGCGAGCCCGGCCGCGGTGAGCCGCGCAGCGAGTGCCGGGTGGTCGATGATGGCCACGCACGCGTCGGCGAAGTGCTCGGCGCCGTCGGCGATGAGCAGCTCTCGATCGCTGGTGAGGTCGAGGCCGAAGCAACCCATCGAGGTGGACACCAGCGGCACCGACCGCGCCAGGGCTTCCATCACCTTCAGCCGCGTGCCACCACCGGACTGCAGCGGCGCGGCCGCAACGGCTGCCGAGGCGTAGTACGGGCCCAGGTCGTGCACGTAGCCGGTGAGCGTCACGCCTTCAGCGTGGCGCAGGCGCGGCGACGCACCGTCGTTGTAGCCGACCAGCACCAGCCGCGCGGCCGGCAGCTTGCGCCGCACTCGCGGGAGCACCTCGAACGCGAGCCACTCGGCCGCGAGCCGGTTCGGTTCGTACGAGAGTGGACCCACGAACAGCACGGTGGGGTGCTCGAGATCCGGATGCCGCAGCACGTGCTCCGGCACGCGATACCCGTTGCGCACCACTTCGCAGTTGGGGTAGCCGAGGTACGCCTTGTCGGCGTCGCTGCACACCGTGACGCACTCGACCTCACTCGCGATGCGACGCTGCAGCCGTCGCCACCGATGGCATTCGATCATGCCGAGCAGATTGCGTGGTGCCGCGAGCAGCCTGCCTCGGCGGGCCGTGCGATCTGCGATGAGGCTGCACGCCAGGCGGTCGTTGAGGTCGTCGAAGTCGACCACTCGCGGCCCGCTGACGAGATCGCCGGCGATGGCGTACGTGCGCACTCGACTGAACCACACGAAGTCCCACGCCTGAGAGCCGACGGCGGCGGCGATCTCGGAACGGAGCGCCTTCTGGCGACGATACGGCAGCTGGGCGAGCCCCGTGACCGCGAGTGCCAGCTTGCGCAACTTCGAGGGGTTTTCGGCGCGGATGACGGACGTCGCGTACCCGGCCTCGAGCGGCAGCGCGGACCCTCCGGTGCTGCTGTCGACGAGACAGACATGGAGATCGCCGCTCTTCATCAGCCCGGTGATCACGTTGTCGACACGCATCCCGTAGCCGGAGTCGCCGCCCGGCGAGCGATCGGTGATCATCAGCACCTGCGGGCGGCGCGCACGCTCGCGGGTGCCGCTGGCACTCGCGATGGTGGACGACGACCCGCTATCGTCGCCGTGGCCGTGCCGGGAGGTGGGGGAAGTGTTCATCTGCCGTTCTCTTCGCTGCCCGCCGAGGCACCGACAGTTGATGGGGAGTGTGTGAACATGCCGAGTCGTGTGCCATGACCACGATCGGCCTGTACACCGATTCTGACATCGTGGGTGGAGCGGAGCGGTCGATGCTCAACCTGGCTGCTGCGTATCACGGCGAGGCGAACCTCGTCATGCTCAGCTCCAATACTCACTTATTGCGCGCATTCAACCACGCTGAGGGCGTTAAATCAACACTGATCACCTCACGGTCATCTTTTCGTCACGCAGTGCTCGACCACCGGACACAGTTCCGCGAGCTCGGGCTCGACCTGCTGCAGGTCACCCTGGCCAACCCGTTCACGTCGCGAGCCGCGCTGCTCGGGGGCGTGCTGGCTCGCATCCCGACCGTCGCGGTGGAGCAGCTCGTGCTGCCCAGCCGACGGTTCCGCGGGCGGGTGATGAAGCACGCGGTCACCCGGCTGCAAGCGGCCACCATCGCCGTCGGCTCCGGCTCCGCCGACGAGCTGCATCGCCTGTTCCGCATTCCGCGACGGCGCATCTCGGTGGTGCACAACGGCGTCGCCGATCGCCCGTTCACCCGCCCACCGATCGGGTCGCCGCCCGTCGTCGGCTGCGCGGCCCGACTGGAGGACCAGAAGGGCATCGACTTCCTGCTGCAGGCCATGGCGCAGATTCCCGAGGCTCGACTGGTGCTGGTCGGCGACGGTGAGCGCCGCGAGGCGCTCGAACAGCAGGCGCAGGCACTCGGCATGGCCGACCGGGTCGAGTTCAAGGGATGGCTCGACGATGCGGGCGCCGAGATCGCCGCGTTCGACGTGTTCGCGCTGGCGTCGCGCGACGAAGCGTTCCCGCTCACCATCGTGGAGGCGATGCTCAGCGGTACGCCGGTCGTGGCCACCGACGTCGGCAGCGTCGCCGAGGCCGTCATCGACTCGGTCACCGGTCTGCTCGTCCCACCCGGCGACGTGCCCGCACTGGTGGCGGCCGTGCGCCGGCTGCTCGCCGACGGCGACCTCCGCGAACGTCTCGCCACGGCCGCCCGAGCACACGCCGAGCGCCACTTCACCGACACGGCGATGGCGGAGGGCTACGACAGGGTGTGGTCGCAGGTGCTCGCCTGATCAGCTCGCCGAGGGCGCCGCGTCGGCCGGCTGGTCCGGCTCGTCGAGGACGGCTGCGATCTCGCGTGCCAAGTCGTGCACGAAGGGTTGCACCAGCAGGTTCGCGTGTGTGCCACCCACGTTCTTCGTGGTCAGCCTGCCGTCGGTGACCTCGGACCAGTGCCGGTACCACGCCTTGTCGTCGAGCGAGAGCGAGTCGGCGCTGAGCACCAGCGTGATGTCGTGGGAGATGTGGCCGCCCTGGTACGAGCGGTACGCAGCGCGATGCACTTCCTTGACCTGCTCCTCGAACCGGGCCGTCGGGGACCCCACACGGCGCAGCAGCAGCCGGCCGGTGATGATCTTGAACTTCCAGGCCATGGCCTGACGCAGGCGGCCACCGCTGAAGTAGAAGCGGATGCGATGTGCGATGTACGGCAGCTTCTTGATCTCCGGCTTCTCCACGCCCGGCGGCCCCTGGTCGACCAGTGCCAGCGCGCTGATCTCGTCGCCGGCCGCCTCCAGTTGTCGAGCCATCTCGAACGCCACCCACGAGCCGGCGCAGTGACCTCCGATCGCGTACGGGCCCTCCGGTTGCACCGACTTCATCTCGGCGATGTAGTGGGCCGCCATCTCCTCGATGGTGGCGTGTGCGGGCAGAGCGCCGTCGAGCCCCTGTGGCTGCAGACCGTAGAGCGGCCGATCGTTGCCCAGCTCGTCGCCCAGCGGGGCCAGCTCGAGCACGCTGATCATGTACGGCGCCACGTAGAAGAACGGCTGGGCGGCGCCGGCCGGCTGGATGGGCACCAGCGACGACCACTCGGTGCGCCACCCGTCGTCGCGGATGGCGGTGGCCAACGCGGCGATGGTCGGGTGTTCGAACAGCACCGACACCGGCAGCCGGTGGCCGGTGCGCTCCTCGAGGATCGCGAACAGGCGGGTGGCGAGCAGCGAGTAGCCACCGAGCGCGAAGAAGTCGTCGTGGATGCTGATGTGCTTGCGACCGAGCACCTTCTGCCAGATGTCGAGCAGGATCCACTCCAGCGAGTCGTGCGGCGGTGTGTCGTCGGCGGATGCCGCGTGCTCCGCAGGTGCCGGCAGCGCACGGCGGTCGATCTTGCCGTTGGGCGTCAGCGGAAGGCGGTCGAGCTGCACGACGTCGGTCGGCACCATGTGTGCCGGCAGCGAGGTGCGCAGCGAACGGATCACGTCGCGCGTGTCGACCGCCTGGCCGGCCGACGCGACCACGTAGCCGACGAGCGCCGGACGGTCGGGATCGTCGTGGCGCAGCAGCACCACGGCGTCGGCCAGATCGGGATGCGCCCGCAGGGCTGCGGCCACCTCGCCGAGCTCGATGCGGAACCCGCGCAGCTGCACCTGGTCGTCGGCGCGGCCGAGGAACTCGACCGACCCGTCGGCGCGGTAGCGCCCGAGGTCGCCGGTGGCGTAGCGCTGGTCGTGCGCCGAGGCGGCCGACGGATCGCGCTGGAAGCGCTGCGCGGTGAGCGTGTCGTCGTCCCAGTACCCGATGGCGAGGTGGGGGCTGCGCATCACGACCTCACCCACCTCCCCCACCGCGGCCTGGCGCCCGTCGCGCGAGCGCACCAGCAGCTGTGAGCCCGGCATGCCGCGCCCGAGGGGCAGCGTCTCCTTCGGCTGCACGCCGACCGGTGTCTCCTCGTCGAGGTCGAGGACGTGGTAGCCGCTCGCCCGCTGCGTCTCGGTGGTGCCGTACAGGTTGATGACGCGCACCTCGGGAGCCAGCGCCCGCAGTCGCGCGACGTCGCCGCGGGTGAGCACGTCGCCGATGAACAGGGCCCGACGCAACGACGGCACCGTCTCCGACCGGCCGAGCTGGAACCCTTCCGTGAGCAGCTGTCCCATGGCCGGCGTGAGGTGGGCCACTGACACCAGGTGATCGCGCATCCAGCGGGCCAACCAACCCGCCGTCGCCATCGAGTCGGGGTCCGGGACCACGATCGTGGCGCCGAGCCACAGCGGCCAGAAGATGTCGCGCTGCAACGGGTCGTGCGAGAGCCCCGAGAGCATCGAGAACCGGTCTTCCTCACCGACCTCGAACTCCTCGCTCATCCACGGCAGGAAGTGGGTCAGCGAACCGTGCCGGCCGATGACGCCCTTCGGTACGCCGGTGGAGCCCGAGGTGAAGGTGAGGCAGGCCACGTCGTCGGGCCCGATCTCGACCGCGTCGTCGTCGGCGGCGGAAGGGTCCGGGGGGCCGAGCACGGCATCGAGCTCGTCGAGGTCGGCCGTCTCCGGCAGCGCGAGGCGGTGCTGCACCTTCAGCTCGTCGAGCACGTCGATGAGGTCCTGCGACGGCTGGCCGGCAGCATCGAGTGCCACCCACGCCTTCGGCTTGGCGATGCGCAGGATCTGCGCGATCCGCGAGGCCGGGTAGCGCGGGTCGAGCAACACGTAGGCGGCACCCGAGGCGAGCACGCCGGTGACGGTCCACACCAGCGATCCGCTGCGGTGGCCGTAGATGGCGACGATGTCGCCGCGCCCGATGTGGCGCGCTCTCAGCCAACTCGCCAGCCTGGCCATCTGCATCGCCAGCAGCCCGAAGCTCCAACTGCGCGAGGCGTCGACCACCGCCAGCCGATCGGGCGCTCGCAGGGCGACGCGGCGCACCGCGTCGGGCACCGACCCGTGCCAGGTGGCGTCGAGCGGCATCGACTCGTCGGGCAGCACGTCTGCATCGGCCGCGGTGCTCAGCGCGAGCCGATCGATGGGCAGGTCCGGATCGGCGACCACCTGTTCCAGCACGTGCACGAACTGCTCGACCAGCCGCTGCATGTGCGAGTGCTCGTAGAGGCTGCGGTTGTACACCAACCGCAGGTCGGTGCTGACGCTGGACTCGTTCACGTACATGGTGAGGTCGAACTTGGAGCCGCGATCGGGTTGTACGACATCTTCCAGCTGCAGGCCGGGCAGCACGTACTCGTCGCTCCTGACCTCGATGTGGGTCATGTTGAAGAAGATCTGGAACAGCGGCGTCCGGCTGAGGTCGCGCGGCGGCCGCAGCTCTGCGAGCAGCCGCTCGAACGGCACGTCCTGGTTGTCGTACGCATCGAGGCTCGTCCGGCGAACGCGGTCGACCAGCGCCCGGAAGCTGGGGTTGTCGCCGAGGTCGTTGCGCAGCACGAGCGTGTTCAGGCACGCGCCGATCAACGGCTCCAGTTCGGGCCGGGCCCGACCGGCGATCGGGATGCCGATGACCACGTCGGTCTCGCCCGCATGACGGGCAGCCACCACCTCGAACGCAGCGAGCAGCACCATGAACGGGGTCGATCCGGTGCCACGGCTCAGCTCGGCCACTCCGGCCGCGAGATGGTCGGGCAACTGCGTGGTCACCGCCCCTCCGGCGATCTGATGCCGCGCTGGGCGAGTGTGGTCGGGAGGGATCTCGAACGACGGCAGATCGGACAGGTGCTGCTGCCAGTGCTGCAGCTGTCGCTCGTACAACTCCGTCGCCGCATGCCGCTGCCACCAGGCGTAGTCGTCGTACTGCACCGCCAGCGGGCGCAGCGGCGAGGGTCGTCCGTCGCGGAACGCCGTGTACAACGCGGCGAGCTCGCGGAAGAACACGGTCATCGACGTCGCGTCGGAGGCCACGTGGTGCATGACCACCGAGAGCACGTGATGCGTGTCGGTGACGCGGACGAGCGTGACGACGATGGGCGGAGCGTGTTCGAGGTCGAACGTGCGCGTCGACTCCCTGCCGACCACCCCGGCGAGCGCATCGAGATCGCCGTCGACGTCCAGTTCGATCACGGGCATCCCGTCAGCCGGCAGCACCACCGGTCGCGGATCGCCCGACTCCTTGACGATGACCGTGCGGAGCACGTCGTGGCGGGAGTAGATCTCATCGAGACCCCGCCGCAGCGCACCCAGGTCGAGCTGCCCGTGCATCGCGACGATGGTGCGCACGACGAGCGGCGTGGTGTCGGTCTCGAACTGCTGGAGGAACCACATCCGCTCCTGCGCGAACGACAGCACCGGCGGCTCGGCAGGGTCGCGCCGCTCGATGCGAGTGCGCGAAGGGTGGACACGATCACGGACGGCCGGATCGGAGATGTGCGCGGCCAACCCGACGATGGTCGGGTGCTCGAAGAACACCGAGACCGACATCTGCGCGCCGAGACGATCCTCGATCATCGCCAGCACACGGGTGGCGAGGAGCGAGTGGCCCCCGACTTCGAAGAAGTCGTCGGTCACGCCGATGTCGGTGCTGCCCAGCGCCTCGCACCAGATCTCGTGCAGCTCCCTCTGGAGTGAGTCTGCGGGCGCCGCCGTCGGCGGGTGGACTGCGGCAGCCGGGTCCGTCAGAGCCGGGAGCGCGCGACGATCGAGCTTGCCGTTCGGAGTGAGCGGAATCCGCTCGAGCTCCACCACCTCGGCCGGCACCATGTGCGCGGGAAGCGCGTCGCGCATGGACCGTCGGACCGCGCCGGCATCGATGCGCGTACCGGCCGACGGCACGACGTAGGCGATCCGCCGGCTGCTGCCGGTGCCGTCGTCGCTTAGGTCGACCGCGGCGCCGGCCACCCCCGGAGCACCACCCCGGTGGGCGGCCACCCCACCCCGGTCGAACCGGAACCCGCCCCGCCAGCCCCCCTGCG
>CAZWCU010000190.1:0-8502 GCA_964632715.1 uncultured Bifidobacterium sp. | reverse complement strand
CAGAATGACAGGCTTGTCTTTGAGCGCGTTGATCTCAATCAATCGGCCAGGCAATTCAGCGACCGGTATATTGCGCGCAGCGCCAATGTGGCCAAGGGGCCCCGTAAACTCGTCCGGCCCGCGCACGTCGATTAAGGCAATGCCGCTGCGTTCTTTGAGTTGGCTCGCAAGCCCATCCACCTCGATCCACCGAAACGGCTCGCCGCCACGCAAACGGCGTATCAGCCGGGGCAAAAAAGCGATCGCTGCGAGCAGCGCCAGTGCAAGCAGGCCATAGCGGATGGCCGCCTCGTTGCCAGCAAGGGCCTCCCGGCCGGCATGACCCAGCCAACTGTAGGCGAGTGTGCCAGGGATCATGCAGATGAGCGATGCAAGAACGTATTGCGGCAGAGGTATGCGTGTCAGGCCCAGGGCATAGTTGAGCAGGTTGAACGGGAATACGGGCACAAGGCGTGTAAAGGCGACAAATCGCCAGCCTTCGGCCTCGACACCAGCAATCAACTGCTCAAGCCGTCCGCCAGCCCTGCGTCTGACCCAATCCATAGCGAGGTAGCGGGCAGTGAGGAAGGAAGCGGTCGCGCCCAGCGTTGCGCCAGCGAGGTTGATAACCGTTCCCCACAGCGGGCCAAACAGCATGCCGCCAGCCAGGCCAAAGATCGCGCCAGGAAGGAAGAGGACCGTTCCAATGGCAAAGGCGGCGATATGGGCGAACGGCGCCCATGGGCCGAGATTGCGTATTGAACTCTCGACCAGCGCCGGATCGAGACTGTCTCGATTAAGCGCCAGCCAGACCGCCGCGCCCGCGATGGCGAGTGCGAGCAGGATGCGCGGCAGGAGTGTTCGCATCGTCATTCGGTACTCTCCCTCTGGCCAAATGGATAAAGGCGGACATCGTCACGGAACGGCTGCACTAGCATGCGGTCAAGGCGGAGCTCACCCGGCTCACGGAACTGCTCAATGCCGATCGTCATCTCCTGATGCCCGGCTGCGGGTTGTGCACGATAGGTTCCGAACAGCCGATCCCACCAAGGGGCATTGAAGCCGAAATTACTGTTGGTCTCGCGTGGCACAACCGAATGATGGACACGATGCATGTCAGGGGTGACGACAATCCTGCGCAGCACACCATCAAGCCGTTCAGAGAGACGAACATTGCCATGATTGAACATTGATGTGGCGTTGAGCAGCACCTCGAAGATCAGCACCGCCAACGCTGGCGCGCCGAGCGCCGCGACAACGCCCAGCTTGATGGCCATCGACAGCAGGATCTCAATGGGATGGAAGCGTGCGCCAGTGGTGACGTCGAACTCAAGATCGGCATGGTGCATGCGATGCAAACGCCACAGCACCGGCACGGCGTGGAACAGCACGTGCTGCAGATAGATGGCGAGGTCGAGAAAAATTACCGAGGCAGTGATCGCCAGCCAGGCCGGTACCTTTAAGGCGTGAAGCAATCCCCAACCATGCAATTCGGCAAAAAGCGCTACGCCGACGGCGGCGGTCGGGAATACAAGCCGGACAAGCAGCGTGTTGAGTGCAACGATGCCGAGGTTACTGGGCCAGCGCCGAAAGCGCCCGATGGCTTGGGGTCGCCGTGGCGCCAGCAGTTCCCAGAGAGCCATTGCGGCAAAAATACTGATGAAAACGCCCAGACGGATGGCGGGTTCGTAATGGAGCAGGATCTCGGGCAAGTTCGTAACTCCAGTCCAAGGGCTTGACGAATCGACGCCGCCGGGCCATAATTCAATCAATATCTTGAATAATATAATGACTGCCGGAAAAGAATGTCAAACGAAAATCCTAAACAAATCCTGTTTGCCCAATTCGCTGTCGTGGCGAAAGCAGTGGCGCATCCGCATCGCCTCGAACTTCTGGAGCAGCTCGCCCAAGGCGAGCGGAGTGTCGAGGTTCTGGCAGATCGCATCCGGGCGTCGATCGTCAATACGTCCCAGCATCTTCAGCAGTTGCGCCGCGCCGGTCTTGTCACAGCACGCCGTGAAGGCAAGTTCATTTTTTACTGTCTGACGGACGTCCCCGTTCTCGACTTACTGGCATCGCTCCGGCGCATAGCCGAACACCAGTCGGCGGAGGTCGAGCGCATCGTGCGCAGCTACTTCAATGACCGTGACAGCCTGGACGCCGTCTCCCGCATGGAACTTCTGGACCGTCTCAAAGCAGGCATCGTGACGGTGCTCGATGTGAGGCCCGAGGACGAGTTCGCCCTTGGCCATCTTCCCGGCGCAGTCAACATCCCGCTGGGAGAACTCAAACGGCGGCTAGCCGATCTTAACCCTGATCATGAAATCGTCGCGTACTGCCGCGGCCCCTATTGCGTTATGTCCTACGAAGCAGTCGCTCTGTTGAGAGCTCGAGGCTACAACATCCGCCGCCTGGAAGACGGGCTGCCGGAATGGCGCGCCGCCGGGTTGCCAGTCGTCACTGGTAACATTTAGCCGCCAACTGAAAGAATAGAAATTCTGACCGCAGCCATCTGGAGCTGCCGCGTGTTTACCAGGGCGCTGGCAGGAATTCATGCTTCCTTAAAAACTTTTGCGTAGCGTCGCGCATTATATTATAAGGGTGGCCATGAACCGCTTTTTTGTATTCCTGTGTGTTGTTTTCTCTCTGCTGCTTGCGCCCATGGCGCATGCGGCAGGTTTGGATTCTTCTGATTCAGGGTGCAGCATTGCAGGCCAATCTTCCAAGAATCAGAATGATGGCATGCCCGCTGGGGCGGAGCATCATTGTTGTGGCCATCGTATAGCTGATCACGCTCCGGTTGAAACAACAGAGATTGTACAAGAAACCTTGTCAGTCTTCACCATCACTGAGCAGACCAATCTGGCCTCTATTAGTGTAGGCCCGCTCCTCGAACCACCCTCTCGCGCTTAATCCACTGACCCACGGCAAACGCCGTGCGCAGGGTGCTACTTGGCACTTCGCGCATGCTTGCGCCCTCTGTTTTACCGATGGATACCGCGAGGAAAATTCATGTTGCAAAAATCTTTTGTGTGGCTGATATGCGCCACGCTGTTGGGCTATCAGGCCAGTTGGGCGCAAGCGCCGGTCACTGGCGGCGTCATTACCCTGAATGCCGTGATTGAAAACGCGCTGTCCTATTCACCGCGGCTTAAGTCGGCAGGTTCCGTAGTGCTGGCAAGTAAGGGCGAGCGCCTCCAGGCCGGGGTTCGGCCTAACCCTGAAGTTGGCGTTGAAGCAGAAAATTTAGCCGGCCGGGGGCCGTATAAGGGTGTGGATTCTGCCGAAATAACTTTCGGTGTTTCACAACAGCTGGAATTCGGCGGCAAGCGCCCGGCGCGTCAGGCCGCAGCCGACCGGGGCTATGAAATCAGCAGCCTTGAGTATGAAGCCGTACAGCTTGATCTGATCCGGGACGTCACCATCGCTTATGCTGACGCGGTTGCCGCACAGGAAGAAGTGAAGCTGGCCGAGGATCAAAAGAAGCTGGCAGGTGAAGTGCTGGAAAGCGTCTCAAGGCGCGTCTCTGCCGCTGCCGAACCTCTCATTCAGAAAAGCAAAGCCGAGGTGGCGTTGGCCACCAGTGAAATTGCCTTCAGCAGGGCGGTGCGGGAACTGGAAATAACCAAGAGAAATCTGGCGTCATTTTGGGGCCAGGAGGAGGGTTCCTATAGTCTTGACGTTGCCGATTTCCTTGCTATCCGGTCTCCTGCGGCGCTCATGGATGCAGCCGCACGGCTGAGCGCAACTCCCGACATTGCGCGCCAGGACGCCGTGACGGCGCGCGCCCGGGCCATTCTGGATCTGGAACGGGCGAATGCCATTCCCGATCCCACTGTCAGTGTCGGCGTGCGGGATTTTCGTGAAACCAGCGATCAGGCCTTAATGTTCGGCGTCTCGCTGCCAATTCCCGTCTGGAACAAGAACCAGGGAAATATCGCCAGAGCCCTGCATGAAGCGCGCAGGAGTGAACACGACAAGCAGGCCTTGATGCTGGATTTAGGCAACGCGCTGACCCGCGCCGCACAGGAAATGCAGACCGCCTATGGTGAAGCCGAGAGTTTGAAAACCACTATCCTGCCTGCCGCTGAAAAAGCCTTCGCGCTGTCGCGTCAGGGTTATCAGGCGGGCAGATTCCCCTACCTGGAAGTGCTGGACGCCCAGCGTACGCTGTTCGAGGCGCGCAGTCAACGCAATGCGGCGCTTAAAAACTATCACACAAGGCGTGCCGAAGTGGAGCGGCTGACGGCGGCGCATAGCGGGAATATTCAATCATATGAGGAAAAAAAATGAATAGGCGCTTGCCAATCATATTCGTTCTCGCGCTGGCGCTGGCTGGCGGCATCTTTGCCTGGCGCGGACTAGACATCGGCGATGCGGCGGCTGAAAACCCCGCCGGGGAGGGCCGCGATGAAGCGCAAGACAAAAAACAACATGGCGGCGACAAAGCTGAAGGCCATGATGAAGGCGTTGAGCTTTCCGTGGAATCCGTGGCGGCCGCTGGCATTAAAACAGAGGAAGCGGCAAGTGCGCGCATCCGTGAAACGATCCGATTGACGGGACGCACGACATTCAACCAGAACATAACGGCGCAGGTACGGGCGCGCTTTCCCGGCATTGTGCGCGAGGTGAAGAAAGGTCCCGGCGAAAGTGTTAACAGCGGCGACGTGCTGGCGACGGTCGAAAGCAATGAGAGCCTGCAAGTTTACCCGGTCAAATCCCCGATCAGCGGCGTCATTCTTCAGCGCAACACCAATATCGGCGATGTGGCGGGGGACGCACCCATGTTCACCATTACCGATATCTCGGAATTATGGGTGGAGTTCCATATTTTTCCGCGCGATGTCGACCGTATCCAGCCCGGCCAGAAAGTTCTAATCACCAGCTTTGAAGGCGGGCACAGCGGCGCAGCGTCAATCACCACGCTGCTGCCGGTCGCCGAGGCTTCCAGCCAAACAGTGGTGGCGCGCGTCACGCTGCCGAACCCGGAAGGGGTATGGCGGGCCGGCATGACGGTGCGCGGCGATGTGGTGATTACCGAACGTCAGGTTCCGGTCGCGGTGAAGATCGCCGCTATTCAGCGCATGGAAGGCAGGAGCGTGGTGTTCGTGCAGGAGGGGCAGCGTTATGAGACCCGCCCCGTCCGCACCGGCGCAAGCGATGGCGAATGGGCGGAAGTGCTGGAAGGTCTGAAAGCGGGCGAGCGTTACGTCAGCGAGAAGAGTTTTCAGATCAAGGCGGATATCGGCAAGGCTGGCGCAGCGCACGAGGACTAAAGGGACAACATTATGATCGAACGTATTCTAGGATTTTCTCTGCTGCACCGTTACATGGTCGCGCTGGTCACGGCGGCGATTGCGGCGTTCGGATTTTACAGCCTGACAAACCTGCCGATCGACGCGGTGCCGGATATCACCAACAATCAGGTGCAGATCAACACCTCCGCTCCCGCTTTGTCGCCGATGGAGGTGGAAAAGCAGGTGACGTTCCCCGTCGAAACCGCGCTGGCGGGGATTCCTGGACTGGAAAGCACCCGCTCCATTTCGCGCAACGGGTTTTCGCAGGTGACGGCCATTTTCCGCGATGACGTGGATATTTATTTCGCCCGCCAACAGGTCGGCGAGCGTCTGGGTGAAGCCAGGGAAACGCTGCCCGATGGCGCCGAGCCGCGCATGGGTGCGATTTCCACCGGCCTTGGCGAAATCTATATGTGGACGGTCTCCTATACCAATCCCGGCGGCCAGGGCGAGACAATCAAAGACGGCGAACCCGGCTGGCAGAGTGACGGCGCCTATCTCACACCCGAAGGGCAAAAGCTGAACAGCAGGATGGAGCAGGCCTCCTATTTGCGCACGGTGCAGGACTGGGTTATCCGCCCGCAGCTTAAAGGCGTTCCCGGCGTGGCCGGCGTCGACGCCATTGGCGGCTATGTGCGGCAATACCATGTGCAACCATATCCGGAAAAACTGCTGGCGCTCAATCTGAGCTTCAGCCAGATCGTCGAGGCGCTGGAGAAAAACAATCAGAGCGCCGGCGCCGGCTATATCGAAAAGAGCGGCGAATCCTATGTGGTGCGGGCCGACGGGCGCATCAGCACCGCAGAAGAAATCGGTGATATCGTCGTCACCACGCGCGGCGGGGTGCCGATCTATTTGCGCGACATGGCGGAAGTGGGTATCGGCAAGGAGCTTCGTACGGGATCCGCGAGCGAGAACGGTGAGGAAGCCGTGGTCGGCACAGCCCTCATGCTGATCGGCGCGAACAGCCGCATAGTTGCCGGGGCCGTGGACACAAAACTGAAGGAAATTGTGAAATCACTGCCGCCGGGCATACAGGCGAAAACGGTGTTGAACCGCACCCAACTGGTGGATCGCACGATAGCGACCGTGCAAACGAACCTGAGCGAGGGGGCGCTGCTGGTGATCGCGGTGCTGTTTCTGGTGCTTGGCAATATCCGCGCGGCGATGATCACGGCGCTGGTGATCCCGGTTTCGATGCTGATGACCGCGATCGGCATGGTGCGGCTTGGCATCAGCGGCAATCTGATGAGCCTGGGGGCGCTCGATTTTGGGTTGATCGTCGATGGCGCAATCATCATCACCGAAAACTGTCTGCATCGGCTGGCGCTGCAACAGCATCATTTGGGCCGCGAACTCAATTTGAAGGAGCGGCTGCACGAAGTGATGGTGGCAAGCCGCGAGATCACCAAACCCATCGTGTTCGGTCAGGCTATCATCATCCTGGTCTATGTGCCGATGCTGACCTTCACCGGCGTCGAGGGCAAGATGTTCGAGCCGATGGCGATCACCGTCATCCTGGCGCTGGTTGCCGCCTTTTTGCTCTCCATCACTTTTGTCCCCGCAATGATCGCCATTTTCGTCAAGGGCCGGGTAAAGGAAAGTGAAGGCGGGATGATGGAAAAGGCCAAAAGCCTTTACCTTCCGGGCCTTGATTTTGCGCTGGTGCGGCCCGGCTTTACCAGCGCCGTTGCGGTTGGTCTGTTTGGCGTTTCGATGGCGGTGTTCAGTTTTCTCGGGCGCGAATTCATCCCCACGCTGGATGAGAAGGATATTGCCATGCATGCCATGCGTATCCCCAGCACGGCGCTGTCGGAATCGCAGGACATGCAGTTCGCGGTCGAGAGAGTTGTTAGCGGCTTCAAGGAAGTGGCGTTCGTTTTCTCCAAAACCGGCACTGCGGAAATGGCTGCCGATCCCATGCCGCCGAACGTATCCGATACGTTCATTATTCTAAAGCCACGGGAGGAATGGCCTGATCCATCGCTTTCCAAACCTGCGCTGATCAGCCGCATCGAGGAAGCGGTGGAAAAAGTTCCGGGCAATAATTACGAATTCACTCAGCCGATCCAGATGCGCTTTAACGAACTGATTTCCGGCGTGCGCTCGGACGTGGCGGTAAAGCTCTATGGCGACGATTTCGCCGTTATGGAAAAGACCGGCGCTGAGATTATGGAGGTATTGCAGGGCATCAGCGGCGCCGCGGATACCAAGGTTGAACAAACCAGTGGCCTGCCGTTTCTGGAAATCAAACTGGATCGTCCCGCCATCGCGCGTTACGGCCTCAATGTCAGCGATGTGCTTGACGTTATCACCATCGCCGTGGGCGGGCGTGAAGCCGGGCTGGTGTTTCAGGGTGACCGCCGCTTCGATATTCTGGTGCGCTTGCCGGATGGATTGCGCCAGGATCTCTCTGTCATTGAGAATCTGCCCATTCTGCTGCCGGAAGAAGAAAATGAGGATGAAAGCAACGCTGCGCCGCACAGCCGCCCGCGCTACCTGCCGCTGCGCGAAGTGGCGGCGCTCGAAATGGTGGAAGGCCCCAACCAGATCAGCCGCGAGAACGGCAAACGGCGCGTCGTCATACAGGCGAATGTGCGCGGGCGCGATATCGGCTCGTTCGTGGAAGATGCGCAGGCGGCAATGGATGCCAAGGTAAAGGTTCCTTCCGGTTACTGGCTGGAATGGGGCGGGCAGTTCAAGAATCTGCAGGAAGCCAGCAACCGCCTGATGATCGTGGTGCCAGCCTGCTTTTTCTTTATCTTTCTGCTGCTGTTCGCCGCGTTGAATTCGGTCAAGCAGGCGCTGCTGGTGTTTACCGGCATCCCGCTGGCGGTGGTCGGCGGTATCTTCACGCTGCTGATGCTCGGTATGCCGTTTTCGATTTCGGCGGGCGTGGGATTCATCGCGCTCTCCGGCATCTCGGTGCTGAACGGGCTGGTGATGATCACCAGCATCAATCAACTGGTGCAAGAGGGTTTGCCGCAGTTGCAGGCGATCCGCGAAGGTACGCTGAACCGGCTGCGCGCCATGATCATGGCGACGCTTGTGCCGTCGCTCGGCTATGTGCCGATGGCGATCTCCACCGGCGCGGGCGCGGAAGTGCAAAAGCCGCTGGCGGGGGTGGTGACCGGCGGGCTGATCGTCGCCACCGCCATGACGCTGTTTGTACTGCCTGACCCCGACAACTTCTTTAATCTACCCCGCGCAGCCATTGAGCATGGGG
>CAZWCU010000189.1:7351-8507 GCA_964632715.1 uncultured Bifidobacterium sp. | reverse complement strand
GTAGAGGATCTGCAGCCCCTGGTTGGGCAAGCCGATTTCGTACGTATCGGGGTAGGCGAGCAGCCAGGACACCTTGCCCGGCGCGTGCCGGGGAGTTGCCGCGCCATCCTCGCACCCGATGTAACGGGCAGGCTTTTGCACCCGAGCCAGGAGCGGTTCGATCCGCGCCCATAGGGAGTTCATGTCCTGTCCATCTTACCGGAGACCCTCGGCGAGCACAGGTGATGGGCCCGCCGGGTCACCGGTAGCGACGCATGTGGACGTTCTGCACCAGGCCGATGAGCGCGAAGAACGTCACGATGCCGGACCCGCCGTACGAGATGAACGGCAGTGGCAGACCGGTGATGGGCATGATGCCGAGGGTCATCGCGATGTTCTGGAACACCTGCCAGAGCAGCATCGTGAACACGCCCACGCAGAGGTAGGTGCCGAGCAGGTCGCGCGAGAGGTGCGCGATGCGCCAGATGCGCAGCAGCACCACCGCGTAGAGCCCGATGACCACCGCGCACCCGACGAGACCGAACTCCTCACCGATGGCCGAGAACGGCAGGTCGGCCCACTGCACGGGGATGTCGTTGCGGGCCATGGTGATCGGACCCTGCAACCAGCCCTTGCCGGTGACCCCGCCCGTGGCGAGCGCTCGGATGGCGTTGCGGCCCTGGTAGACGTAGTCGCGCAGCAGCGGATCGGTGGAGTTCTGGTTGAAGAAGGCGGTGAACCGGCGCAACTGGTACTCGTTGACCAGGCCGGTGACCACCGCCGCGCCCACCGTGGCAGCGGAGAGCACGGTGATCATGAAGATGTAGCGCAGCTTGGCGCCGGCGACGAGCATCACGCCCATCACCATCGCGATGAGCACGGAGGCCGAGCCGAGGTCGGGCTGAGCGATGATCAGCGTCACCGGCACGCCCACCAGGATGAGGCCCATGATGAAGCGGTGATAGGGCAGGTCGTCGCTGCGATCGTCGCCCAGGTAGGCCGCCAGCAGCAGCAGCACCGTGAACTTGGCCATCTCCGCTGGTTGCAGGTTCAGTGGGCCGATGTCGAAACTGAGCACGGTCTCGTTGCCGCGCAGCCGCAACACGTTCATCAACGTGATGAGCACCAGCAACATGATGGTGACGCCGTAGAGGAAGCGCGCGTGGTCCTTCCACCA
>CAZWCU010000189.1:6109-7251 GCA_964632715.1 uncultured Bifidobacterium sp. | reverse complement strand
GCCTTCTCCAGGAACGCGAACACCGTGTACGGCACGTCGTCGGTGAGCCCGAACGCCCCGAACGCCGACGAGTCGTTCCACGGCAGGTTGGCGGCGCCCTGCACCGTGCCGGTCTTGCCGGCGATCTCCACCGGGTAGTTCTTGAAGAGGCTCTCTCCCGTGGTGGCGTGGTAGAAGTCGTTGCCCGTGCCGGGATTGTCCGGATAGGTGGTGCCGCGGCCTTCGATCACGCGCGTGAGCCCGGTCACGATGGGGTTGATGACCTCCGGCGGCATCTCCAACTGGTCCTTCACCACCGGCAGCGCGAAGCTCTTCACCACCGTGCCGGCCGCGAGGTCGGCCATCGCCGGGCCGAGGTCGGGTGTGAGCGGCGCGTAGATGGCCTTGATGATGCTCGGCTGCAGCAGCAGACCGCCGTTGGCCAGCGTCGCGTAGGCGTTCGCGCTCTGCAGGGGCGTGGCCGCCATCAGGCCTTGGCCGATGGCCACCTGCACGTTGTCGCCGACCAGCAGGCGCGGCGTCTCCCCGGGCAGCAGCACGTTGCGTTCCACGAGGTCGCGCTTCACCGCGTCGTCGGGAATGCGGCCCTTCCACTCGTACGGCAGCTGGATGCCGGTCTTGTTGCCGAATCCGAACCGTTCGAGGTTGGTCTTCAACAGGTTCTCCGGGTTCTCCGACTCCTCCTGCCCGGGGATCTGCTCGCTGGCGAGCCACATCTCCTCGCCGATCTTGTAGAAGAACGCATCGCTCGACACCGCCAGTGCGTCTTCCACGGTGACCGGACCGTACGAGCTCGGCTGGCCGAGTCGGTTGGTGGCGTTCTTGAAGATGCACCGCACCAGGCCGCCGTTGTTCTGGCACTCGTTGGGGGGAATCGTGGTGAGCTGGTACGTGCCCTCGTCGAGGAAGACGTCGTTGCCGGTGATGATGCCGGAGTGCATGGCCGACCACGCGACGAACGGTTTGATGGTGGAGCCGAGGTTGTAGTTGCCCTGCACCGCGCGGTTGACGAGGATCGACTGGTCGGGGTCGATCGGGTCGCCATTGGGCTTCTCGCTGGGGAACAGCTCCTTGTACTTGCTGCCGGTGATGCCGCTCTCCATCCACCGGTTGTCGAAGGTGGGATAGCTGGCCATCGCGAT
>CAZWCU010000189.1:434-6009 GCA_964632715.1 uncultured Bifidobacterium sp. | reverse complement strand
ACCGGTTCGATGCGTTGATCCTCGAGCTCGCGCACGATGCCGCCCGACGCGTCGACCTCGTAGACCCGCTTGCCCCACCGGCCGTGGAGCTCGCGCTCGAGGCTCAGCTCGACACCGAACTGGCCGACGCGTTCGTTGCGCTTGTAGCCCTGCTTCAGGTACGTGTCGAGCGTCTTCGCGCCGATGGCACCCATGTAGCCGACCACGTGCGCGGCCAACGGTGCGTAGGGATAGACCCGCTTGTACTGCGGCGTGACATCGACGCCCGGGTAGTCCTCCTGGCGCTCCTTGATGAAGCTGACCACGTCTTCCGAGACGTCTTCCTTCAACGGCAGCGGCAACAGACTGTCGAACAGCTGCACCTTCGTGCAGGGATCTTCGGCCACCTTGTAGCACGGGTCGTAGCGACGCATCAGGTCGTCGACCGGCGTCTTCAACGGACCGGACAGCCGCTCGAACAGCTCCAGACGGTTCGACCTCTTGCGGACCGCCGACCACTCGACGGTGACCGTCAGGATGCGCTGGTTGTCGGCGAGCACGCGTCCGTCGCTGTCGAAGATGCGACCGCGCTCGGGCGGAATGAGCACCTCGCGCGTCTTCGCTGCGGTGACTCGCGCCTGGTACTCGTCGGCCTGCACTCCCTGCAGGAACCACAGGCGCGCACCGAGCAGACCGAGCAGCAGCACCGACACCGTGGCGAGGACGCCGAGGCGAGCGGAGCGCTTGTCAACAGCCATGTCGCACAGTCTTGTCGCTGGAGGCGCACAGGTGGCCGCGCGCGGTCGGGTGCGAGATCTGCGAGCTCATTCGGCGATGGCCTTCCACTTCTTGCGCTTGACGCCCATCATCCACCGTCCGACCGGCATCAGCAGCGGGCACAGCAGGCCCGACGAGACCGCGACGATGGGCACGATGCGCAGCAGGTCGGTGGTGACCCAGCCGCTCTGCCCCGTGATGACTTCGATCAGTGGCACCGCCGCTTCGCCGACCGCTGCTCCGAACGTCGCGAACAGGGCCGCCAGCCACCACTGCGGGTCGGGGGTGAAGCGGTGCAGCGACCCTGCCGTCATGCCGCCCAGGCCGTACGCGAGCGCCATCACGCCGAGCGGGGTATCGCCCGACAGGTCGTAGAGCAGGCCGAGCGCGAAGCCGGCCACCGCTCCCCGATCGGCGCCACCGCCGGCCCCGGCCGCCACCACCAGTGCCAGCACCAGTTGGATCTTCACATCGGCGACGGGGTGGTGTGCGAACAGCACTCGTTGCAGCGAGAGGGCGACGAACCCCACCGGCAACAGACGCAGGAACGGCCCGGCGAAGAAGGGGCGCACGCTCAGCGACCAACGGCATCCGCATTGGACACGAACAGCACCACCGTGACGAAGTACAGCCGACGCAGGTTCGCGTTGGGGGTGACCTCGACCACCCTGCTGCTGTCGCCGGTCTGGTCGACGATGCGGGTGATGGTGCCGATGGGGATGCCCTGCGGCGCCAAGCTGTTGTTGCCACCGGCGGTGTCGACGATGGCGCCCACCTTCACGCTGGTGACCGACGACGTGCTGTCGGTGAAGCGCAGCAGCAGCGGCTTGCCGCCGCCCTGACCTTCCAGCGTGCCGGTCTCGCGCACCACTTCCAGCAGCGTGGTGGTGGTGCTCGACGGCGCCGTGGTGGTGTTCGAGATCGGCTGACCGCTGAGGGGGTCGGTGGTGGGGACGCCGGTGGTGGTGGTCGTCGACGTGGTGGACGTGCTGCTCGACGAGCTGCCCGTGCCATCGGGATCGCCGGTGGTGGTGGTCGTGGTGGCGGTGACCGGCTCGTCGACGGAGAGCACCTGCGCCGTGACCGCGTAGTCGGGGTCGGTGATGAGGCGAACGATGCTGCGTTCCGGGTAGACCTCGGTGATCTTGCCGACGAGGCCCGCGCCATCGGTGACCGGCATGCCCTTCTGCACGCCGCGGTTCGAGCCGACGTTGATCTCGACGGTGTTCTGGAAGTTGCTCGGTGACTCGCCGACCACCTGCGCGGCCAGTGTCGGGTAGTCGAACTTCGACGTCAGCTGCAGCACGTTGAGCAGTTGGCGGTACTCGATGATGGCCGACTGGGCCTCCACGTCGTTGCCACGCAGCTGCTCGATCTGGTCGCGCAGCGCTTCGTTCTCACGCTCGAGATCGTCGTAGTTGGAGATGCCGAACCACGCGCGCTCGATCGGCAGCGTGAGCGCTTCGGTGGCGGTGTCGATGGGGCGCAGCACGGTGGCCACCGCGCCGCGAGCACGGTCGAACACGGGATTGCCGTTGCGGTCGATGGTGATGAACAGCAGGCCGGTCAGCACCACCAGCGCGATGACACGACGACGACTCAGGGACGAGAACATGGAAGGACCGCCGAGCGGCTATTCGTCGCCACCGAGCGACATGAGACCTCGCATCGCATCGATGTTCTCCAACGCTCGGCCCGAACCGATGACCACGCTGAACAGCGGGTTGTGGGCGATGTTGATGGGCATGCCGGTCTCGTGCGACAGGCGGCGGTCGAGCCCTGCGAGCAGGGCGCCGCCACCGGTGATCATGATGCCTTGCTCCATGATGTCGGCTGCGAGTTCGGGCGGGGTTCGGTCGAGCGTGGTCTTCACCGCATCGACGATGGCGGACACCGGCTCGGCGAGCGCTTCGCGCACCTGCTCGGTGGTCATGGGAATGGTGCGCGGCAGGCCGCTGATGAGGTCGCGACCGCGGATGTCGGCGGTGAGCTCCTCGTCGAGGGGCCACGCGGAGCCCATGTGGATCTTGATCTCTTCCGCGGTGCGGTCGCCGATGGCGAGCGAGAACTCCTTCTTCACGTACTGCATCACGGCGTCGTCGAGCTCGTCGCCCGCCACGCGCACCGACTGCGCAGTGACGATGCCGCCCAGCGAGATGACGGCCACTTCGGTGGTGCCACCGCCGATGTCGACGATCATGTTCCCGCTCGGTTCGTGCACCGGCATGTCGGCGCCGATGGCGGCGGCCATCGGCTCTTCGATGATGTGGACCGGCTTGCGCGCGCCGGCGTACTCGGCCGCGTCTTGCACCGCGCGCTGCTCGACACCGGTGATGCCCGACGGCACGCAGATGACCATCCGCGGCTTGCTCCAACGGCTGGCGTGCACCTTCTGGATGAAGAAGCGGAGCATCTTCTCGCACACTTCGAAGTCGGCGATGACACCGTCCTTCAGCGGACGGATGGTCTTGATGCGGCCGGGCGTGCGGCCCATCATCCGCTTCGCTTCGATGCCGACGGCCACCGGGCGACCGTCGGTGATGTCGATCGCGACCACCGACGGTTCGTTGAGCACGACACCTTGCCCGCGGGCATAGATCAGCGTGTTCGCCGTTCCCAGATCGATGGCGAGATCACGACCAAGGGCAAGTGGATTGCTTCTCGCCATCACCAACCTCCTCGGACGCGCGACACAACGGGCGCCAGTCTAGCGGGCGCGGTGTTTGTTACAGATTCGGGAAGAAAATGGCGATCTCGCGCTCGGCGGAGGCGAGTGAATCGCTGCCGTGCACGAGGTTCTCGGTGAAGAGGATGCCCAGGTCGCCACGGATGGTGCCGGCGTCGGCCTTGCGCGGGTTGGTGGCGCCCACCAGGTTGCGCACGACCTCCCACGTGTCCTCCGGACCCTCGAGCACGAGTGCCACGACCGGGCCGCGGCTCATGAACTGCACGAGGTCGGCGTAGAAGCCCTTGCCGACGTGCTCCTCGTAGTGGCGAGCCAACGTGTCGGCGTCGAGCGTGCGCAGGTCGAGCGCGACGAGCATCAGGTTCTTGGCCTCGAAGCGACCGAGGATCTGGCCGACGAGGCCGCGTTCGACGGCGTCGGGCTTGAGGAGGACGAGCGTGCGATCAGACATGGCCCCCCACGCTACCGACGCGAGTCCCGGTTTCCGTCGGGTCGACATCCAGCCGGCTTTGGTCACGTTTCGTCTCCGACTCCGAGACAGAACGTGACCAGAGAGGGCGGGTCAGCGGACCTTGCGGAGGTAGGGGCGGGCGCCGCCGACGATGTAGAGCGAGCCGGTGACCAGCACGGCGTCGTCGGGGTCGGCGATGGCCAGCGCGCGGTCGATGGCCTGCTCGACCGTGGCGTGCTCGAAGACCTGCTCGCATCCCATCGCGTTCGCGGCGGCGGTGAGCTCGGTGGCGGGCATGCCGCGCGCCGATGGTGCGGTGCAGGTGAGCACCACGTCGAACTCGTCGGCGCGTAGAGCCGACAGCATCTCGCGCGGGTCGCGGCCCTGCAGGCAACCGACCACGAGCAGGCGCCGGCCGGCGGGATCGAAGTCGTCGAAGAACACCGACGCACACGTGTCGGCGCCGGCGGGGTTGTGCGCACCGTCGATGATCACCAGCGGCTGGTGCCCCATCACTTCGAAGCGGCCGGGCATCACCACTTCGGCGAAGCCTTCGGTGACCAGCTCGCCGGGCACCGGCGACGCGAAGAACGCCTCCACCGCGGTGAGCGCCACCACCGCGTTGTCACCCTGGTGGCGACCGTGCAGCGGCAGGAACACGTCGGGGTACACCATCGTCGGTGTGCGCAGATCGAGCATGCGGCCGCCGAGGGCGAGCTGGTTCTCGAGCACGTCGAAGTCGGCGCCGCGCAACAGATGGGTGGCGCCACCGGCGTCGACGAAGCACTGCGCCAGCTCGGGATCCGTCTCGCCGATGATGACCGCACTGCCCGGCTTCACGATGCCGGCCTTCTCTGTGGCGATGTGGTGCGTGGTGGGGCCGGCGTACTCGGTGTGGTCGACGCCGATGTTGGTGACCGTGGCCACCTGGGCATCGCACACGTTGGTGGCGTCCCAGCGACCGAGCAGCCCGACCTCGACCACGGCCACGTCGATGGCGATGTCGGCGAACCACCGGAACGCCGCCGCGGTGACCGCTTCGAAGTAGCTGGGGCGGATGCCCATCAGCCCCTCCAGGTCCGCGACCGCAGCGATCTGCTCGGCCAGCTCGTCGTCGCTGATCGGTTCGCAGTTGCGGCTGATGCGCTCGTTGAGGCGCTCGAGGTGCGGGCTGGTGTACGTGCCGACGGCCAACCCGTGCGCCATCAGCAGACGGGTGATCATCTGCGTGGTGGAGCCCTTGCCGTTGGTGCCCGTGACGTGGATGACCGGATAGGTGAGCTGCGGGTCGCCCATCGCCGCCATCAACGACTGCATCCGCTCGAGCGTGGGTGACGTGATGCGACCCGTGGTGTCGTAGTTCGAGTGCGTGTCGAGGTACGCGAGCGCGTCGGCGTACGAGGTCATCGCGCGGCGAGCAACGACATGTCAGCTGGCCTGGCGGCGCGGCCGCTTGGCGACCGGCTCGCGCGGCACCAGCGTGGGATTCACCTTGGTGCGCACGGTGTCGGCGTCGATGACCACGCTGCCCACATCGCTGCGACCGGGCAGCTCGTACATCGTGTTCAGCAACACCTCTTCGAGGATGGCGCGCAAAACGCGTGCCCCGGTGCCGCGCGGCAGCGCGAGATCGGCGATGGCTTCCCTCCCCCCCCGGCTGACACCCAGCTCGACCCGCTCCA
>CAZWCU010000189.1:0-424 GCA_964632715.1 uncultured Bifidobacterium sp. | reverse complement strand
GACGCAGGGCGAGGCGCGTCGTTGGGTCGAGGTGGCCCAGTGTGGAAGGCGAGCGGGCTTTCCTGGAAATGGAACAACGTTCGTGACGGCTGGAGCGGCGAGTTCTTCGGCTCGGAGAGGATCTTGATGAGCGCCTCGCGATCGAGGCTGCGCACCGCGCCCACCATCGGCAGACGACCGATGAACTCGGGGATCATGCCGAACTTCATCAGGTCTTCCGGCTGCACCTGGGCGAACAGGGCGCCCGGGTCGCGGTCCGCCTTGCTGCGCACGGTGCCGTTGAAGCCCATGCCACGCTGGCCGACCCGGTTCTCGATGATCTGGTCGAGACCGGCGAAGGCGCCACCGACGATGAACAGCACGTTGGTGGTGTCGATCTGGATGAACTCCTGGTGCGGGTGCTTGCGGCCGCCCTGCGGCGGGA
>CAZWCU010000188.1:0-8511 GCA_964632715.1 uncultured Bifidobacterium sp. | reverse complement strand
CGCCGTGGCCGCCGCCCGCGCCGTCAACTACGTCGGAGCCGGCACGGTCGAGTTCCTGCTCGACCGCGACGGCAACTTCTGGTTCCTCGAGATGAACACCCGTTTGCAAGTCGAGCACCCGGTCACCGAAGCGGTGTGCGGCGTCGACCTGGTGGCGCTGCAGCTGGCCATCGCCGGCGGGCATCCGATTCCCTCCGACCTGCTGGTGGAGGTGCCGCTGCACGGCCACGCGATCGAGGTTCGGCTGTGCGCGGAGGACCCGTACCACGGATATCTCCCCAGCTCAGGTGTGTTCCACAGCTTCACGTGGCCGCAGGTGCCCGGCGTGCGTGTCGACAGTGCGGTCGAATCCGGCGACGAGGTGCCGTCGCACTACGACTCGATGATCGCGAAGGTCATCGCGCACGGCGCCACTCGCGCGGAGGCCGCCCGCCGCCTGATCGCCGCGCTCGAGGGCGCCACGCTGCACGGGCCCACCACCAACCGGCCGCTGCTGCTGCACCTGCTGGCACAGCTGTGCGAGATCGACGCACCCACCGGACCCGGCCTCGACACCGGCTGGCTCGACCGGCAGGATCTCGGCACCGGCCCCGCGCCCGACCCACTCGTGGTCGGGGCCGCCGCGCTCGCGCCGGTCGATGCTCGCGCCGGCCGGTTCCCGATCGGCTGGCGCAACAACTCGTCGCAGCTGCACACGCAGACCGTCGGCACGCATGTCGTGCAGTACGCCTTCGACCGATCGAATCAGCTGGCGACGCTCGTCGTCGACGACGAGCCGATCGACCTCGACTCGTTCAACCGCGACACCATCGCTCGCACACCGACAGCCGTCATCGACGACATGGTGCACGTGGCCGGCGGGCGTTTCGCCTTCCGCGTTCCACCCCGGTTCGTGTCGCCCGACGAGGCCGGGCGCACCGGCTCCACCGTCTCGCCGATGCCCGGCCGCGTGATCGCAGTGCTGGTGTCGACGGGCGACCCGGTGGTCGCCGGCCAGCCGCTGCTCACCATCGAGGCAATGAAGATGGAGCACCAGGTCGTGTCGCCGCACGCGGGCGTGATCGGTGAGGTGTTCGTGCAACCCGGCCAGCAGCTCGACGGCGGCCAGCCGCTCCTCCTCGTCGATCCGTCATGAGCGCCACCGAACGTCCACCGGTACGCATCGCCAACTGCAGCGGCTTCTTCGGCGACCGCCTGTCTGCCGCGAAGGAGATTATCGACGGCGGCGATATCGACGTGCTCACGGGCGACTGGCTGGCCGAGCTGACCATGCTCATCCTGCACAAGCAGCGGCTACGCAACCCGGAGGCCGGGTACGCGAGCACGTTCCTGCTGCAGATGGAACAGGTGCTCGCCACGTGCGTCGAGGGTGGCATCAAGGTGGTCACCAACGCAGGCGGCCTCAACCCTGCCGGCTGCGCCGAGAAGGTGCGTCAGATCGCCGCCAAGCTGGGTGTCGACGTGAAGGTCGCGCACGTGGAAGGCGACGACCTGATGCCACGCATCGCGGACCTGCGCCCCCAGCTGCACCACCTCGACACCGGAGCGCCGCTCACCGGCGACCCGGTGAGCGCCAACGCCTACCTCGGCGGCTGGGGCATCGCCGCTGCGCTCCGTGCGGGCGCCGACGTGGTGGTGTGCGGTCGCGTCACCGATGCCGCGTTGGTGGTCGGTCCGGCCGCGTGGTGGCACGACTGGAGCAGCGACGACTGGGACGCACTCGCCGGCGCCGTCGTGGCGGGTCACGTCATCGAGTGCGGCCCGCAGGCCACCGGCGGCAACTACTCGTGGTTCGAGGAGATCCCCGACCCGACACTGCCGCTCGGCTTCCCTGTCGCCGAAGTGGCGGCCGACGGGTCGAGCGTCATCACCAAGCACGCAGGTACGGGTGGGGTGGTCAACATCGGCACCGTCACCGCGCAGCTGCTCTACGAGATCGGCGCGCCGCAGTACGCCAACCCCGACGTCGTCACCCGGTTCGACACGATCGAGCTCGCGCAGGAGGGTCCCGACCGAGTGCGCATCAGCGGCGTGCGCGGCGACCCCGCACCGCCCACCACGAAGGTGTGCATCAACCTCGACGGTGGGTACCGCAACCGAATGTCGTTCGTGCTCACCGGGCTCGATCAGGCCCGCAAGGCCGAGTGGCTCACCGATGCGCTGTTCCGGCGAGTCGGCGGCCGCGACCGGTTCGACGAGGTCGACGTGCGACTGGTCGAAGCGCCCAGTGATGCACGCACGCAGGAGCAGGCGTCGGGCCGGCTGCACATCACCGTCAAGAGCCACGACGAGCGGCTGGCCGGCAAGGCGTTCAGTGGCGCGGCCATCGAGCTCGCGCTCGCCAACTACCCCGGCTTCTTCGCCACCGGCGGGCCGAGCGAGGCGCAGTCGTACGGCGTGTACTGGCCGGCCCTCGTCGACGCGTCGGAAGTGCACGAAGTGGTCGTCATGCCCGACGGTTCCCGCCTTCGTGTCGCGGCCCCACCAGGAAGCACGCAGGTCCAGCCGCGACACGAAGCGGGAATCGAGCCACCGGAGTCGCAGCCGGAGCACGGACCCGCGGCGGGCGAGGCGCTCGGCACCCACTTCGCCGCGCGCAGCGGCGACAAGGGCGGCAACGCCAACGTCGGCATCTGGGCCCGAGACGCGGCCGGCTACGCGTGGCTGCAACGCAACCTCACCGCAGAGATGGTGCAGCAGATGCTGCCCGAAGCCGCTGCGTTGGAAGTACGCCGCTACGAGCTGCCCAACATCCACGCGCTCAACTTCGTGATCGTCGGCCTGCTCGGCGAAGGAGTCGCCAGCAGCACCGCGTTCGACACGCAGGCGAAGGGCCTCGGCGAGTACCTCCGCAGCCGCCCCTGGCCCGGCTGAGCGGACTACGCGAGCAACCTGTAGCCGATGCCGCGAGCGGTGACGATGAGCTTCGGGTCGTCGGGCTGGTCTTCCACCTTCACCCGCAGGCGACGCACGTGTGCGTCGACGAGGCGGCTGTCGCCGAGGTACTCGTAGCCCCACACGCGTTCCAGCAACTGGTCGCGCGACAGCACCATGTTGGCGTGGTCGGCGAACTCGCACACCAGCCGGTACTCGGTCTTGGTGAGGTTCAGCTCGACCCCGCCCTTCAGCACGATGCCCTGTTCGCGTCGCAGCTCGATGTCGCCGAAGCGGCTGACCGACGTGCTCGACGCGGTGGACTCGTGCAGGTGCACGCGCCGCAGCGCGGCGCGGATTCGGGCTGCGAGCTCCTTGGGCACCACCGGCTTGGTGACGTAGTCGTCGGCGCCCGCCTCGAGGCCGGCCACGAGGTCGTACGTGTCGGTCTGCGCGGTGACGATGATGATCGGCACGATGCTGTTGGCGCGCAGCGAGCGGCACACGTCGAAACCCGACAGGTCGGGCAGCCGCAGGTCGAGCAGCACCAGGTCGGGCTCACGCTCCGCAAACGCGGCGAGGCCCGCCTTGCCGTCGGGCGCCTCGCGGACTTCGTACCCCTCGTCCTCCAACGCCAGCTTCAGTGCCAGGCGAATTGCATCGTCGTCCTCGATGAACAGCAGAGAGATCACGGCACCATCCTGCCCGACCGGAAACGGCGCTCGCGCACTCGAATTCTGTTACAGAAATCGCACACGGCCAGCGTTGTCCCGTCACAAACGGTCGGCAGAGTAGCAACTGTTCACGCTGCCCCGGTGAGGTACCTTCCTCCCCCTGGTGCCTCACCGGCAGCGGTGAACGTGCAAGTCACGTCGAGCGGGCACACGTACCGGCGAGCAACTTCGCCGAATCCAACAAGTCATCTGCAAAGAACTTCTGGAGGTTACGACATGCTGGCTCCGGCCCTCACCGCCCATACCGACCTCCACCGGCATCACGTCGCGGTGTCGGTCACCGGCCCACTGGCCACCGACGATCATGGCGCCGCACTGCAGGCAGCCTGCCTGCCGCTGCCGCCCACCTACGGGCTGCTGGTCAACCTCAGCTCCGTCACCATCCTCACCGAGGCCGGCATGAAGGGGCTCCGCGAACTGGCGAAGGCCGCCACCGCCGCCGGTCACCAGGTGGCCTTCGTGTGCAGCGAGCTCATCCTGCGGGCTGAGCTCATCCTCGGCGATCTCGACATGCTCGCACCGGTGCTGCAAGCCGACGAGCAGGCCGTGCCGCTGGTCGGCTACGCCGCCTGACCTGCTGCATCCACCGTCGCCGTCGGCGGGCGCGCACGTGTGCGCGTCCGCCGATGCGCCACACTGGTGCCCATGAACGAGCCGCGCCGTCGCCGAACGCTTCGCCTGCGCACTCGGGTCACACTGTTCTTCTCGCTCACCGCGCTGCTCGCCAGCCTCGGCCTCGCCGTCACCACCTTCGCCGTCGCGCGCTCGTTCCTCATCGACCAACGGCAGCAGACCGCGCAGACGCAGGCGTTCACCAACGCGAAGTTCGTGCGCGATCAACTGCTCGCCAACCAGCAGTTCGACACGCTCGACCTGCGCACCGAGACCGGCGGCTTCCCGCTGCTCATCGTCGCCGGCCGGCCGTTCGCTCCCGACGCCCGCTACCCCATCGAGGCGTTCCCGCTCGAACTGCGCACCGCTGTCGCCCAGGGCCAGAGCGGCCGGCAGCGGTTCCAGTACCTCGGCGACCCGTACGTCGCCGTCGGCATCAGCATGCCGGCCACCGATGCGCAGTACTTCGAGGCGTTCCCGATGGACGGCACCGAGCGCAACCTGCGCGCCATCGCCACCGCACTGCTCGTCGGCACCGGCGTCACCATCCTGCTCGCCGGCTTCCTCGGCTGGTGGACCAGCCGCCGTCTGCTGCGCCCGCTCTCGCGCGTGGCCTCCGCCGCGGGCGAGATCGCCTCCGGCGGCCTCGACGCCCGCATGCCCGCGGAGAGCGACCCCGACCTCGATCGCCTCGCCAGCTCGTTCAACGACATGGCCGACGCGGTGCAGACCCGCCTGGAGCGCGAAGCCCGGTTCGCCAGCGACGTCAGCCACGCACTGCGCTCACCGATCACCGCCCTCACCGCCGCGGTGGAAATGCTCGACGGCCCCCCCCCCGACCTCCCGGACCGCACGCAGCAAGCGCTCGACGTGGTGGTCAGCCAGGTGCGCCGCTTCGACAGCATGGTGATGGACCTGCTCGAGCTCTCCCGCATCGACGCCGGCTCCACCGAGCTGCACCGCGAGGAGGTCGACCCGCGCGAGCTGATCCCGCGCATCGCCCACCGCTACGGGTTCGCGGAGGTGGAGATCGACGTCGACCGCAACGTGCCCACGCTGGTGCGGCTCGACAAGCTCCGCTTCGAACGCATCCTCGCCAACCTGCTCGAGAACGCCAGCGCGCACGGTGGCGGTCCGGTTCGGGTGTTCGCCGCGATGCGCGGCCGACGCGCCCTCGTGCTCGGCGTCGACGACGCCGGGCCCGGCGTGGCCCGTGGCGAACGCTCGCGCATCTTCGAACGCTTCGCCCGCGGCAGCGCCGCCCGGCACCGAGTGGGCACCGGTCTCGGCCTCGCACTCGTCGCCGAGCACGCGCAGGCGCACGGCGGCGAAGCCTGGGTGGAAGATCGCCCCGGCGGCGGCGCCCGATTCATGGTCAGTTTCCTGGAGGCCACCTGATGCGTGTTCGAGTACTCCTGATGGCCGGCACCCTCACCGCGCTCACCGTCGCGTGCAGCGTCGTCGACGACGGCCGGGTCACCGGTGTCGACCCGCCGTTCGGCCTCGACGACACGCTGCCGCCGTCGACCACGGTCGAGATCACCACCACCGAGGCCGTCACCACCACCACCGGGCTGGAGAGCACCACCACCGACGTGCAGGCCGAGACCGTCCGCCTGTACTACATCGCCAGCGGTCGGCTGAACTTCGTCCCCAGTCGGCTGCCCCCCGAGTTCGCGCTCTCGCAGCTGATCGATGCGCTGAAGGACGGCAAGCCGGAGGGCGACCTCGGTCGCGGGCTGCGCAGCGCGATCCCTCTCGACGCCGAGATCACCGTCGCCACCGACGGGTTGGGCGTCGCGCAGGTGGTGCTGCCGGAGGGCTTCTTCGACACCATCCCCGCCGGCGACCAGCGCCTCGTGATCGCACAACTGGTGCTGACCTTGCTCGACAACAGCCGCGGCATCGGCCAGGTCACCTTCAACCAGCAGGTGTCCGGTCCCGACGGCGAGTTGATCGCGGCCGGAGAGTTGCTCACCCGCCTCGACTACCAGGGGTTGCTGGCCTCCGCGACGCCGTCGGCCACCACCACGCCGAGCACCACCGGCACCACCGCGGCGACGGCCGCCACGTCGGTCCCCTGACCGCCGGTAGCGTTGCCCACCTGATGCGCAGCGGATTCGTCACACTCGTCGGCCGGCCCAACGTGGGCAAGAGCACGCTGGTCAACGCGATGTGCGGCCGCAAGGTCAGCATCGTCAGCGACAAGCCGCAGACCACGCGCCACCGCATCATGGGCGTGCTCAGCAGCCCCGAGTCGCAGCTGGTGTTCGTCGACACGCCCGGCCTGCACAAGCCGGTCACCGCGCTCGGCCAGCGGGTGAACGCCACCGCGCTCGACAGCGTCAGCGACGTCGACGTGGTGTGCCTCGTCGTCGATGCCACCAAGCCGTTCGGCAGCGGCGACAAGTGGGTGGCCAGCCACCTCGACATGAGCACCGCCGTCGTCATCCTCAACAAGATCGACGCCGCCAAGCAGAACCAAGTGCTCGGCCAGCTCACCGCGCTCACCTCGCTCGGCGCGTCGGAGTACTTCCCCGTCTCGGCCCGCACCGGCAAGGGCATCCCCGAGCTGGTCGCGTTCCTCCAGTCGAAGCTGCCAGAAGGCCCGCAGTACTTCCCGGCCGATACGGTCAGCGATCAGCCCGAGGAGCAGTGGGTGGCCGAGCTCGTCCGCGAGCAGCTGCTCGCCGTCACGCACGACGAACTGCCGTACAGCATCGCCACGCGTGTGAGCGAGTGGGAGTGGCCGCGCATCCGAGTGGAGATCATCGTCGAGCGCGAGAGCCAGAAGGGCATGGTCATCGGCAAGGGCGGCCTCGTGTTGAAGGAGGTCGGCAAGCTCGCTCGTGCGCAGCTGCCGGAGGGCGTGTTCCTCGAACTGTTCGTGAAGGTCGACAAGGACTGGCAGCGCAAGGCCGACCGGGTCGAACGCCTGGGCTACTGATGGCCACGCCGGCCGCGGAGATCGACATCGACGAGCCGCTGGTCGCCGGCCTCCTGGCCGCGCAGTGCCCCGAACTGGCGGCGCTGCCCGTGCGCATCGTCGCCAACGGGTGGGACAACACCATCGTCCGCGTCGGCGAGCAGTGGCTGGTGCGTCTGCCCCGACGAGCGGCCGCCGCCGAGCTGGTGGTGAACGAACAGCGGTGGCTCCCCACGCTGGCCCCGCAGCTGCCGCTCGACGTGCCGGTGCCGTGGTTCTGCGGCACGCCCGACCATCAGTACCCGTGGGCGTGGAGCGTGTGCCGCTGGCTGCCCGGCGACACCGCAGCCGACTCGCCGCCCACCGACCTCGGTGCGACGGCCGTCGTGCTCGCGTCGTTCATCGAGGCGCTGCACCGGCCCGCACCGCCCGACACGCCCACCAACCCGTTCCGAGGTGTGTCACTGCAGGCACGTGCGGAGGCTGTGGTCGATCGAGCGCATCTGCTCGAGGCGCTCATCGACACGCCGCGCGTGCTGCGCGTGTGGGACGACCTCCGCTCGACGCCCGCGTGGGACGCCCCGCCGCTGTGGCTGCACGGCGACCTGCACCCGTCGAACATGCTCACGCTCGACGGCCGGCTCAGTGCCGTCATCGACTTCGGCGACATGTGCGCCGGCGACCCGGCCACCGACCTGGCGCTGGCGTGGATGCTGTTCCCACCGACCGAACGCGCGCAGTACCGGGCGGCCGCCCACATCGACGAGCACACCTGGCGCCGCGCCGCCGGCTGGGCGTTGAACCTGTCGCTCGCCTACATGACCGGCGACGACAGCACGTCGATGCCGGCCATCGGCCGCGCCACCCTCACCGAAGTCCTCACCGAGTTCGACTGACGCTCTGTCGGCGTTGCGGTGCGGTGGGACCGCATCTCATCGTCGACCTGAGGGATCGACGGGCTTCAGACCTGGCTGGCGCGGCCGGCCCAGAACGGGGCGCGCAGCTCGCGCTTGAGGATCTTGCCGCTGCCGGTCTTGGGGAGCTCGTCGATGAACGTCACCGACCTCGGCACCTTGTAGTGCGCGAGGTGCTCGCGGGCGAACTCCATCACGTCGGTGTCGGTCATCGAGCCGCCCTCGCGCACGACCACCACGGCGTGCACGTTCTCGCCCCACTCGTCGCTGGGCGTGCCGAACACCGCGACCTCCAGCACGTCGGGGTGATGCTCGAGCGCCGCCTCGATCTCGGCCGGGTAGATGTTCATGCCACCGGAGATGATCATGTCCTTCTTGCGGTCGCAGATGTAGAGGTAGCCCTCGTCGTCGCGGTAGGCGATGTCGCCGACGGTCTGGTACCCGTGCTTGC
>CAZWCU010000187.1:0-8618 GCA_964632715.1 uncultured Bifidobacterium sp. | reverse complement strand
GCCATCGTCTTCGGCGTGATCGCCCTCCGTCGCGGCAGCGGCCGCGCGTACGCGCTCGCCGGCATCGTGCTCTCCTTCGCTGCCATGGGCGCATCGGCGGTCGGCTTCCACTTGACCCGCCTGGTGTTGCGCGAGATCGACGCATTCAGCGAGGCCGGCCCGCACGAGGCCAGCATCGACCGGTGCGACACCGCCGACGACGGCCTGGTGACGCTCGACGGCACCATCAGCAACCTCGACGACGAGACGCGCAGCTACACCATCACCATCCGCTACAGCGTGGGCGGCGACACGCTCGACACCGACATCGCACGCGTGAACGACGTGGCACCGGGCGAGACGTCGGAGTTCCACGCCACCACCTTCGCCGACTCGGGTGATGCGGTGCGCTGCGAGATCGACTCGGTGACCGGCCCGATACCGTTCGACACCGGCACCTGACGAGATGGCGGCTCGACGCCGCCCGACTCAGCCGGCAGAGGTGGCGGTGACCCAGGCGTCGTACATGCGGGCGTAGGCCCCCTCGCGCTGCACCAGCTCGGCATGCGAGCCGTCCTGCACCAGGCGACCGTGGTCGAGCACCAGCACGCGATCCGCGCGGGCTGCGGTGGAGAGGCGGTGCGCGATGGCGATGGTGGTGCGACCCGATGCGAGCTTCTCGAGCGCGTGCGACAGCCGCACCTCGGTGAGCGCGTCGACCGAAGAGGTGGCCTCGTCGAGCACCAGCACCGCGGGATCGACCAGCGACGCCCGGATGAGTGCGACCAGCTGGCGCTCGCCCGCGGACAGCTGCGTGCCGCGTTGGCCGACCTCGGTGTCGATGCCGTCGGGCAGCGTGTCGAGCCAGTCGCGCAGGTCGAGCTCGTCGATGGCGCGCTCGAGGTCGGCCATGGAGAGCTTCGGCTTCGCGAACAGCAGGTTGGCGGCGATGCTGCCTTCGAACAGGAACGGCTCCTGCGGCACGACGGTGAGCCGAGTGCGCAGGTCGGCGTTCGACACGCGGGTGAGCGGCACGCCGCCCACCAGTACGGTGCCGGCCGAGGGGTCGGCGAGGCGGGCGATCAGCCGGCCGAGCGTGGTCTTGCCGGAGCCGGTCTCGCCGACCACGGCCACCTGTTGGCCCGCGGGGATGTGCGCGGAGACGTTGACCAGCACCGGCGGCTCGTCGCTGTCGCCGCGGCTGCGATAGCTGAAGTCGACCCGGTCGATGGTGACCGCGAGCGAGCCGGGGGGCAGCGCCACCGGCACCTCCGGCTCGGGCGGGCCGACGGGGATCTCGAGCACGCCGAGGACGCGCCGCATGCCGGCGACCGCGGTCTGGGTCTGGTCGAGCACCTCGGTGAACTCGGCGATGGGTTCGAGGAACCGGTAGGTGAGGAACACGAAGCCCACCATCGCGCCCGCGGTGAGGCCGCTGGCCGGACCGCGGATGAGCCCGACCGACACCACTGCCGAGACGGTGAACACGCTGAACACCTCGCCCGACGGGAACAGGAATGCGCCGATGGTGCCGGCGCGGATGAACGAGTTGGAGCGCTCGTGGCTGGCCTGCTCGACCTGCGCGGCGTAGTGCGGGCCGGCGTCGTACACGCGCAGCGTCTCGGCGCCGGCAACGAGCTCGCTGATCTGGGTCATCACGTCGGCGTTCTTGCTCCGAGCCTTGTCGTACGCGCGCGACAGGTGGCTCTGCACACGGCGCAGCACGTACGCGAGCGGCGCGGCGACGACGAACGCGACCACCGCGAGCACCCAGTCGTAGGCGAGCATCACGCCGGCCACCAGCAGCATGAGCGTGCCGTCGAGCAACCACGCGAGGCCACCCCACTGGAAGAACTGGGCGAGGGTCTCCACGTCGCTGGTGACGCGCGCGACGAGCGCACCCTTCCGCTCCTCGCTGTGGTCGGCGATGCTGAGCCGGTGGATGTGCTCGAACAGGCGCACTCGCAGCGCGTAGAGCGCCTCCTCGCTGCGCCGGCCGAGGCGGGCGACCGCCGTGCGCTGCGCCCAGGTGGCCAGGATGATGACGAAGAACGCGACCACGGCCATGGTGGTGACGATGTCGACGCGCACGCCGTCGGCCGGGAAGCCACGGTCGATGGCTTGCTGCACGAGGATGGGGATGACGACGCGGCCGCCGGCACCCACCATCGCGAGTGCGAGCGTGAGGCCGAAGCCGGTGCGCAGCGCCGGCGCGGCGCGCACGCCGCGGCCGATGGTCTCGACCGCCGACCAGCGACTGATGGGCTCGGTCATGGCTGCACCACCGTGACGCCGTCGACCTGCGCGTCGAGCTCGGCGCGGTCGTGCTCGAAGGCCTCGATCAGCGTGCGGTAGGCCGGCACCAGCTGCATCAGCTCGTCGTGGCGTCCGTGAGCGACCACCACACCTTCGTCGAGGTAGAGCACGTCGTCGGCGAGCGCGATGGTGGACGGACGGCTGGCCACCGCGACGACCGTGGTGTGGCTGAGCGCGACCCGCAAGTTGGCCAGCACCTTGGCCTCGGTGGTGGGGTCCAGCGCGGAGGTGGTGTCGTCGAGCAGCAGCACCGCCGGGCGCCGCACGAGCGCTCGTGCGAGCGCGATGCGCTGGCGTTGGCCACCCGACAGACCGACGCCGCGCTCGCCGAGCTCGGTGGCCAGACCCGACGGCAGGTCGTGCACGAACTGCGCTTCCGCCACCGCCAACGCCACGTCGACCGCGTCGGCCGGCACTTCGGCGCCGAGCGTGATGTTGTCGTAGACCGAACCGGCGAGCAGGAACGGCTCCTGGAAGACGATGCGAGCGCCGCCCGCAGGCAGCGAGACCGAGCCGGAGTCCGCCGCGATGAGGCCGGCGAGGATGTGCAGCAGCGTGGTCTTGCCCGCGCCGGTGGCGCCGACCACTGCAACGGTGCGGCCGCCTTCGATGACGGCATCGACACCGAGCAACACGTCGCGCTCGCCGTCGTGGCTGAAGCGCACACCGGACAGCACCACCCGGTCGTCGTCGCTCACCAGGCGGGTGAGGGCAGGGTCTGGCGCGACCGGTTGATCGAGCAGGTCGCGGATGCGGTTCCACCCCGCCAAGGAGTGCGGCACCTCCGACAGGGTGAAGCCGATGAGACGCAGCGGGAACACGAGCAGCGTGAACAGGTAGATGAAGCTGGCGAGCTCGCCGACGGTCATCTCGCCGGCGCGGACGCGGTAGGTGCCGCCCACCAGCAGGAGGATGTTGACGACGGTGGGGATGCCGTCGAGCAACGCCTCGAACGTGCTGCGCAAACGCACTGCGCCGAGGCGCGCCTCGCGGAGCCGGCGAGCGATGACCGCCAACCGCTCGGTCTCGCGGCTCTCGGCACCGAACGACTTGACGACCGCGACACCGTCGAAGCTCTCGTGCACCGCTGCACTGAGCTTGCCCAGTTCGTCCTGCGCGGTGTTGTAGAAGTGGTCGACTCGGCGCTGGTAACCGACGTTGAGCGCGATGAGCAGGGGGAACACCGCGACCGCGGCGAGCCCGAGCGGTAGGTCGGTGACCACCAGCCACGCGCTCGACAAGCCGACGAGGACCACCACACCCGACGCGAAGGGCAGCGGCCCGAGCACGGCGGTGGCGGCTTCGGCGTCGACGCCGGCGCGAGTGATGAGGTCGCCGGTGCTCTGACTGCGGTGCCAGGGCGCCGGCTGCTCGGTGAGCCGGTCGATGACCTCGGTGGTGAGCGTCTCGGTGACACGCCACGTGGTGCGCCCGGCCCAGGTGCGGCGCACGACCACGCCGGCCGCCCGCACGAAGCCGACGAGGATGAGCACGCCGAGCACGGTGACGACCCTGCTGGTCTCGACCGACCCTTCGTTGAACCGGGGATTGATGAGGTCGTCGATGATGAGTCGCACCACGGCGGCCGACAGCACCGTGCACGCGGCGAACACCGCGGCGCCGCTGACCGCGGTGAAGAACGTGCGCTTGTGGTGACGCACGAGGGCGCGGATGAGCTGGAACGCCAGGCGCAAGCGGCCGCGCGCTGCTGGAATGTCTGTTCCCTCCCCCATGACGACCGTTCTACCATCGGGGTGTGACAACCGGCCGACGAATGTGGCGAGGCATGCGTCACGGCGTAGCGTGGCCGCATGCAGCAACTCGACTTCGGCCTGCTGTTGCTCCGACTCGTCTTCGGTGTGTTCCTGGCGTACCACGGCTACAACAAGGTCTTCGGCGGGGGCGGCCTGGCCGGCACCGCCCGCTGGTTCGGCTCCATCGGCATGAAGTGGCCGCTGTGGCAGGCACGCCTGGCCGCTGCCACCGAGATCGGCGCCGGCCTGATGTTCGCCGCCGGCCTGCTCACGCCGCTCGCGGCCGCGGGCATGGTGGGCGTGATGGTGGTCGCCATCGTGGTCGAGCACTGGAAGGTCGGGTTCTTCATCTTCAAGCCCAATCAGGGCTGGGAGTACTGCGCGTCCATCGCCGTCGTCGCTGTCGCGGTCGGCACGATGGGGGCGGGCCGCTGGTCGCTCGACCGCGCGTTCGACCTCGAGCTCACCGGCTGGACCGGCGCCGTCGTGGCGACCGTGGCCGGCATCGGTGGCGCCGTTGCACAGTTGGCCGTCAGCTACCGACCGAAGGAAAAGTCGTGAAGACCGCAGTTCCCGTCCAGTCGCCCGTCGAACCTCCGCACACGCCCACACGCGGCTGGGTGAAGGCGATCCTTGTCCTCGGCTGCCTCCTCATGGCGGCGATGTGGATCTACTACTTCGCGTTCGCGTCCGACAAGGGCGTGTACCAGATGGAGGACACCAGCTGGAGGGTCGCGGCGGAGAAGATCTGCGCCGACGCCACCGCTCGCCGCGAGGCGCTCACCGACATCGAGGGGGGCTACATCGAGAACCCCACCGAGGAGCAGATGCTGCAGCGCGCCGACATCGTCGACGAGTCCACCCTCATCCTCGAGCAGATGCTCGACCAGCTCGTCGCGATCCCGGTCGACAACGACAACGACCGCGATCGGCTGGCGGTCTTCGAGGAGAACTACCGGTTGGTGCTCGCCGACCGTCGTCGCTACACCGAGACGTTGCGCCGCTTCGAGCTGCGCCCGTATTCCGAGACCGTCGTCGGTGGTGGCCCGGTGTCCAACGTCGTGCTCGACTTCACCGCAGGGGTGAAGGGCAACGACGTACCGCTGTGCTCGCCGCCCGGCGAGCTCGGCGGCGACGTGAAGGCCTGACGAAACGGGTCAGGACACTCGTTCCCAGCCGGCGCCCTCCACGTAGCGGCGGATGACCTTGGCCGGAACGCCGACGGCGACGCTGTAGTCCGGGATGTCGCCGGTGACCACCGAGTTGGCGCCAATGGTGACGTGCTTGCCGATGCGTGCCCCGGGCAGCACCACCGTGCCGAACCCGAGCCACGACCCGTCGCCGATCTCGACGGCCTGCTCGGGCTGCGACTGCTGCGAGATGGGCCGTGTGATGTCGTCGTAGCCGTGGTTCTGGTCGGTGATGTACACGTGGTGCCCCGTCCACACGTCGTTGCCGATGTGGATGCCGAAGTGGCCGACGATGCCGCTGCCCTTGCCGATGAGGCACCGGTCGCCGATGCTCACCACCGGATCGGCGAGGCACTGCTGTCCGGGCACCATGCCGGCGGAGAGCGTCACCTGGGGGCCGATCATCGTGCCGGCGCCGATGTGGATGAAGTGCTCGTTGAAGATGGTGTTCGGCGGGAAGCAGATGATGCTGCCTTCCCCGAAGCGGCCGAACCGACGACCGGCCGGGTCGTGGGGCCCGATGGACGCCACGCGACACGCCCACGCCCACGATCGGCGCACGCTCTGACCTGCCGTTCGCGAGACCGCCGCCCGCACCCGATGACGCATGAGGCGACGCTACCGCCACGGAGCGTTAGCATGTATGCCCACACGGTCCGCTTCCGGCGGCCCCGACGGAACGAGCCACCAGCGGCATGTCCACGCAGTCCAATCAGCAGGTTGCCACGCTGCGTCATCCCGTCGCCAAGGGCTGGCTGGTGCATTGCTTCACCGCGCTCGGGTCCATCTGCGGCATGTTCGGACTCATCGCGGTGGCCGACGGTCAGCCGCGTGAGGCCATCGTGTGGCTGGTGGTGGCGATGGTGCTCGACGGTGTCGACGGGCCCGTGGCCCGCGCCTGGTGCGTGCGCGACCACGTGCCGCGCATCGACGGCTACACGCTCGACCTCATCATCGACTTCGTCACCTGCATCGTCATTCCCGTGCTGTTCATGCACCGCTTCGACATGCTGCCCGACGGGTGGTCGCTGTACATCGGCGCGTTCGTGCTGTTCATGTCGGCGCTGTGGATGTCGCGCACCGACCAGATGACCGACGACCTCTACTTCCGCGGCTTCCCCGGCGAGTGGAACATGATCGTGCCCACGCTGTACCTGTTGGAGTCCCCGCCGTGGGTCACGGCCGCGACGTGCGTCATCCTCGCGCTCACCTGCCTCACCAACTGGAAGTTCGTGCACCCCATGCAGGTGCGTCGCTTCCGGCCGGTCACCGTGGCGGTCACGGTCACATGGCTGGCCATCATGCTGTTCATGACCGCCGACCTGCCGGATCACAACACGCTCGCCAAGGTCGTCCTCGCCGCCTGCCCGCTCTACATCCTCGGTGTCGGCGCCCTGCGCACGCTCACCAACAGCGACGACACCATCTTGCCCGTCCCCACTGTGCAGGCCAGCACCTCGTCGTGACCGGTCAGGGGTGCGTCACCGACGTGCCCGGCGTTCGGGTCGGGCACGCGCAACGGGTCGGGCGCGGTTGGCGACCCGGCACCACCGTCGTGCTGCTGCCCGATGGCACCGTCGGCGGCGTCGACGTGCGCGTCGGCGGACCGGGCACGCGTGAGACCGACCTGCTGCACCCCACCGCCACCATGCACACGGTGCACGCCATCTGCCTCACCGGCGGCAGCGCGTTCGGGCTGGCGGCGGCCGACGGGGTGATGGCGCACCTGCAGGAACGCGGTGTCGGGTTCAAGGTGGGCGTCGAGGCCGACCACGTGGTGCCGATCGTGCCCACCGCCGTCATCTTCGATCTCGGCCGCGGCGGCACGTTCGCGCATCGGCCCGACGCCGGCTTCGGTCGCCGGGCCGCTGCCGCCGCACGGGCGAGGGCCGCGGCCAACGGCGCGGTCGGCGCAGGCACCGGCGCCCGCGCTCGCGGACTGCAGGGAGGCGTGGGCACGGCGTCGACCGTGCTGTCCAACGGGACGGTGGTGGCGGCGCTGGCCGTCGTGAATGCAGCCGGCTCCGTCATCGACCCGGCCACCGGACTGCCGTGGATGCCCGGCAACGTTCGCCTGCGCCGCCCGAGCGCGGCCGATCGATCGGCGCTACGCGTCCACATGGATGCGGCCGTGCCACCGCTCAACACCACGATCGGCCTGGTGGTCACCACCGCGGCACTCAGCAAGGCGGAGTGCAGCAAGCTGGCGTCGGTCGCGCACGACGGACTTGCACGCGCGGTTCGGCCGGTGCACTCGATGCTCGACGGAGACACCATCTTCGGGCTCTCCACCGGGCGCGACGATCTCGGCGGCCGGCCCGACGGGTCGGCCATCGGAAGCCCGCCACGACGTCCCCGCATCGGGTGGCTCAACGCGGTGCTCGAAGCCGGCGCAGAGTGCTTCGCCGCGGCGTGCACGAACGCGATCGTCAGTGCCGTCGCCACCGGCACCGATCCCGCGTACCGCGACCTCTGCCCGTCGGCGTTCGTGCGATGAGCACGATGCAGGTCTTCGACACTCCCGACGCGATGCGCTCGTGGAGCGACGCGCAGCGCGTCGCCGGCCGACGCGTCGCCCTCGTGCCCACGATGGGCGCGCTCCACGACGGCCACATGGCGTTGGTGCACGACGCGCGCGAGCGCGCCGATGCGGTGGTGGTCAGCATCTTCGTCAACCCGTTGCAGTTCAACCGGCCGGACGACTTCGCTGCCTACCCGCGCCCGCTCGACGACGACCTCGCCATCTGCGCGGCTGCGGGTGTCGACGCGGTGTACGCCCCCACCGCGGCGGCGATGTACCCCAACGGGTTCGACACGCACGTCGAGCCGGGCGCCATCGCCGACCGGCTGGAGGGTGCGTTCCGTCCGGGGCACTTCCGCGGCGTCACCACCGTGGTGGCCAAGCTGTTCGGTGCCGTGCGACCGGACGTCGCCGTGTTCGGCCAGAAGGACTACCAGCAGCTCACCGTCATCCGCCGCATGTCGGCCGATCTCGACATGGGCATCGAAGTGGCCGCGATGCCCACCGTGCGCGACGCCGACGGTGTGGCGATGTCGAGCCGCAACCGTCGACTCACCCCGGCGCAGCGCGCCGCGGCAGGGTGTGTGCCGCAGGCACTGCAGGCCGTCGCCGACGCCCTGGCCGCGGGCGAGCGCGACGTCGCCGCGCTCGTGGCAGCGGGGCGCGCCGTGGTCGACGCCGAACCGCTGGCCGCGTTCGAGCACCTCGAGATCGTGCATCCGGAGACGCTCGAGTCGCTCACAAGCGTCGAGCGCGACGCCGTGGCGGTCACCGCCGTCTGGTTCGGCGACGTCCGCCTCATCGACAACCGCCTGCTCTGATTCTGGACAGGAATCGTCCCACTCGGGGTTCTGGACA
>CAZWCU010000186.1:0-8628 GCA_964632715.1 uncultured Bifidobacterium sp. | reverse complement strand
CGGTGCTGCGGATGTACGTGATGGGTGCGGAGGCGCAGACGCGTGCGGCCACCGCCGACGAGATCCGCGCGATGGCCGACCTGCTGCGCGTGTGCCTCGACGCCGGGGCGATCGGTCTCAGCACCAGCTTCGTCGACATCGACGAGTCGTACCGACCGGTGCCCAGCCGCTGGGCAGCACCCGCCGAGCTCGACGCGCTGTCGGCCGTGCTCGGCGAGCGCGACGCGGTGCTGCAGATCGTGCACGAGTTCTACGACACCGAGCTCACCATCGCCCGCGTCGAGCAGCTCGCCGAGCTGTCGCTGCGTCACGGCATCACCACCACGCTCTCGCCGCTGTTCCACTCCGCCGCCAACCACAAGGGTGTGGCGCGCGTGATGGCCGCGGTCGAAGCCGCTCGTGCCCGTGGTGCCGCGGTGTGGCCGCAGGTGCAGACCCGACCGATCGACATCAGCTTCACGCTCGATCAGCGCAGCCTGATGCTGCTCACCATGCCGTCGTGGTGGAAGGTCGCCTCGCTGCGCGACCATGCCGAGAAGGTCGCTGCGGTGGCAGCCGGCCGGCAGGCGCTCGTCGACGAGATGAACTCGCTGGCGCGGCGACCCAACGGCGGCCTCGGCGCGGGCGGGTTCGTGGTGCGCGATGTCGTGCACGCTCGCAACAACGACCTGATCGGCCGCAACATCGACGACATCGCCCGCGAGCGCGGCGCCACGCACGGCGACACGGTGGTCGACCTCGCGCTCGACGAAGACCTCGGCACCTGGTTCATCCGTGAGTCCATCGGCCACAACAACTCGCCGGTGGTCGGCGAGCTGCTCGCGCATCCCTTCGTGCACGTCGGCGCATCCGACGGTGGCGCACACGTCGGGTCGTTCTCCACGTTCGGCGACACCGGCTTCCTGTTCTCCGAGTTCGTGCGCGGCACCAAGTCGCTCACGCTCGAGGCGGCGGTGAAGAAGATCACGCTCGACCCGGCCACCATCTGGGGCATCAAGGGCCGCGGCCTGCTCGCCGCCGGCAATGCCGCCGACGTCGTGGTGTTCGACGCCGAGCACATCGGGCGCGGGCCGGAGATCACCTCCGACGACTTCCCCGGCGACGGGATCCGTTGGATCCGTCGCCAGGAGGGTGTCGACACCGTGGTGGTGAACGGCGAGATCACGTGGAGCGCCGACGACGGCTACGTCGAGGGCGCCCGCGCCGGGCAGATCGCCACGCGCCCGTGAGCGCGATCCCCGACGGTTGCCGATCGCACGTGGTCACCGTCGGCGACGGCCGCGTGCACTGCGTGGAAGCCGGCGACGGCCCGCTCGTGCTGATGGTGCACGGCTTCCCCGAGTCGTGGTACTCGTGGCGCCATCAGCTGCCCGCGCTCGCCGCGGCCGGGTACCGCGCGGTGGCCATCGACGTGCGCGGCTACGGCCGTTCCTCGAAGCCGCTGGCGGTGGAGGACTACCGCATGGTGCGCAAGGTCGCCGACAACGTCGGCGTGGTCGCCGCACTCGGTCACGACACGGCCGTCATCGTCGGTCACGACTGGGGCGCGCCCATCGCCTGGAACTCGGCGATGCTGCGGCCCGACGTGTTCACCGCGGTCGCCGGCCTGTCGGTGCCGTTCGCCCCTCCCGGCGAGGTGCGCCCCTCCACGGCGATGCGCGCGATGGCCGGTGACGAGGAGTTCTACGTCGAGTACTTCCAGGAACCCGGCCGGGCCGAAGCAGAGATCGAGGCCGACGTGCGCGACTGGCTGCTCGGCTTCATGTTCACCGCGTCCGGCGACGCACCGCCGCCCGACATCACCAAGGGCACGGTCGCCACCGTGCGCCGCGGCGGCCTGATGAAGGACCGCTTCCACCGGCCCGAGCAGATGCCCGCATGGCTCACCGATGCGGACCTCGAGGTGTACACCAGCGAGTTCGAGCACACCGGCTTCCGCGGTCCGCTCAACCGCTACCGCAACGTGGACCGCGACTGGGAAGACCTCGCCGCGTTCCGCGGCGCGCACATCGACGTGCCCGCGTTGTTCATCGGCGGCGACCGCGACGGCCCCACCGTGTGGGGCGCTCCGGCCATCGCCGCCTTCGACCGCACGCTGCCGAAGCTGCACCGCTCGATCATCCTCGAGGGCTGCGGGCACTGGACCCAACAGGAGCGCCCCGACGAAGTGAACGCGGCGCTCATCGACTTCCTCGGGAGCATCTCATGACGGACTCGCCAACGGCCCGCACCCTCGACCCACAGACGATCGCGATCGTCGGCGGCGGCATGTCGGGCATGCTCGCCGCGCTCGTGCTCGCCCGCGACGGCCACCGCGTCACCGTGTACGAACGCGACGACACCGACCTGCCGGCCACCGCCGACGAAGCGTTCGACGGATGGGACCGCCGCGGCGCACCGCACGCCCGTCAGTCGCACGCGCTGCTGGCGCGACTGCGTCGGATCCTGCTCGACCGCGCGCCCGACGTGCTCGACGAGCTGCTCGCGCAAGGCGCTACCGAGATCTCCGTCGAACGGATCCTGCCGCCCGACATCGAGGATCGCGAGCCTCGACCCGGCGACGACGACCTGGCACTGCTCTGCTGCCGGCGGCTCACGATCGAATGGGTGCTGCGCCGTGCGGTCACCGCCGAACCGGGCGTCACGTGGCGCGGCGGCGTCGGCGTCGCAGGGCTGCTCGCCGAGGGCGCCGACGTGCGCGGCCTCCGCTTGGAGGACGGCAGCGCAGTGGAAGCCGACCTGGTGGTGGTGGGCGGCGGGCGCAACTCGCCGGTGCTCGAGTGGATCGCAGCCCTCGGCGGGCCCGTGCAACCGGTCGAGGAGCAGAGCGAGGCCGGCATCGTGTACCTCTCCCGCTTCTACCGCCTGCGCGACGGGCAGGAGCTGCCGCTGCTCACCAAGGACGGCGCCGGCGGCGACCTCGGCTACGTGGCCTTCGCCGGGTTCTACGGCGACAACCGCACGTTCTCGATCACGTTCGGTGTGCCCACCAGCGACCGCGAGCTGATGGCGCTGCGCGACGCCGACGCGTGGGAGGCGGCGATCCGCACGCTGAAGCCGCTCGAACCGTGGACCGCCGACGGGCTCGCCGAGCCGATCACCGACGTCGAGTCGATGGCCCGCCTGAAGAACCGGGTCCGCCGCTTCGTGATCGACGGCGAACCCGTCGCCACCGGGCTCGTGGTCATCGGCGACGCAGCGCTCGCCACCAACCCGTGGTACGGCAAGGGGTGCTCACTGGCGGGCATCGCCGCGGAGTCGCTGTCGAACGCGCTCGCTGCGCACGGCCGCGACCGAGTGGCTCTGGCGCACGCGATGGATGCAGCCGTGCGCACGGAACTGGAACCGCACTACACGGTGGCCGTGCGCCAGGACGCCGACCGGATCAAGCTGCACGGCGCGATGCGCGACGGCAGCGAACCCGACGCGATGGCTGCGGCCACGCGCGACTTCGTGCTCACCGGCCTGCTACCCGCCAGCCGCACCGACGCCGACGTCTTCCGCGCGTTCTTCCGCTCGTTCAACATGCTCGACGCGCCCGATGCCCTGCTGCGCGACGAGAGGGTGATGAGCGCGGCGTTCGCCGCACACGCGAAGAAGGACGAACGGCCGCCGGCGCCCACACTCGGACCCGACCGCGACGAGTTCCTCGCCGTCATGGCCGGCGCCGCGCCGCGCTGACAGGTCACGGAAGCAGACGCCCAGCCGTTCCGCAACAGCGATGACGGGCGCGTCAGATGACGGTGAGCGCGACCTCGACGTTGCCGCGAGTGGCGTTCGAGTAGGGGCACACCTGGTGCGCCTTCTCGACCAGTGCCAGCGCCGCATCGTGCTCGAGGCCGGGGATGTGCACGTCGAGCTCGACCGCCAGCCCGAACCCGCCCGTGTCGAGCGTGCCGATCGAGACGCTCGCCGAGACCTCGGTGCCGTCGAGATCGGCCTGCTCGGCAGCACCCACGAACTTCAGTGCCGAGTGGAAGCAGGCCGCGTAGCCGGCGGCGAACAGCTGCTCGGGGTTGGTGGCGCCGCCGGGGCCACCCATCTCCTTGGGAACGCGCACATCCACGTCGAGGATGCCGTCCTCGCTGGCCGTGTGGCCGTTGCGCCCGTCGCCGGTTGCCGTCGCAGTTGCCGTGTAGATCGTCTTCATCGCAGTCTCCGTGGTGTGTCGTGAGGGTCGTGGGGTATTCAGTTGTGCACAATCCTATTGTGTCCGAGATACTTGCACAACATGCAGTGGATAGGATTCCCTCGTGGCCGATCGGATCCCGCAACTCGAGCTCGACAACCAGCTGTGCTTCGCGCTCTACGACGCGAGCCGGGCCGTGGTGCGCGCCTACGGTCCGCTGCTCGACGAGATCGGCCTCACCTACCCGCAGTACCTCACCATGCTCGTGCTGTGGGAACGCGACGCACCGATGTCGATGGGCGACCTCGGTGCGCGGCTGCACCTCGACAGCGGCACGCTCACCCCACTCGTGCGGCGCCCCGTGCAACTCGGCGTCGTCGAACGGCAACGCGATCCTGCCGACGAACGGCGAGTGCTCGTCTCGCTCACCGACCAGGGTGCCCGACTTCGGCAGCAGGCGTGCACCATTCCCGAGCGCATCTTCGCTCGCTTCGGTCTCGAGCTCGAGCCCGCGCAGGCACTGCTCTCCAACCTCCAGCATCTCGTCGCCGAGCTCGACCCGCAGACCGACACCTCTCCGCGGTGAGTGCGTCCGGAAGCTTTTCATCACGGATGCCGTGATGAAATGCTTCCTGGAGCGCAGATCGGGCGGTGCGGTCGAACCGCTGCTGGTCAGGGCAGCGGACGCACCATCGCTTCACGTTCGTAGAAGCGGCGAGCCGCAGCGGCGATGAAGTCGCGATCGAGGCCGACCACACCGTCTCCGGGTTGCACGCGGGCTGCGTCGAGCAGCGCCTGGGCCTCGGGCGTGTGGCCGATGGCCTTGAGATGGGCGAAGGCGTCGGCCACGAACTGCACGGCCGCCGCGTCGGCAGCGAGCGCTGCCGCACCCTGCTCGGTGACCACGATCGCGATCGCGTCACACGTCACCGACGGGGTGCCCGCGAGCTGACCGTCGGCGTCCATCGGCTTCGGCTTCGTCGCCACCTGCAGCAGCTTCGGCGCGATGAGCACCGGCGTCGCTCCGGCCTTCGTCACCGCGGCCACGAGCTTGGTGACCTTGGCCGCCGGCGAGCCGTCGGTGAACAGGATGCCCACCTTGCGGCCGGTCAGGATCGGTTTCGCCTTGTTGACGATGGACAGCGTGGGCGACAGCTCGAGGTCGATCGGATCACTGGCAGCGGGCGACGGTGCCGGTACAGGACAACCGAGGCCGGCGGCGACCCGCTCGGCGAGCGACGTGTCGACGTTGCCGAGGTTGGCGAGCATGCGGTTCCTGACGTGTGCCAGCGACACCTTCGACAACTCGAACACGAGCGCCGACACCATGTGCGTCTGCTCGATGGGTGTCTGACTGCGGAAGAACATCCGAGCCTGGCTGTAGTGATCGGCGAACGTCGCGGAGCGCTCGCGCACCTTCGGTCCGTCGGCCTCCTCGGGGTACGTGCCGAACCCGTCGGCCAACGGGCGCGGACCGGTGTGCTCGCCCGCGAGGTCGAGGCTGTTCGGCTCGTAGTTGGCACGACCCGTCGGCACCAACGTCTGCATCATGCCGTCACGCTGGAAGTTGGCGAACGGACACTTCGGCGCGTTGACCGGGATCTGGTGGAAGTTGGTGGTACCCAAGCGCGACTTCTGCGTGTCGAGGTAGCTGAACAGCCGACCTTGCAGCAACGGGTCGTTGCTGAAGTCGATGCCGGGCACGATGTTCGACGGCAGGAACGCCACCTGCTCGGTCTCTGCGAAGAAGTTGTCCGGATTGCGGTCGAGCACCATGCGGCCGACCACCTGCAGCGGCACGATCTCCTCGGGGATCACCTTGGTGGCGTCCAGGATGTCGTACGGCAGCGAGTCGGCCAGCTCCTGGTCGAACGTCTGCACGGCAAGGTCCCACTCCGGGAACGCACCCGAGTCGATGGCCTCCCACAGGTCGCGGCGATGGAAGTCGGGGTCGGCGCCGGCGAGCTTCACGGCTTCGTCCCACAGCGTCGACTGCAGACCGAGCCGCGGGCGCCAGTGGAACTTCACGAACGTCGAGGTGCCCTGGTCGTTCACGAACCGGAACGTGTGCACGCCGAAGCCTTCGATCATGCGCAGCGATCGCGGGATGGTGCGGTCCGACATCGCCCACATGATCATGTGCGTGGACTCCGGCATCAGCGACACGAAATCCCAGAAGGTGTCGTGCGCCGACGCCGCTTGGGGAAAGGCGCGGTCGGCTTCCATCTTCACCGCGTGGACGAGGTCGGGGAACTTCAGCGCATCCTGGATGAAGAACACCGGGATGTTGTTGCCGACGAGGTCCCAGTTGCCCTCGCGTGTGTAGAACTTCACCGCGAAGCCGCGCACGTCGCGCGGCGTGTCGACAGAACCGGCGCCGCCGGCAACGGTCGAGAAGCGACAGAACACGGGGACCCGCTCGCCCTTGGTCTGGAACAGCGACGCACGCGTCAGCCCGGGGATCGGCGCGGTGCACTCGAAGAAGCCATGGGCGCCGGAGCCACGTGCGTGCACGATCCGCTCCGGGATGCGCTCGTGGTCGAAGTGGAAGATCTTCTCGCGCAGCGCGAAGTCCTCGAGCAGCGTCGGGCCCCGCGAGCCCTGGCGCAGCGAGTTCTGGTTGTCGCTGAGCGGCATGCCGTGGTTCGTCGTCAGCGGCTCGCCGCCGCGTTGGTGCAGCTCGCCGCCGGCACCGAGCTCGGCGGCGTCCGATGCCGCAGGCCGGGGTGCTGCGGACCTGGTGATGCCCGCCGCCTTCGTCGGTCGAGCGGTCGTGCTGTTCGGGGTCTTCGCCACGTGGATCCTCACTTGTTCTCGGGGACCCGTCGTGTTCCCGCCCGGTGAGGTTTTCAACCACTGACGCGTGGCTCAGCCGGCGGGCCTCCACGCGGGGTCGCGACCGATGAACGCCACCAACCGATCCTGCGGCGCTGCCTCGTCGGGCACCGCGACGCGCGGGCCGTACTGCCCTGATTGGCGCAACATCGCATCGATCGGCAGCATGCCCTGCAACACCCGCTCGGCCTCGTCCGCGTCCAGCGGGTCCGGCTGGCCGCTCGCCGCTGCGAGATCCCACGCGTGCATGAACACATCGGTCGTGTAGAACATGTCGATCGCAGTGGCGAGCGGGAACGAACCCGCCATCGGGTGCGTGAACTGATCGCCGCGGCCGGGGCCGTCGAGCAGCGCCTGCATCGCTGCGGTGTGCCGACTCCAGCGGGTGACCGGGTCTCCGGTGGACCGGGCGAGCTCGACGCCACCGCCGGCAAGGAACCCGACCGGCCACTCGACGAGGTGGTCGAGCACGTCGCTCGTCGTCCACTCGCTCACGGGTGTCGGTGCGGTCCAGTCGGCGACACCGGCGACCACCTGCGTGAACGTGGCAGCGATCGCGCGGTGCCGCTCGGCGGGTTCGGTCGGGATCACAGCGCGCCCGCGGCCAGCAGCTCGTCGAGCCGCTGATAGCCCTGGTTGACGCCGGTCTCCATACCACTTGCGAGGAACTGGTCTCGCCCTTCGAAGCTGTCGACGAGCGAGAACGCGTGCAGCTTGGTGCGGCCGTCGCCGAGGTCTTCGAAGGTCATCGTCTCCAGTGCGACACCTTCCGGGAACCCTTCGAACGTGAACGTCTGGACCAGCTTCGTCGGGCTGACCTCGTGGAAGCAGCCGCGGAAGCCGTACTCCTCGGGACCGTTCTCGCCCACTCGCCGATGCGTGTAGTGGTACTCGCCGCCGGAGCGACAGTCCCAGGTCTCGACGGTCATCTCCAGGTCGCGCGGCCCCAACCACTGGGTGACCAGCGACGGGTCGGTGTGCGCCCGGAACAGTTGCGCGGGTGTGGCGTCGAAGACGCGCTCGATGTGCACGCCGGGCACCTTCGGGTCGGCGGTGATGACGGTGTCGTGCTCGACGGCGGACGGGTTGCTGTTGCTCATGATCGCTCCTTGGGGGTTGCGGTGGGTTGGGTGGGTTCGCTGGGCAGCGCGGCCAGCACCGCGTCGAGGCGGCGGAAGCGCTCGACGGCCTGGCGGCGATACCGCTCAAGCCATTTGGTCGCCAGGTCGAACACCTCAGCCTCCAGGTGGACGGGACGTCGCTGCGCGTCGCGAGAGCGGCTCACCAGCCCGGCCTCGCCGAGCACCTTCAGGTGCTTCGACACGGCCTGCAGCGAGATGTCGTAGGGAGCCGCGAGATCGGTGACGGTGGCATCGCCGTCGGCGAGCCGAGCGACCATGTCGCGTCGCACGGGATCGGCGAGCGCCGCGAACACCCGCGAGAGCGAGTCGTCGGCGAGTGCGAGTGCGGTGGCCGCCATGCGTGGCTCCTTCCTGGGACGGTGTATTCAACTGGATGGTTGATGAATAGTGCACCCTGCGAGCGCCATTGTCAACCCTTTGGTTGAGAACAAGATTCGGCGCGCGAGATGTCGAGAAGTGGTCCGCTCGTTCGTCACTAGGGTGACGACGATCCAGTCGTCCATCCAGAAAGTGCGAGACACC
>CAZWCU010000185.1:0-8668 GCA_964632715.1 uncultured Bifidobacterium sp. | reverse complement strand
TCGGTCGACGACGACAGGGTCGGCCTCGACGCCGGTCGCGGCGTCGACGAGCACCATCGAGCGGTCGTCGGGCTCGAGTTGCGCGTTGCGCCACGCGGCCAGGACCACGATGACAGGGCGCAGCGAGCGGCCGAGGTCGGTCAGGACGTACTCGTCGCGTGGCGGATGTTGTTGATAGCGCCGTCGCTCGAGGATGCCGTTGGCGACGAGCGTCTTCAGGCGGCTCGTCAGGAGGCTCGACGAGATGCCCAGGTTCTGCTGGAACTGGTCGAAGCGGGTGTATCCGTCGAAGGCGTCGTGGAGGATCAGCAGCGTCCACCACTCGCCGACCAACCCCAGCGCGGACGACAGCGGGCACTCCCGATCTTCGAGTCTGATCTTGCCGGCCATTGCATCCCTCCGAGTCACTGCTAATATGAAAGTTACTCACTTCAGTTCTAGCAGTCACCATACTCCGAGGAGATGCATCCGTGCAGACGTTGCCCGACCCCATCCGTACCTACCTCCAGTCACACGACGACCGAGACACCGACACGACGCTGGCCACCTTCAGCGAGACGGCCGTGGTCACCGACGATGGCCGCACCGCTCGCGGTCACGAGGAGATCCGGCACTGGTTGGAGACCGCCTCGACCGAGTTCAGCTACGAACGAACCCTGCTCGGCGCGACCTCGACAGGTCCGGACGAGTGGCTGGTCTCGAACAACGTCACGGGGAACTTCCCTGGCGGAACCGTCGACCTCTCGTACCGGTTCGTGCTGCACGAGGGGCTGATCGACGTCCTCGTCATCGCGCCGACCGCGACCGCATTCGTGCACCCGAACAGCGAGGCGGCCGGGCAGTCAGACGAGCCCGGCGCGGCGGAGTAGGTCGTCGGCTTCCTCCGCGCTGAGCGCGCCACCTTGCACCAGTGACGAGATCTGGCGTCGGAACTCGTCCGCCGGCCGCACGCCGCTCACCACCTGGTCGGCCATGCCCGGCCCGTGCTTCAGGATCATCGCCCGCTGCTGCTCGGCGAGCTTGGGGCGCTTCTGCAGCATCTTGCCCATCTCGTTCGCGCCCTGCTCGGCCCCTCGGCGATCGGTGAGCGTGGCGGCCTGCTCGATGCCACCTCTCGCGACGAACGACTCCCAGTCGATCTCGAGATCGCGGTGGTCGGCCGACACCAGCACCGGCACCGCCAACCCGGGGAGTGGCCGCCAGTTGACGAGTTGCCGTCTGAGACCGCCGAGCCGGTTCGACACCTTGTGCGTTGCGGAGTGTCGGAACTGCTGCCCGTCGCTCGACATGACGTCGAGCACCAGGTGCCACTTCGTACCACCGAAGAACGACGCGATGTCGTCGTGCCACTGCGACTCACCGTCGTCGGCACCGCCACCGGAGCGCGTCGCAGATGCGGAGACGACGACGGCCTCCATCGGCCGTCGATCCGAGCGTGCCATGCGCACACGATAATCATGCGAGACGGTGTCCCGGCACGGCCGGCGCGTCACGCGGAAGCGTGCGAACGACCGGAGCCGAGCCAGCGCGTGATCGAGGCGCGCAGGGCTGGGTCGGACGGATCGCCGGCCCACGCGACGTGGCCATCGGGTCGGATGAACACAGCAGGAGGGACGTCGACCGTGCCGACCACCGGCACCTCGCACGAGCTGCTCGTCGCAGCTTCGATCACCTTCAACCGACCGGCCCAGGGCCGCACGTCGGGCTTCTCTGCCGCCGGGTCGAGGCACAGCAGCAGGGCCGTGGCGTCGTGCAGATGGGCGTACACGCGTGTCGCGTCGCCCGCGACGACGAGATCGAGGTCGGGCATCCGTCGTCCGACGAACGGGTGCGCGTCACCGAGGGCGTATCTGATGTCGAGCCCGAAGAGCATCGACGCGATCTGGTGGCGCGCGTCGTCGAGCGTGAGGAGATCGCCCAGGATCTCGCGCATCGCCTGGTGCTGTTCGTCCTGAGTGCCGAGTGCCACCTGGGCGCGGGTGTTGCGCAGCACGCGTGCACCGACCGGGTGCCGTTCGTCGTGGTACGTGTCGAGCAGCTCGGCCGCAGCCGCGCCTGCCACCACCTGCGCCAGCTTCCACCCCAGGTTCACCGCGTCCTGGATGCCCGTGCCCATGCCTTGCCCGCCCTGCGGAGGATGGATGTGCGCCGCGTCGCCGGCGACGAGCACGCGACCCTTGCGGTAGGCCGCGGCCTGTCGAGTGGCGTCGGTGAAGCGCGAGATCCAGCTGGCTCCGCGCAACCCGAAGTCGGTGCCCCAGACGTGGTGGAGCCCGGCGCGCAGTTCGTCCATGCCCGGCTCGGGAGCATCTGGGTCGTAGGGCTGCTGGATCACGAGTCGGATCGGTTCGTCAGCGCCGCGTCGGCCGATCGCGTGGCTGCCGTCGCTGGTGTGCGTGAAGCCCATCGGCGGGTCGCCGTCCATCTCCACTTCGGCGATCAGCCAGCTGGTCCGCGCCTCCAGGCCGGGGAAGTCGATGCCGGCCGTCTTGCGCACGATGCTGCGCCCGCCGTCGCATCCGACGAGGTACTGCGCTCGTACCTGCGAACCGTCGGACAACTGCACGTCGACCCCGCGCTCGTCCTCGGTGAAGCCGACGACCTCGCACCCTCGGCGCGTCGTCACGCCCAGCTCGGCGACCCAGGCGGCCATGATCTTCTCGAACTCGCTCTGCCACAGCGCGAGCACGAACGAGTAACGGGTGGGCAGCCCAGTCGTGCTGAACACCGACTGGCCGAACCCGAACATCGTGCCGGGCTGCCCGGCGCTCGTGAACCGCTCGGCCACGCCCCGCTGATCGAGCACCTCGATCGAACGCGGATGCAGACCTCCGGCGCGCGACCCGTCGAGGTCCTGAGTGACACGCCGCTCGATCACGAGCGGGTCGACGCCGGCCAGCTGCAGCTCCGCGGCGAGCATCATCCCCGTCGGACCTCCGCCGACGATCACGACCGCGTGCTCGAGCCCAGTGGTTGTCGTCATCGCTTCGACCTCCGTTCGTCGGCCTGGAAGGGCCGGTGCGGCGTGTATTGACAGCACACATGTGGTGCTTGCAACAAGCCCCACCCCTCGCGGTACTCTTCGTATGGCGGGAACGGAGCGGTCACCGGAAGTCGGTTCGAGACCCTCGCATCACGCCACTCGTCGGTCAGTGGTGCGACGCCGGATCGAGCAGCTCGGCGGCTGCGTGCAGGTGGCGCTGTTCCGGGATGCTGGTCGCGAGCCGGGCCGCCATCAGGTAGGCGGCGCGTGCGTCGTCACTGCGGCCGGCGAGCTCCAACAGATGCGCCTCGACCGCGTGCAGGCGATGGTTGCGTCGCAGGCGTTGGTCGGCCAGCAACGGCTGGATCAGGTCGAGCGCGACCTGTGGGCCGCGCACCTCGGCCACCGCGACCGCATGGTTCAGCGTCACCATCGGGCCAGGGGCGACGTGCTCGAGCATCTCGTAGAGCTGCTCGATCTGCGCCCAGTCGGTCGCCGCGGCGGTGACGGCCTCGTCGTGGACCGCGGCGATGGCCGCCTGCAGCTGATACGCACCGACCGGTCCCGATGCCAGGGCGGACTCGACCAGCGCGACTCCTTCGCCGATCTGGTCGCGGTTCCACCTTTCGCGGTCCTGCTCGGCGAGCGGGATGAACGATCCGTCGGCGCCGATGCGCGCGGTGCGGCGGGCATCGGTGAGCAGCATCAGGGCCAGGAGGCCGGTCACCTCGCCGTCGTCCGGCAGGAGCCGGTGCAGCTCGCGAGCGAGGCGGATGGCCTCCACGCTGAGCGACGGGGCAGTCAGGTTGCCGTCGGTCGTGGCCGTGTGCCCTTCGGTGTACACGAGGTACAGCACGTGAGCGACGGCCGCCACTCGCGCCGGCATCTCCGTCACGGGCGGGAGACCGAACGGATCGGCCAGACCTTCCAGCCGTGCCTTCGCGCGGACGATGCGCTGCGCCATCGTGGACTCCGGCACCAGGAACGAGTGAGCGATCTGCGCCGTCGTCAGGCCGGCCACGGCACGCAACGTGAGCGCCACCTGCGACGGTTGGCTCAGCGATGGATGACAGCACAGCAGCATCACCGCGAGCGTGTCGTCGTTGTCCGCGCCGATGTCGGGCCCGACGGTCGTGAGCGCGGTCGTCGACACGCGCTCCTCGCGTCGAGCGCGAGCATCGTCGGCCCGAAGTCGGTCGATGAGTCGACGCGACGCCACCCGGATCAGCCACGCCGTCGGGTCGTCGGGCGTGCCGTCGACCGGCCACTGCCGAGCGGCAGCGACCAACGCTTCCTGCAGCGCGTCCTCGGCGGCGTCGACGTGGCCGTAGCGGCGGACGAGCGCACCGAGCACTCTTGGCGCGCACGCCCGCCAGACCACGTCGATGTTCGTGTCACTCACGCGTCGGGGCCGCCCGGCCACATCGCAGGTCGCAGCTCGATCACGTCGCCGGGATGGGCGAACACCGCAGCGATCTCCTCGGCCCGTTCACGCGACTCCACGTCGATGAGGAAGAAGCCGGCGAGGTGCTCCTTGGTCTCCGCATACGGTCCGTCGGTGGCCACGTGTGAATCACCGGCCCAGCGGTAGATGGACGACGACGCCGGATCCGCGAGCGCCTCGCAGACGATCAGCTCGCCGGCCGCCGACATCGTCTCCATCAGCTCGTCGAACTTCCGATCCATCGCCGCGCGTTCTACGTCGTCGAGCCGGCGGCCCTCCTCGGTGAAGTGACCGGTGGGGTGGCCCCAGGGGTTCGGGTTGGCGTGGATGAGGATCACGTACTTCATGGTCAGCTCGTTTCGTTCGGCATCGGCGATGCGTGGATTGACGAGTACGTCGGAGCAGACGCCGAGATCTCGACATCCTGCCAAAGACTGGTGATCCACCGCCTCCGCCCCACCATCCGAGTGCCACGTCACCATCCGAGTGCCACGTCACCATCCGAGTGGCAGACGACCGTCCGAGTGGCAGCGGCACCCCCGGTGGGACGCTGGCACTCGGATGCGCGCTAGTCCGCGCTCAATGCCGCGACCGGGGACAGCGGCACGACGCCTGCAGCCTTGGCGGCCAGTTCCTCGTCGATCGTGACGAGCGCGTCTGCCTGCAGCATGCAGACGGCGAGGTACTCGGCGTCGTACGTCGTCGGCCACCCGTGCTGGCGCGCGAGCTTCCACGCCGTTCGACGCGACACGCGGTCGCCGAGCAGACGCATCTTCAGCTCGGTGAGGCGCTCGTGACGCTGCATCGCGACCGCTTCCGTGATCTCGCCGCTGGTCACCTGCGCGAGGAGCAGCGTCAGTGCGTGCGAGCGGATCAGGTTGGGCGCCACGAGCCGGTGGCTGGGACTGATGGCCACGTCGTCGGCCACGATGTGCAGCAGGGTGCGAGCGTCGACCACGTAACGAGTCACCTCTCGACGATAGGACGATCCGGTGCGCGCTGTGGCGACGTGCGTGACCGACTACTCGCGATCGAGCGAGATCGCCATGCCGGGCAGCGACACCCACGGTTGCCGGTCGACGCACCACACTTCGACGTTGGGCAGCACCGTCGATGTGTCGTCGAGTGCTCCGGCCTTCACGGCGACCACCCCGGCCGACTTCGCCAGCTCGGACACGATGGGCGAGCCGCAGGCGCCGCAGAACCGGCGCCGGACGTACACGTCGTCGTTGTTCTCGCCACGCTCCTCGTAGGTCGTCAGCTCACCGTGCAGCGTGAGCTGCGACTCGTGCGCCACCAGGTTCACGGAGAAGGCGCCGCCGCTCTGGCGTTGGCAATGACGGCAATGGCACACCGCGGTCGCGATGAGATCGCCCGACAACTCGAAGGTCACCGCACCACACAGACACCGTCCCGTTCGCATCGGCCCACAGTAGTGAGCGGCGAACCGGCGACGTCACCCCACGGTCGCATCGACGGCCATCCGAGTGGCAGCGGTCCACATGGTGGGACGGTGGCACTCGGACGGACACGTGGCACTCGGATGGCGTCGTGGCACTCGGATGGTGGTGGGTGGGCTCAGTGGGGCGTGGTGAGGCTGGTGCCGATGACGGAGAGCAGCTGCAACTTCTCGTAGCTCTCGGTGCCGGGGGTGGCCGTGAACACGAGCAGTGCCTGGTTCTGGTCCGGGTCGAGCAGGCGCTGGCACTGCACCGTCATGATGCCCACCTCGGGATGCTGCAGCCGCTTCTCGCGGTCCGGCGCGTGACCGACCTCGTGCGCGCGCCAGATCTGGGCGAACTCGGCGCTCTCGGACAGGAGTGCCTCGACGACGGTGGCGACCGCCGACCGCGGACCGTGCTTCGCATAGACCGCGCGTGTGCCGGCGGTGAAGTCGCGAGAGCGGATGGGGTGGTCCTCTTGCGGGTAGACCTCGCGGCTGGCAGGGTCGGTGAACCAGCGGTAGACGGAGCTACGAGCCATTCCCGTGAAACGAGTCTCGTCGCCGAAGATCGTGCGAGCCGGTGCGGTTTGCACGAGTGTCTCGCCGAGCTCGCTCATGATCTGCGCGGGCGTGTCGTGGAGACGATCGAGCACCCGCATCAGGCCGGGAGCGATGTGGTGGGCCCGCAGCGCACGCGCCGGCGCGTTGTGGCCAGCCAGGCGGAAGAGGTGATCGCGCTCGTCGAGGGTGAGGCGCAACCCGCGAGCGATGGCCGCGAGCATCTGACCCGAGGGTCGAGGCCCGCGGGCCTGTTCGAGGCGGCTGTAGTAGTCCACGGACATGTCGCACAGCGCGGCGACCTCCTCGCGGCGCAAACCCTGGGTGCGGCGGCGGGGGCCGCGGCCGAGGCCGACGTCCTCGGGCTGCAGTGCCTCACGGCGTTGCCGGAGGAAGTCGGCGAGCTGGGTGCGATCCACGGCTGCAGTCTCGCGTCAGTTGCTGATCTCGGCGAGCCGCGGGATGACGCGCTCGCCGAGACGCTCGACGAAGCCGACCGGGTCGGAGGCGGGCGGAGCGAGCTGCACGTGTTCGATGCCGATCGCTGCGTAGCGCTCCATCTCCGCGAGGAACGCGTCGGTGTCGGCGAGCGGATCGGGACCGCCGAGGATCGTCTTCTGGATGGTCGAGTAGTCGCGGCCCTCGTTCTCGCAGTGCGCGGCCAGCACCTCGAGCTTGCCCTTCACGAAATCGGGCCCGAACGCGAACAGGTTGCACGCGTCGGCGTACTGGGCGACCAGCTTCAGCGTCTTGCGTTCGCCGGTGCCGCCGATCAGGATCGGTGGCCGGGACTGCAGAGGTTGGGGCACGTTGATGGTCTCGGCCAACTGGTAGTGCCGGCCGTCGAAGGCTCCTTCGTCGCCGCTCCACATCTGCGTGATGATGTGCAGCGTCTCCTCCAGCCGTTCGAACCGCTCGGCCACCGGCGGGTACGGCACGCCGAGGCCCGCGTGCTCGCGTTCGTACCACGCTGCGCCGAGTCCCAGCATGGCCCTGCCGTTGGACAGCACATCGAGCGTGGTGATGATCTTGGCCAGCAGCCCCGGGTGCCGGTAGGTGACGCCACCGACGAGGAGGCCGAGGCGCACGTTGCGTGTCTGGCCGGCGACGAAACCGAGGCAGGCGTATCCCTCCAGCATCGGTTGGGTGGGTCCACCGACGTGTTCCATCTGGAAGTAGTGGTCCATGAAGGTGAACCACGTGGCGCCCACCTCGTCGGCTGTTCTCGCGGTGTCGGCGATGGTCTGCGCCAGTGCCGGCGCGCCGGTGGGGCTGCCGAAGTTCATGAAGTGGATGCCGAGTTGCATGTCTGGTCCTCTCGTCGTCGTTCGGCGTCGACCAAACGTTCGCTGGCCGATGATCCCCCATTGCCGTGCACGCAACCAGGGAGCGCGGATCCCTGGTTGAGCGGTTCAGCTGAACCGGGGCGTCTGCCACGATGAGGCGATGAGCATCGAGACAGCCGCTTCGTCCGCCCGCCCACCGATGGTGCTCGACGGTGGAATGGGGCGCGAGCTGTTGCGGATCGGTGCGCCATTCCAGCAGCCGGAGTGGTCGGCGCTCGCCCTGTGGGAGGGGCCGGAGTGGGTGGTGCAGGCGCACGCCAACTTCATCGAGGCCGGCGCGCAGATGGTCACCACCAACAGCTATGCCTTGGTGCCGTTTCACATCGGCGAGGAGCGGTTCGCCGCGCAGGGCCGCGAGCTGGCCTCGCTGTCGGGTCGGTTGGCTCGGCAGGCTGCGGATGCAGCGGCCTCGCCGGTGGTGGTGGCGGGTTCGTTGCCGCCACTGTTCGGTTCCTACCGGCCCGACCTGTTCGTGGCCGAGCGATCTGCTGCCGTCATCGATCCGCTGGTCGATGGCCTGACCGAACACGTCGACCTGTGGTTGGGTGAGACGCTGGGGTCGATCGTGGAGGCACGCACCGTGCGCGCTGCACTCGATCGTGCCGGTTCCACGCTCCCGCTGTGGATCTCCTACACGCTCGACGACCATGTTCCGGGCACGGTGCGCTCGGGCGAGCCGGTGGCCGACGCGGTGCGCGCCGTCGTCGACCTCGGTGCGCAGGCGGTGTTGTTCAACTGCTGCCAGGCGGAGACCATCACCGCTGCCATCGCCACCGCGCTCGAGGTGGTGCCGGAAGGTGTGGCCACCGGCGGGTACGCCAACCGATTCGTGGCCGGTCACTCCGGCGAGGTGCGGGCGAATGCCGGACTGGCCAGCTTCCGCGACGATCTGG
>CAZWCU010000184.1:0-8688 GCA_964632715.1 uncultured Bifidobacterium sp. | reverse complement strand
CCTGGAAGAAGAGGCGACCGTCGGTGACCTCGTACTCCGGCGACGCCATCAGCGTGCTGGCCAGCGTGCTCTTGCCGGAGCCGTTGGGGCCCATGATCGCGTGCACTTCGCCCTCGGCGACGGTGAGCGACAGCCCGCGCAGGATGTCGACCGAATCGCCTTCGTCGGTGACGGGGCGGGCGTGCAGGTTGTCGATCCGGAAGAGCTCAGTCACAGCTGCAGTCTATTTCCCCTATCGCCGTAGTGGAAACCCCTCCCGCCTGGATGTTCGCTCACGGCGCCGAGTACGTGGCCAGGTCGTCGAGGATCTCGGTGATCTCGGCGAGGTCGGTGCGCGGGTGCACGATGCAGATGCGCAGGCACGGCTCACCGCGCCAGGAGGTGGGCACCACCAGGAAGCGCCCCTCGGAGGCGCGCCGCTTGCTCCACGCCGAGTACTGGTCGAGCGTCCACCCGTCGCGGGTGAACAGCACCACCGACAGCTCCGGCGGCAGCAGCAACCGGAACTCCGGCCGTGCTGCCACTTCGGCGGCGAACTCGTGGGCGGTGCGGATGGCGCTGTCGACCGCGTCGGTGTACGCCTGCGTACCGTAGGTGGCCAGCCCGAACCACAGCGGCAGGCCGCGGGCGCGCCGGGAGAGGTGGTAGGCGTAGTCGCTGGGGTTCCAGTCGCCGCGGTTCACCGCGTCGAGGTACGCACCGTGCTGCGCGTGTGTGGCCGCGGCGGGTGCGGGGTCGCGGTAGACGAGTGCCGCGCTGTCGTAGGGCGCGAACAGCCACTTGTGCGGGTCGACCCCGAAGCTGTCGGCGCGCTCGATGCCGTGGAAGCGGTGGCGGGCGAGCGTGCTGCACAGCGCTGCCAACCCGTAGGCGCCGTCGACGTGCATCCACAACCCGCGATCCGCGCACACGTCGGCGATGGTGTCGAGCTCGTCGACCACTCCCGCGTTGGTGGTGCCGCCGGTGGCGACCACTGCGAACAGCCCGGCGAGCGCATCGCGGTCTTGGCCGTCGAGCGTCTCCTGCAGCGCGTCGCCCGTCATCCGTCCGAACTCGTCGGTGGGCACGGCGAGCACGTCGACGTCCATCACCCGCGCGGCCGCACGCACCGACGCGTGCACCTCCTCGGTGGCGGCCACGACGTACCGCGCGGGCCTGGAGCCACGTCGCTCGGTGAACGCCTCGCGAGCGGTGACGAGCGCGCTGAGGTTCGCGGCCGACCCACCCGACACGAACACGCCACCGGCCTCTGGTGGGAAGCCCGCCAGATCGGAGAGCCAGCGCAGCGCCTGGTTCTCGGCGGCGATGGCGCCCGCACCGGCCTCCCAGTTGCCGCCGAAGATGGACGACGCGCTGACCACGAGGTCGAACATCGTCGATGCCACCGACGGCGCCGTCGGCACGTACGCGAGGTTCATCGGGTCGTCCATCGGGCGGCAGGCGGGCAGCAGCACGTCGCGGAAGAGGCGGAGCGCCTCCAGCCCGCCGACGCCTTCCGGAGTGAGTGCGTGGTCGATCGCTGCTCGCAGTTCCGCGGCCGGATGTGCACCCCACTGCGTGTCCTTCGGCAGGCGCAGCCGCTCGATCGCGTAGCCGATCACCGAGTGCGCGAACAGGTTGGTCTCGTCGTCCCACGCGTGCATCGATGGCGCCATGCAGATGCTCCTCAGCAGATCGTTAGGCCCCGAAAGACCGTCGCAACGCGAAGACTAAGCGATCGTGGCCGGCACCCTCAGCGCCCGCCAGATGGCCGGGTACGAGGGGTACTCGAAGCTGTCGTCGACGTAGCCGGCCTCTCGGAGTGCATCGTGCAGCGCCGGGAGGTTGCGGAACGGCACCCCGGAGTCCACGTGGTGCGCGAGGTGCCAACCGATTCGGTAGGGCACCAGCAGGAAGCGAGCGGGCAGGTGCTGGCGCACCGAGTGCGTGCTCTCGCGGCGATCGGGGGAGCGCTGCATGCCACCGTGTTCGGCGACGGATCGCAACCGGTTGATCACGCGCCACACCGTGAGGTAGGGCGCCAGCCAGAACAACGGGTACAGCCACCAGTGCCCGCTGGCGATGGCCGCGCCGAGTAGCACCGCCTGCACGAGCGCGATCTTCCAGAACGTGCGCCGCGAGCGCTGGTCGGTGCTGCGCGCCTGGCGCAGCAACTGACGCATCAGCTTGACCCCGGTCTGGCCGGTGGCGTCGCGCACCAGCTTGCGGTGGAAGCTGTCGGCGGCGATGGGGTAGCCGATGTAGAGCGGGATGTCGGGCTCGTCGGGGCCGAACTCGTCGCGGTGGTGGGCCATGTGCACGCGTCGGTAGGCGTCGGTGGAGGTGAACGACGGGAACCCGAGCAGCCAGCGCCCGACGAGGTCGTTCGCACGCTTGTTGCGGAACAACAGGCGGTGGGCGGCTTCGTGCATGAGTGAGGCGAACTGTGCGAACGCACGGCCCATCAGCAGGAACGTGATCGGCCACACCCAGGGTGCGAGCGCGACGGTGGCCCACACGAGGAGGCCGGTCTGCACGTAGAGGCCGACCACCGACCCGAGGTTGCGCCACGAGGGGATGCGCCGCAGCTGCTCGCGAAACGCGGGCGTGGGGCGCCCGTCGGCGCGGATCTGCGGCGTCTCGTGCAGCTCCGGGAGCGTGGAAGGAACCATCCCCGACATGCCCCCAATCCTACGACCCCACTCCCTGTCCGAGGCTTTCCTCCAACCCGGTGCCTTCCGAGGGTTTCGGCGTTGATTCCCGGGACGTGAGCCTCGGGTTGGAGGAAAGCCTCGGACAGGTCAGCGGCCGAGGAGGTCTTCCTTCCAGGCGCGGAAGCGGTGGTGTACGGTGCCGCTGGGGCCGGCGCCGTCGCCGTTGACGGGTTCGCCGTTGTCGCCCGCGGCCTCCGGGCGCAGGCGGTAGGCGTGCTGCACGGTGAGGTCGTCTGCCGCCACCGCCAGGTAGCGGGCCTCGCCCACCGCGGGCCCGGCCCGCCACAGCAACCAGCGGCCGATGCGGCGCTTGTACTCGGCCTCCGGTGCGCCGGGCAGGTCGCTGCCCAGCGTGAGCAGAGCGGCCGGCGCCTCGACCCACGCCGAGGCAACGATGTTGCGGTCGCGCGTGGGCGTGGCGGGCAGGTCGTGGGTGTGGACGGGGGAGTGGTGGGCCGGGCGGCGGTCGTAGCGGAGTGGCTCACCAGCCACGGGCGACCCACTCGGTGAGGTGCGGCCGCTCGTTGCCGATGGTGGTGCTGACACCATGACCGGGCATGACGATGGTGGTGGCCGGCAGCGTGAACAGCTTGTTGTCGATGGAATCGATGATGGTGGCGAAGTTGCCGCCGTCGAACTTGGTGTTGCCGGGGCCGCCGGGGAACAGCGTGTCGCCGGTGAACAGCAGCGGCGCGCCCTGCACCAGGAAGCTGACCGAACCGGGCGTGTGCCCCGGGTTGTGGATGGCGGTGAGCCGCAGGTTGCCGACTTCGATGACCTCGGCGTCGTCGATGAACACGTCGTAGCCGACGTCCTTCAACATCGGGGCGTCGGCCGCCGTGACCGCCACCTCGTAGCCGGCCTCGCGGATGGCGGGCACGGCCTGGATGTGATCCCAGTGGCCATGGGTCTCGAGCACACGCCGCACGCCGAGCCGCTGGCACAGCTGCAGCAGCTGCTCGTGCTCGTTGGCGGCGTCGATGAGCACGGCATCGCCCGTCTCGCGGCAGCGCAGCACGAACACGTTGTTGTCGTACGGGCCCACCACCACGCGGTGGATCTCCAACCGGCTGTCGGCCCAGTGCAGCGTCGTCATGTGCCCACGCTACTGGCCGTCGCGACTGGCTACGGTGGCGCGGTGCGGATCGAGCGCGTCACCTGTCACCGTCAGCTGCAGCCCTTTGCCGACGGGCCGTACGTGATGTCGGGCGGCAGGATCGAGCAGGGGTTCGACAGCCTCGTCGTCGCGCTCCACACCGACGGCGGCGTCGTCGGATGGGGCGAGATGTCGCCGCTCGGCACCACCTACGACCCCGCGTTCGCGGGCGGCGCGTTCGCCGCCGCGCCGCTGCTCGCCGACGCCCTGCTCGGTGCCGCGCCGGCTGCTGTTCACCGCGTGCTGGCGGCGGCGTTGAAGGGTCATCCGTACGCGAAGTCGGCGTTCGACATGGCGGCGTGGGACGTGCTCGGCCGCGCCGCCGGGCTGCCGCTGCACCACCTGCTCGGTGGCGCCGACGGTGAGGGCACCGCGCTCTACCGCTCCATCGGACGGGGCTCGCCCGACGGCATGGCCGCACGGGCCACCGAGTACCGCGATCGCGGCTACCGGCGGTTGCAGGTGAAGGTGGGCGGCGACCCTGCCGCCGACGAGGCCGGCCTGCGCGCGGTGATGCGGGCAGTGCCCGACGCCACCATCTACTGCGATGCCAACGGCGGATGGAACACCGGCGACGCGCGCACGTTCCTCGCGGCCACCACCGATCTCGCGTACACGCTCGAGCAGCCGTGTGCCACGTTCGACGAGTGCCGTTCGCTGCGCGCGCAGGCGCAGCGCCCGTTCGTGCTCGACGAGTGCATCGAGCACGTCACCGACGCGGTGCTCGCCGCGCAGGCCGGGTTCGACGGCATCACCATCAAGATCGCACGCGTGGGCGGCGTCACGCCGGCGCGGCTCATCCGCGACGCTGCGGTCGCCTATGGCATGTCGGTGACGGTGGAGGACACCGGTGGCGCCGACATCGACACGGCCGCCATGGCGCACCTGTCGCTCACCACGCCGGCAGCGAACCGGGCGCACACGGTCGACTTCCACCACTGGGTCACCGTGTCGAACGGCACCGGCCTGCCGCCCACCGACGACGGACTGCTGCGAGCGCCCGCGGGTGCCGGGCTCGGCATCGAGGTCGACGTTGCATCGCTGGGCGACCGAGTTCTGGACGTCTCGCGGTGACCGACGACCCGACGCTGTGGAGCGCGTCCGAGCAGGCGGCTGCGATCCGAGCGCGGCGGCTGGGCAGCGAGGAGCTGCTCGACCTGATGCTGGCCCGCATCGCCGCGGTCGACCCTGCGGTGAACGCGGTCTGCACGCTCGATGAGGGTCTCGCCCGCGTCCGCTGTCGGGACGCCGACGAGGCCACCGCGCACGGGCAGTCGTGGGGTCCGCTGCACGGGCTGCCCTTCACCGTGAAGGATGCCATCGCCACCGCCGGCATCCGCTCCACCGGTGGAGCCACGTCGCTCGCAGACCACGTGCCGCACGCCGACGCCCAAGCCGTCGCCGCACTCAAGCTGGCCGGCGCCGTCGTGTTCGGCAAGACCAACCTGCCCGAGTGGTCGGGCGACTGGCAGAGCTTCAACGAGATGTTCGGCACCACCACCAACCCGTGGGCGCTCGACCGCACGCCCGGCGGCTCGTCGGGCGGCGCGGCAGCCGCGGTCGCGTGCGGCATGACCAGCTTCGAGCTGGGCACCGACATCGGTGGTTCGGTGCGGGTGCCGTCGGCGTTCTGCGGCGTGTTCGGGCACAAGCCCAGCTTCGGCGTCATCCCCACGCTCGGCTACCTCGACGAGCCACGCGGCGGCGACACCGAGAGCGACGTCAACACGTTCGGCCCCATCGCGCGCAGTGCTGCGGACCTCGCGCTGCTGCTCGACGTGCTCGCGCAGCCGGTTACCGAACGAGCGGTGGCGTGGCGCCTGCAGCTGCCCGGCTCCACCGTCGAGTCGCTCGCCGGGTTGCGGATCGCCGCGTGGTTCGATGAACCCGAGCTGGAGATCGACGACGCGATGGCTGCCGTGTTGCACCGGGCCGCCGACCTCGCCGAGGCCGCCGGTGCGCATGTGGATCGTGCGGCGCGCCCGTCGCTCGACGTGCGGTCGGCGTGGCGCGCGGGCGCTCGGCTGATCGGCGAGGCGGTGTCGGTGAGCGACGAGACGTCGCGCGGTGCCACCCACCGGGAGTGGCTGTTGATGCATCGCGAACGCCAGCGGCTGCGCCAGGTGTGGGCCGAGTTCTTCCGCGACGTCGACGTGCTGCTCTGCCCGGTGACGCTGACGCCGGCGTTCCCGCACCTCCAGGACGGCGACTGGCGATCCCGGGTCGTGGTGGTCAACGGTCGCGAGCGGTCGTACATCGAGATGGAGGGCTGGCCCGCCCTGATCGGCAGTGCCTACCTGCCCAGCACCGCGGCGCCGGTCGGGCTCACCGCGGTCGGGCTGCCCGTTGGCGTGCAGGTGGTGGCCCCTTTCCTGCACGATCACACCGCGATCAAGGTGGCGGAGCTGCTGACCGATGTATGCGGTGGGTACTCGGTGCCGCCGATCGTCCGCTGACGGCGGTTGCCGGATCTCCGCAACCAAGTGTTACAGTTTCATGTCGACGTCGACGGAACCTTCACGGCACAGCTGCCCGTGCTTCCGGCGACGTCGTGTCACATGCACCACTCATCCAGCGGGCACAACTGGAGAAGAACACCATGCATGCTCCCCGCTCGTTCGGTGCCTACGGCATCACGCTCGTCCTCGGACTGTTCGGCGCCACCGGCGTCTTCCGCGCCTGTGCGCCGCCACCCCCGGCGGTCAGTGCCCCGATCAGCGTGTCGACCGAATGCACCGCACTCGTCAACAGCCACCGGGCTGCGGCCGGCCTCGCGCCGGTCACCGTCGACAACCGCATCAAGGTCGCGGCCGAAGCGCACAGCACCGACCAGGCGCAGCGCAACAAGATGACCCACACCGGCGCCGGCGGCACCAGCGCCGGCCAGCGCCTCAACACGCTCGGCTACTCGTGGAGCACCTGGGCCGAGAACGTCGCCGCCGGCCAGGCCAACTGCACCACGGTCGTCAACGCCTGGATGAACAGCTCCGGCCACCGCAAGAACATCCTCAACCCGTCGATGAAGCACATCGGCGTGGGCGCGGTGAAGGCCACCAACGGCACCATCTACTGGACGATGGACCTGGCAGCACCTCGCTGACCGACGAGACAAGTCAGAGCAAGCGGGCTTAAGGTGCATCATGATCTCGTCGTCCATCACGCCGGCGCACGAGCGCCCCACGTGGCGCGGCTGGATGCACGTGGGCGCGTTCGTTGTCTCCATCCCTGCGGGTGTGCTGCTCATCCTGGCGGCGGGTCAGGCGTCTGCGCGGGTAGCGGCGTCGATCTACGCGGCCAGCCTGCTGCTGGGCTTCGGCACGTCGGCGGGGTATCACCGTCTGGCGCGCACCGAGCGCGCGCAGACCATCATGCAGCGGCTCGACCACTCGATGATCTTCGTGCTCATCGCAGGCAGCTACACCCCGGTCTGCCTGCTCGGATTGCCGACCGCGTGGGGCATTCCGCTCTTGTGCGTGGTCTGGACGTTCGCGCTGGTGGGTGTGGTGATGAAGCAGTTCGCGTTCGAGCGCTTCAAGGTGGTCGAGTACGCGCTGTACCCGATCATGGGCTGGATCCTCGTCGTGGCGGCGCCGGCGTTGCTCGACCGGATGACCGCGGTCGAGCTGTCGCTGCTGGTCGCCGGTGGCGTGCTGTACACGGTGGGCATCCCGGTGTTGGTGCGCGAGCGCCCGAACCCGTGGCCGCGCACGTTCGGTTACCACGAGATCTGGCACGGGTTCACGGTCGCGGCGGGTGCGTGTCACTTCGCCACGATGGGCCTGCTCATCCGCGCCTGACGTCCGCGAGTCGTCGGCCATGACCCGTGCGTCTCGTCTCCTGCTGGCCGCGCCCGTGGTCGCCGCGTCGCTCGCAGTCGGGCTGGTGGTCCTCGCTGCCGGTCCGTCCGCCCCGGACCGGGCCGCGTTGGTGCCGGCCGGCACCATCAACCTTCCCGCGCAGGCCGGTCCCGACGCGGGGTTGCGCCTGTGGTCGCCGTGCGTCGACCTGGCCAACGCCGAGCGCGCCAAGATCGGGCGAGCGCCGCTGGCCATCGATCTGCGGATGTCACGAGCCGCGACCGCGCACTCAGCCGAGCAGGCGTCGCGGCTGCTGATGACACACGACGGAGCGAATGGTTCCGACGCCGGTGATCGGATCACGAGCGCGGGCTTCACATGGTCCGCCTGGGGTGAGAACGTGGCGCGCGGGCAGCGCGACTGCGCGGCGGTGGTCACGGCATGGATGAACAGCTCCGGTCACCGCGCGAACATCCTGAGCGCGTCGTACACGCACATCGGCATGGGCGCGGTGCGCGGGAGCAACGGCTCCATCTACTGGACGATGGATCTCGCCGCCGCGCGCTGACGGTCAGTTGCTCACCACGTCGAAGCCCAACGACAGCGCCACGGGGATCTGCGCGGGGTCGAACGTCACGAACGTGACGGGCCGCGGCAGGCGATCGGCCGCGGCCAGGTGCAGTGCGTCGGCCAGTCGGAGTGGCTGCTCGCGCATCAACTGCGCGGCACGGTCGAGGCAGCGCTGGTCGACGGGCACCACCGCGTAGTGGTCCCACTGCAGTCGAAGAGCGTCCTCGAGGTCGGCCTGCAGCACCGGCTCGTCGGTGAGCTTGGCGATGAGCGCGAGCGCCTCGGTGAGCGCGAGCGCGCTCACGCACGTGGTGTCGGCGAGCGCGTCGATCGCGTGTCGCCGCACGCTCGACTCCACGTGCAACGCGACCACCGCGCTGGTGTCGAAGAACACCGTCATCCGCACGAGCCGTTCATCCGCGCAGCTCCTTGAGGGCGCGGTCCAGGCGCACGCCGCTCCAGATCTGCACCG
>CAZWCU010000183.1:0-8703 GCA_964632715.1 uncultured Bifidobacterium sp. | reverse complement strand
GCGACGGTCGCGAGACCATCAACGAGAGCGTCATCACGAAGCCACCGTCGGCCGAGCTGCGGCCCGACCAGCGCGACGACCAGAGCCTGCCGCCGTACGAGGTGCTCGACCCGATCCTCGCCCTCTACGTGGAGGACGACCGCACGGCCGGCGAGATCGTCGAGATGGGCCACGACGAGGCCATCGTCCGGCGCATCTGCCGCCTCGTCGATCTCAACGAGTACAAGCGTCGCCAGTGCCCGCCCGGCGTGAAGGTGAGCACGAAGGCGTTCGGCAAGGATCGGCGACTGCCCATCACCAACGGATATCGAGGCTGACCCCCGTGCAACTCACTCCTCGTTACGGCTCGGATCCCGTGCTCACGCTCGACGGTTCGCCTGCCGACATCTGCGGCCCGGCTGTCCGCCAGCGTCGCCGGCTCGCGGCCACCCTCGCCACGTTCACCGACGAGCAGTGGTCGCATCCCAGCCGCTGCGACGGCTGGACCAACCGCGACGTCATCGTGCACCTCGACAGCACCAACGCGTTCTGGTCGTTCTCCATCGCCTCCGGCGTCGGCGGCGCGCCCACCCAGTTCCTCGCCACCTTCGACCCGGTCGCCTCGCCGGCAGCGCTGGTCGCAGGTGCCAGCGAGCTCACCAGCGCCGAGGTGCTCGACAAGTTCACTGCGTCCACCGACGCGCTCGTGCAGCAACTGTCGGCGCTCGACCTCGACGGATGGTGCGCGCTCGCGGAGGCACCGCCCGGGCACATCAGCGTCAGCGCACTCGTGCACCACGCGCTCTGGGACTCGTGGGTGCACGAGCGCGACATCCTGCTGCCGTTGGGCATCGCTCCGGAGGTCGAGGTCGACGAAGTCGCCGCATGCTTGCGCTACGGGGCCGCACTCGGGCCCGCGCTGGCGCGGAATCGCGGTGACACCCGCACCGGCACGCTGGCACTCGACGTCACCGATCCTGCTGTCGCCGCGGTGGTCGACATCGGCGATCGAATCGGTGTGCGCGCCGAGTCCGCCTCGGCCGCCGCCGACGTGCGGTTCACCGGCGACGCGGTCGAACTGCTGGAAGCGTTCAGCATCCGCGTCCCGTTCCCGCAGGCGATCGACCCGGCGCACGCCTGGATGCTCAGCGGCCTCTCCGAGACGTTCGACAACCCGGTCGGCTGACCGGCGCCCGGGGCGCCCCGCCTGTGGTGATGCAGGCGGAGCCGGAGCGCTCAGAACTGGAAGTAGAGAAACGGGCTGAAGGTGCTGGACAGCGAGTACAGGCACGACAGCGGGGCCGCCAGCGACACGACAGCCATGCGGATGCCGTCACCCACGCGGTCGTCACGGTAGGAGATGAGACTCCCGAGGGGCGCGTCGGCCGGCAAGAAGACGATCGACAGGCCGAGCGCGAACCACGCGATGCGCTGAGTGGTCAACACTTCCTGCATCGGGACCGGGAGCTCGAGACCGTTCGGGACGACCATCGAGCTGATGAAGTTCAGTCCTTGATCGAGGTCCTGAGCGCGGAACAGTGCCCACCCCAGACAGATCAACGCGAACGTGATGAGTCGACGCGCCGCAGTGAAGCGGGTGGGCGTCGTGATGCCCCAACCCGCGAGGCGTTCGACGATGAGGCACGCGCCGTGAAAGCCGCCCCAGAGGATGAAGGTCCAGTTGGCCCCGTGCCACAAGCCGGTGAGAAGGAACACGATGCTGAGATTGACGTACGTGCGGGACGGCCCGTTGCGGTTGCCGCCCAGCGGGATGTACACGTAGTCTCTGAACCACGTCGACAGTGAGATGTGCCATCGGCGCCAGAAGTCGGTGACCGACAGCGCGCTGTACGGCCTGTTGAAGTTCTCGGGAAAGTGACAGCCGAGCACTCGGGCGAGGCCGATGGCCATGTCCGAGTAACCGGAGAAGTCGAAGTAGATCTGCACGGCATAGGCGAGGGCGCCGAGCCACGCGACCCCTGATGTCACTCGGTTGTCGGGCAACGCAAAGGCGACGTCGGCGATCGCGCCAACCTGGTCGGCGATGAGCACCTTCTTGCTCAGCCCCCAGAAAAACCGCGGCATGCCCTCGGCGAAGTCGTCGAATCGCCGCTTCGGTCGCGTGAGGAGGTCGTGCTCGATGTCGGTGTAACGGACGATGGGGCCCGCGATGAGGTGCGGGAACAGCACGATGTACGCGGCGAAGTCGACGAGTCGAGGGGCGGGCTGCGCCGCGCCGCGCCACACGTCGACGACGTAGCTGATGCATTGGAACGTGTAGAAGCTGATCGCAATGGGCAGCGCGACCTGCAGGCTCCAACCAGCCTGCAGCCCGAACGCCTCCAACATGTTGCTGAACTGGTCGACGGCGAAGCCGCCGTACTTCCACACGGCGATCGACAGCAGGTTGGCGGCGACCGTGATCGTCACGAGCCGCCGTCCCGCAGCCCGCCTGGCGAGCCGCCATCGGGCGAGCGTCCGCGCGCTGAAGTAGTTGAACAGAATGGATGCGCCGAGCAGCAGCACGAAGGCCTGCCCGCCCCAGATGTAGAAGGTCGTGCCGATGCCGATCAGGAACACGTTGCGAACGCGCCATGCGCCGGCCCAGTAGAGGAGGAGGCACGCCGGGAGAAATGCGAAGAGGAAGACCGGGTCGGAGAAGACCATCAGCGGCTCATGGCTGCCGCAGCACGATCTCGAGCTGATCGAGGAATGCCGTCGATCCGATCTCCGCGACGAGTCGGTTCCCGAGGCTTCGCTCGACGCTCAGGAACCAGACGTTGTCAGCGTCCGCGATCAACGAGGCGAAGCGATCCGCTTCGAAGTCGGAAAGCCGGACCACGGTGATGTCTTCGAAGAACGGAACCAACTGGTGGAGCGCCGCCATCCCGAACGAGTCGAAGAACATCACGGTGCGACCGGGGATCAGCCGGCCCTCCGGGGCCTCGTTGATGTATCGCTTGTTGAACCCGTCGGGCTGGTCATCGATCTGCTCGACCGACACCGAGCGCACGTCCGGCCTGACCACCGAGTAGCTCGGTGCCTGGTCCACCTGTGGGTTGCCTTGAAACTCAGTCAGGTCGCCGGTGTACTCCGAGAGGCCGCGGTACACGACCTCGTCGTCCTGCCACAGCCCGGGTGCGAACTGCTCGACGGTCTGCTGCACAGCCACCAGCGAGCCGGCTTGGTCCCAGTGACTGTCCTTGCGAAGGTACAGAAGCTCACGGCTCTCGGCTGACTCGTCGATCAAGGCTGCCCGCAGGTCGAAGTAGCCCGGGATGTCGGCCGCAGCGAGGTCGGACCACAGCGCCTCGTTGGCAACGTCGAAGCACTCACGCTTGCTGAGGCCGTCCGGCAGGAGTTCCGGATGAATGGAACTCTTGTCGGGCGCCACCATCGTGACGATGTTGCGCCCCGACTCCGCAATGATCGTCGCGAGGCGATCCAGGTTGTTGACGACGACAGGGATCTGGAGCTCCGGATAGCACGCCGCGTCGAAGGCGTCAGCGAGGAACAGCACCCCGTCGTCGCCGCGAATGACGCGCGGTGTGGCGTTCCCTCCGAATGCCGGGTCCTCGCTGAACACGTGCTCGTCCACCCAGGCGTCCGCAGCAACGGCGCGCTCCCGAAGCGGGAGACGGTCGTCGAGGAACTGCCCGAACGCGAACGGCGATCGCCACCCTTCGTCGAAGCCGCTGAACTCGACAGGGGGGCGGTTCTCGATCTGCTCGCCGCGTGACCCGGCGACGAACGCCAGCCCGGGGAGGAAGAGCAGCGCACAGGAGGCTGCCGCGACCAACCATCTGGACGTGCGCCCTCGGGCGGCTTGCGCCCCTTGGGTGTGCATGGTCGCTGATGGTACCGGTGGGTGTGCCTCGTCGTGCCGATGGCCAGGAGCGCTCAGGCGCCAGCAGCGACTTCAGTGCGGCCGGCGCGGCGCACTCGCGAGAGCACGATGACGGTGGTGGTGGCGAGCGCGACGCTCAGCAGGGGCGGCCATGTCATGCCGTGTCGCACGTACAGCGACGTCGCGGGGATCGCCGCCGTGGCGCGGCCGAGGGTGCCGAAGGTGAACATCACCGCCATTCCCCGAGCCGGAGCACCCGGCACGACTTCCGTGCCGAGCGGGATGAAGCTGACCACCGCGAACTCGAACGCAGCGATCGCGACGATCAGCATGGGAAGCCCGATGCCGATGTGCTCGTGACCCACCGCGACCAGCAGGCTGCTGGGGATCATGATGCCGGCGCCGATCGCGGCGGCGCGTTCCTTGCCCCACCGGTCGGAGAACCGAGCGGCAGAGGTGGAGGCGATCAGCTCACCGAAACCCATGCCGAACACCACCACGCTGATGCCGAAGTCGGTCATGCCGAACTCGTCCTTCAGCCAACTGCTGAACGTGACGAACATGGCCTGGCTGGCTGCCATCAGACAGAACGCGCTGAGCACGACCAGCCAGCCGCGTCGGCTGATCCGACCACGGAGCAGCTCCTTCCGTTGTGCGTGCCCGGGCTCGGCCGGGTCGTCGGGCACGCTGCGTGCCACCAGTCCCGCGAGCGCGATGACCGCCGCCGCGCCGATTCCGTAGCCGATGCGCCAGCTGGTCGCGGCGGTGACCAGGCCCATGAGGGTGACGCCGATCAGCAGGCCCCCCGCCCACGACGTCTCGGTGATGCCCATCACCCGTCCACGACGCTCGTACGGGACTCGGTCGGCGATGAACGCGCCGAGGCCGAGGTCGAACAGCGTCTTGCTCTGTGCGATGACGACCAGCGCGACCACGAACACGACGACGTGTGGACTGGACGCTGCCAGCGTGGCGCCCAGGGCCACTCCGACGAGACCCGCCCACATCGCGGTGCGACGGTGCAGGCGTTCGCCCACGGCGCCGGTGATCACGGACAGCAGTCCGGAGAGCTCGCTGATCGCGAGTGCGACACCGAGACGGTCGAGCGAGATGTCGAGCCCGCTGGCGATGGTGGCGAGGAACGCCGGCGCGAACCGGAAGCAGGCGTTGGCCGCGGTGCGAGCGACGGTGAGCAGCGTGATGTTGCTGCGGACGTCTGGCGAGTACGTGTCGTCGAGAGCTCGCTGCAGCACGCGTCGACGATACCCAGTGCTCCGCGCGGTGACGAGATCTCACTGCCCTGACGGGGCCTGCACTAGCTAGCCTTTCTCACCCGTGGCCCTGATTGTGCAGAAGTACGGCGGTACGTCCGTCGCAGACCCCGATCGCATGCGAGCCGTCGCGGAGAACATCGCGTTCACCAAGCGGCACGGCAACGACGTCGTCGTCGTCCCCAGCGCGATGGGCAAGAGCACCGACAACCTGATCAAGCTCGCCAACGACGTGTCGAAGACCCAGCCGGGTCGTGAGATGGACATGCTCATCACCACCGGCGAGCGCATCAGCATGGCGCTGCTGTGCATGGCGCTCGCCGACCTCGGCATCGAGGCGAAGAGCTTCACCGGCAGCCAGGCCGGCATCGTCACCGACACCGCGCACGGCAAGGCGAAGATCATCGAGGTGAAGGGCGACCGCGTGCGCGAGGCACTCGCCGACGGCAAGGTGTGCGTGGTCGCCGGCTTCCAGGGCATCAGCACCGAGAAGGAGATCACCTCGCTCGGTCGTGGCGGCAGCGACACCACGGCGGTGGCCCTCGCCGCCGCGCTCAACGCCGACTCCTGCGAGATCTACACCGATGTCACCGGCGTGTTCACCGCCGACCCGCGCATCGTGCCGCAAGCCCGGAAGCTGCAGCACGTCAACTTCGACGAGATGCTCGAGATGGCCGGCGCCGGCAGCAAGGTCCTGGCGCTGCGCAGCGTCGAGTTCGCACGCAACCACCACGTTCCCATCCACGTCCGCTCCGCCTTCACCTGGGAGCACGGCACGTGGGTCACCTCTCAGGAGCCCAACATGGAAGACCCCATCATCTCCGGCGTCGTCACCGACACGAGCGAGGCGAAGGTCACCGTCGTCGCCGTGCCCGACCGCCCCGGCATCTCCGCCGCGCTGTTCGAACCGCTCGCGGCCGCCAACGTCAACGTCGACATGATCGTGCAGAACACCAGCCACGACGGCACCACCGACATCAGCTTCACCATGCCGAAGGCCGACTTCGCCGCCGCCGAGTCCATCGTGGCGCAGGTGGCCGGCGAGATCGGTGCCGCCGGCGTGGAACACGATGCCGACATCTCGAAGCTCAGCCTGGTGGGCGCCGGCATGAAGACCAGCCCCGGCATCGCCGCCAAGATGTTCCGCACGCTGGCCGACGAAGGCGTCAACATCCAGATGATCAGCACGAGCACCATTCGCATCAGCGTCGTCATCGCCGTCGCCGATCTCGAGCGTGCGACTCGGTCGCTGCACACCGCCTTCGGGCTCGACAGCGGTCAGGCGTACTCGGCGCCGCTGCCCGAACGGAAGTAACCGACGACACGCTCGGTTGCCGTGGTTCGACCATGGCTCCCTGGCACACTGGTGCGGTCATGACTCGCCGCCGACAACACGTGCCCTGGAAGGCAGCAGGAACTGCCTCCGAGGCAGAGCACTCCGCCGACGACGTGGTGCGCGAGACGGGCTGGGTGTTCAACAACCAGACGGGCGATTCGCTCAACCTCGCCGAGTTCGTCGCCACCGGCGACAACGAGACCGTGGCCTACCTCGATGCGTTCGGTCTGCTCAGCGACGCCATGCCGCGCCAGACGATGGTCGAGATCGGCGCCGGCATCGGTCGCATGACCGCCAGCTTCTCGCGCATGTTCGCGAAGGTCGTCGCGTGCGACCTCGACGCCGCGTTCTTGGAGCGCTGCCGCGAGACGGTCGCGCAGTTCGGCAAGCCGGAACGGCTGCAGACCAGCCACGTCTCCGACGGTCGCTCGCTCGCGCTCCCCGCGCAGTCCGCCGACCTCGTGTTCAGCTACATCACGTTGCAGCACTGCCACCACGACGACGGCCTCGCCCTCGCCAAAGAAGCAGTGCGGGTCACCCGCTCCGGTGGGCACATCGCGCTCAACTTCCGCACGTGGGTGCCACAAGACATCGTGCTCTGGCCGGCGGGCAAGCTGGTGCGTGCCTCGTGGCGCCTCCCTCGCGTGGGGCCGCGCATCGCGCAGCGCCGGCTGGCCACCCGTCTCGGCTGGCAGGCGAACCGCCTCACGCCGCGAGAGGTGCTCTCCACCATCGGTACGTCGATCACCGAGGTGCGCATCTTCCGTGGTCCGAAGCGGCGCGGGTTCGGGCTGCCCAACACCGAGGACCGCACGTTCGAAGGTGTGCACCGCAGCCACTGGTGGATCGTCGCCACCGTCAAGTAGCGGCTGAAACCCCCGCGCCGCGGCGCGGTGGGCATGGAGCGTTATTTCCGGTCGTCACCCACGGGGTCGCAGTTAGCCTTGACGCCATGAGAATTGGTGTCGTCGGCGCGACCGGCCAGGTGGGTGCAGCGATGCGCTCCATCCTCGCGGAGCGCAACTTTCCCGTGTCCGAGATCCGCTACTTCGCGTCGGCCCGCAGCGCCGGTACCACGCTGCCGTGGCTGGGCACCGACATCACCGTCGAAGACGCAGCGCTCGCCGATCCCACCGGCCTCGACGTGGCGTTGTTCTCGGCCGGCGCCACCAGCTCACGCGAGCTGGCGCCGAAGTTCGCCGCCGCGGGCGCCGTGGTCATCGACAACTCGTCGGCGTGGCGCAAGGACCCCGACGTGCCGCTGGTGGTCAGCGAGGTCAACTTCGCAAGAGATGTCGGAAACCGCGCTCGGTCTCTCAAGCGGGGCATCATCGCCAACCCGAACTGCACGACGATGGCCGCGATGCCGGTGCTCAAGGTGTTGCATGACGAGGCCGGTCTGGTGCGGTTTATCGCGTCGACCTACCAGGCGGTTTCGGGTAGCGGAATCGCCGGCGTGGACGAATTGCACGCGCAGGCAAGCGCGGTCGTCGCGAACAGCAGGGAGCTGGTGGCCGACGGTAGCGCGCTCGACTTCCCGGCTCCGGCGAAGTACGTCGCGCCGATCGCCTTCAACGTGGTCCCGCTTGCCGGTGCACTCGTGGACGACGGATCCGGTGAGACCGACGAGGACCAGAAGCTGCGCAACGAGAGTCGCAAGATCCTCGGTATTCCAGACCTCTTGGTGAGCGGCACGTGCGTGCGGGTGCCGGTCTTCACGGGCCATTCGCTGTCGATCAACGCCGAGTTCTCGCATCCGCTGTCCGTCGCGCGCGCCACCGAGTTGCTGGCCTCGGCCCCCGGGGTGAAGCTCGTCGACGTGCCGACACCGCTGGCCGCCGCCGGCATCGACGACACCCTCGTCGGCCGCATCCGCCAGGACCCCGGCGTCGCAGATGGCCGCGGATTGGCGCTCTTCCTCTCGGGTGACAACCTGCGAAAAGGCGCGGCGCTGAACACTATTCAGATCGCCGAACTGCTGGCCGCCGAGCTCTAACACCCTTGCGAAACTGTATTCCAGCAGGCCTCTTCTCGATCTTTCTCTGCTGGAATGCAATTTCGGCGGGCACCGCCCATGCCGACCCGCCCGCACCCGCGCCTGACCCGATCCTGCATCCGCTGGCGCCGGGCCAGGTCATCCGGATCGGTCCAACGGCCGGAATGGGCACGCCGACAAGGGATTACGGTGTCGGCGCCACCGACCTGTGCGAGTTCATCGAGTTCCCCAGCGGCATCCTGCAGGTCTGCGGCGACAGCTTCGCCGGCCAGGC
>CAZWCU010000182.1:0-8707 GCA_964632715.1 uncultured Bifidobacterium sp. | reverse complement strand
AGCCGAATCCTACCTGCGCCCGCCATTCCCAGCGTCTGGTCCTACGAATCCCACATTCCTCGTGGGATTCGTAGGACCAGACTCGGGTCGGCTCGCGTCACCACGCCGCCGCCGGGTCGGCTAGCGTTTTCACATGCGCACACAGTTGCCTCCTGCAGCACTCGCTCGCGACGACCGGTTCCACCGCATCACCACCGCCGAACGGTTCGCCGACGAACGCATGAACGGTGCCGGCGAGGAGCGTCGCATGGATCCCGCGTCGAACGACGTGGCCGACCGCGCGCGACGCCAGATGCACGGCATCTTCGTCGGCGAGATCCAGGCGATGGAGGGCGCCGGCCGCACCGCGTACGACTACTCCACCGCGGAGACCCCGTTCGCGATGAAGCTCGACATGGCTCGACAGTGCTGGGACGAAGCGCGCCACGTGGAGATCAGCCTGCTGCTCGGCGAGCACATGGGCACCGAGATCGGCGAGTACAGCGAGGCCGTCACCCTGTTCGAGGCGGCCTGCCACCCCGACCCCGTGTTCCGCCTGGCCGGCGTCAACCGAGCGCTCGAGGGGCTCGCCATCGACGTGTTCACCACCATGCGCGACTTCGCCGTGGAGATGAACGACCCCGTGCTGCACTTCTGCGAGGACTGGATGCTCGCCGACGAGGTCACCCACGTGAAGATGGGCAGCACCTGGCTGCGCGAGCTCACCAAGGACGACAAGGAACGCCAGACCAAGGCGCTCGAGTTCCAGCGCACGGTCGACGGCCTGTTCAACTTCCGCGGCATGCGCGGCGAGAACCGGGAAGCTGCCATCCGTCTGGCCCGCAAGTTCCGCGAGATGGCCGGGTTCGACTCCGACGAGATCGACGACATCGCCGCGATGGCTGCCGAGGAGCGCGCGCAGTACGCCACCGCGTACTGACAATTCGGGCATGGTCGCATCCGGTGATGCGTCACACTTGAGGGCATGACGCACCCGACCTGGCCGCTGTACGACCTGCGGGTCCGCACGCCTCGGCTCGAGCTGCGCTACATCGACGACGAACTCGCAGTGGAGCTGGCGTTGCTCGCCGCGCAGGGCATCCACGAGCCGGACTTCATGCCGTTCTCGATCCCGTGGACGCAGGAACCGTCGCCCGCACTCGAACGCAACACGATGCAGTTCTACTGGCGCTGCCGCGCGGAGACCACGCCCACGCACTGGAGCATCAACCTCGCCACCCTCGTCGACGGGGTGGTCGTCGGCACCACCGGCATGATGGCCGACCAGTTCCCCACCCTGCGGGTGTTCGAGACCGGATCGTGGTTGGGACGCGCTCACCAGGGCAAGGGGATCGGCAAGGAGATGCGACTGGCCACGTTGCACCTCGGCTTCCTCGGGCTGGGCGCCGAGGTGGCGACCACGGGCGCGTGGCACGACAACGGCCCGTCGCTGGGCGTCACCAACAGTCTCGGCTACACGCTCGTCGGCCATCGCAGGATGGTGCGACTCGGCGAGTCGTCCACACTGCGCGGCTACGAGATGCTGCGCGACGACTTCACGGACCGCCTGCAGCGCGACGACATCGAACTGCACGGTCTCGAGGGCGCCCGCGACCTGCTCGGCCTCGACTCACCGCCGACCTGACCGCAGGGGTCAGTAGAACGGGAGGTACTCGGTGAGCTCCCAGTCGGTGACCTCGTCGTCGACCCAGCTGTTGCCGGCGGCCTCCCAGCGCGCCAGCTCGTCCTTGCGGATGGCCAGGTACGCGCGAGTGAGATCGGCACCCATCGCCTCGCATAGCACGGCGTCGGCTTCGAACGCGGCCACCGCGTCGGCCAGGGTGTGCGGCGTGTGGCGATCGGTGTTCGGGCTCTCGTCGCCGTCGCCGGACTGCGGCGCACCGCAGTCGAGCCCGTCGACCACACCGAGCAGCGCCGAGTTGAGCATGACCGCGGCTGCGAGGTAGGGGTTCGCGCTGCCGCACGGCATGCGGTTCTCGATGCGAGTGGCGGCGCCGCGCTCACCGGGCACGCGGAACGTGCTGCTGCGGTTGTCGAGACCCCAGTTGGCCCAGTAGCCGGCGATGATGCCGGGGATCAGACGGCGGTAGCTGTTGACCGTGGGAGCCGACATGACGGCAAGGCCCTCGTGGTGCGCGATGAGACCGCCGAGGCACTGGCGCGCCAGCGACGACAGACCGTGCTCGCCGGCGGGATCGGCGAACGCATTGGTGCCGCCACCGACCGGAACGAGCGAGAAGTTGATGTGGAGCCCGCTGCCGACGAGCTGCGCGTTGGGCCGGCCCATGTAGGTGACGCAGTAGCCCTTGCGCGCCGCCAACTCGCGGGTCATCTCCTTGCAGATGAACGCGCGGTCGCTGGCGTCCATCGCCGGCCCGTACTTCATGTTGAGCTCCATCTGGCCGGGGTGGAACTCGCCCATCACGCCTTCCAGGTCGAGCTCGCACTCCTCGGCGGCGTCGAAGAAGTCGAACATCAACCCGGTGGTGTCGCCACCGGTACCCACGCCGTAGACGCGGTGCGCAGGGATGTCGAGCGGTCCGAAGCCGCCCGGCGCATCAGCGTCGGCTTGCAGCACGTAGAACTCCATCTCGAAGCCGAGCATCGGCTCGTAGCCGAGCGCGCGCCATGCATCGACGGCTCGCTGCAGCGCGTTGCGCGGGCCGATGGCGAGCGGCTCGCCGTTGAACTCGAGGTCTGCGATGACGACGTCGGTGTCGACCTCCCACCCCGTGCGCCGGGTCTCGACGAGGGGCACCGTCGACAGGTCGGGGAACCCGACGTCGGCCGCGTAGCCGTCGATGGGCAGGATGTCGCGGTTGATGTTCATGCACAGCGTGGTGACCGCATGATGGCCGTGCTCGTGCAGCCGACGCGCGGGCACGTATCGGCCGTGCGACAGCCCGTTGAGATCGCTCCACATGACTCGTACTCGTCGGTTCCCCATAGTGACGGCGACGATAGCAAACCGCGCCGCACCGATCGTTAGGTCACGAACGACTTTTGAACTACCATTCGCCACGATCACTCACCGCCGCTACGGGCGAGACAGTTCAGGGGGAGCCATGAAGAAGCGAATCATTCCGGCCGTGCTCATGTCGTTGAGCATCGTCGCCGCTGCGTGCAGCGACGACGAGACCACCAGCGACACCACCACCGCGCCGGTCGAGACGAGCGCGGACACCACCGCACCGCCCGAGACCACCCCGGGCGAGACGATGCCGATCGACAACTCCGTGCCGTCCGCCGATTGTGCGCTCGACGCGCCGCTGAAGATCGGCTTCGCCGCCGACCTCGGCGAGCTCGGCGCGTTCAGCGACCAGCCCGGCTCCGAAGCCGCGCAGGTGATGGTCGACATGATCAACGACGCCGGCGGCGTCGGTGGCCTCCCCGTCGAGTACGTCGTGAAGGACATCCAGGGCGACCCGGCCGCCACCCAGCGTGCCGCGCAGGAGCTGCTCGACGAGGGCGTCAACGCCATCATCGGCCCGCCCTTCGCCAGCACCGGCGCCCCGCTGCTCGACGCCGTCGACGGCGCTGCTCCCATCGTCTTCATGGCGTCCACCGACCCGGCACTCGCCGATCCGTCGCGCGGCGCCTTCCTCGCCTCGTTCAGCGACCAGGTGCAGGCGGCGGCCATGGCCGAGTTCGCCATCGCCGAAGGCAACACCACCGCGATCACGTTCAGCAGCACCGACGACGTGTACTTCTCCGGCAACCCCGAGTACTTCACCGAGGTGTTCGAAGCTGCCGGCGGCTCCGTGTTGAACGACTACGCGTACAGCCTGGCCGACTCCGACTTCTCCACCCAGGTCAACGACATCGCCAACCTCAGTGAGCAGCCGGCAGTGCTGTTCACCGCAATGGTGATGCCGCAGACACAGACGCTGCTCGAGCAGCTCGACGCGGCGGGTCTCGGCGACATCGTCGTGCTCGGTGTCGACGGCTTCGACGCCACCGTGGTGTGGAGTGCCGGCGACGTGGCCGACGGCGTGTTCTTCGCCGCCCACACGTTCCCGCAGGACGACAACGGCGTGCAGCAGTTCCTCGACGACGCGGCCGCTGCCGGCGCCAACATCGAGACCATCAGCTTCGGCGCACTCGCGGCCGATGCCGTGCAGATCCTCGCCGCTGCGGCCACGCAGGCCTGCTCGGTCGACGGCGCCACCTTGATCAGCACCATCGACGCGTTGGTCAACGTGCCGGTCACCACCGGCACCGTCTCCTACGCCGGTACCGGTGGCGTGCCCGAGAAGGACGTCGTGATCCTCGGTGTCGAGGGTGGCGAGCCGGTCTTCGTCGAGGCGCTGCGTCCCGAGAACATCCCCAGCTGACCCGTAGGGTCGGAGTCATGCTCGAGGTCGACCAGATCACCACGCGCTACGGCGCGATCACTGCGCTGCACGCAGTGTCGCTCGAGGTGCACACGGGCGAACTGGTCGCTCTCGTCGGCCCCAACGGGGCTGGGAAGACCACGCTGCTCAACACGGTGGCCGGGCTGTTGCGCCCGGCCACCGGCAGCGTGCGACTCGACGGCAACGACATCACCGGCTCCGAGCCGGCCAGCCTCGTACGCGCGGGGCTCGCGTTGGTCCCCGAGCACCGCCGCATCTTCAAGGATCTGACGGTGGAGGAGAACCTGCGTCTCGGTGGCAGCACCGCCACCAAGCACGACCGTCACGCGCGCCTCGATGAAGCCGCCGAACTGTTCCCCGTGCTGCGCGCGAAGTGGACCACCTCCGCCGGGTTCCTGTCCGGCGGCGAAGCGCAGCAGCTGGCCGTGGCCCGCGCGTTGATGAGCAACCCGCGGCTGCTGCTGCTCGACGAGCCCACGTTGGGCCTGGCTCCGACGATGGTCGATGTCGTGTTCGATCTGCTCCGACGCCTCCGCGAGCAGGGCCGCACGCTGCTGGTCGTCGAGCAGAACGCCACGCGCGTGCTGCAGCTCGCCGACCGCGCCTATTTGCTGCGTACCGGCAACGTGGTCGCCACCGGCACCGGTGCGGAGTTGGCGAGCAACGCCAGCCTGTTCGACTCGTTCATCGGGCCGGAGTCACACGGAGCGCAAGCATGACGAAGTTGCTGCAGACCATCGTCGACGGATTGGGAGTCGGCAGCACCTACGCACTACTCGCTCTCGGCATCTCGCTGATCTTCGGCGTCATGCACCTCGTCAACTTCGCGCACGGCGAGCTCATCACCGTCGGCGCCTACACCGCCTACTTCTTCTTCCTCCACGGCGGCAGTTGGTGGTGGATGCCGTTCGTCATCATCGGCAGTGCCGTGCTGGCATCCGTCGCGATGGAGCTGGTCGCGTTCAGGTGGGTCCGCAACTCCAGCCCGTTCACGCTGCTGCTCACCTCGTTCGCGCTCGAGCGCCTCTCGCACGCCCTGTGGCAGATCTTCGTCTCGCCGAAGCAGCGTGCGTTCCCCAAGCCGGCGTGGGTGTTCAACCAGTTCAAGATCGCAGGCATCAGCTTCGAGGTGATGGACGTGGTCACCATCGCAGTCACGGCGCTCACGCTGCTGCTCACCGCCATCGTCTTCAAGCGAACGTTGTTCGGCATCAGCGTGCGTGGCGCCGCCGAGGACTTCGATGCCGCGCGACTGATGGGAGTGCGCGCCAACCGAGTCATCTCCGGTGCGTTCGCCTTCGCCGGTTTCCTGGCCGGCGTGGCCGCGTGCCTCATCCTCATGCGCAGCCCCGCGGCGGAGCCCAGCATGGGGAGCGACTGGCTGTTGAAGGCCGTCATCGCTGCCGTCATCGGTGGCCTGGGCAGCTTCACCGGCGCGGTGATCGGAGGCCTCGTGCTCGGCCTGCTCGAGACCCTCACGCGCGCGTACCTTCCCGACGTCGCCGACGGGTGGGACAAGTTCTCCACGGCTGTCGTGTTCGTGCTCATCGCACTGTTCTTCGTGATACGCCCGGACGGCATCTTCAAGGTGTCGCACGCGGAGCGGGTCTGATGAACGTCGGCCTCGCCAAGATCACGCGCAGCACGCTGGCGAGCGCGGCGCTCATCGCCATCGTCGCCGCGCTCGCGATGGCGTACACGTCCGGTGGTGGCGCCAGTCGCGATTCGCTCATCGCCGAGATGCTCACCAACTTCATCCTGGTGCTCGGCATGCAGGTGTTCATCGGGAACACCGGCGTCCTCAGCTTCGGTCACATGGCGTTCGCCCAGATCGCGTCGTACGCCACCGCAGTCGTGGCCATCCCCATCGCGGCAAAGGCGAAGTCGTTGCCCGACATCCCGTTCGGTCTCGACGACGTGGAGGTCGGCCCGTTCACCGCGACGCTCATCGCCATCGCCGTCACGATGGTGCTCGGCGCGCTGTTCGGCGTGGCGGTGTGCCGGGCGAGTGGCCTCGCTCCGACGATGATCACGCTGGCGGCACTGTTCGTCGTCGACCAGGTGGTCAAGAACTGGAAGGAGCTCACCCGCGGCGCCGGCGGGCTGTCGGGCATCCCGCGGATCGAGGGCAACGGATGGCTGTGGGTGGGCGCGTTCATCGCGCTGGTGGTGGCGCACCTGTTCCAGGAGACGCGCATCGGCCGCTTCGCCATCGCGACTCGCGAAGACGAGCTCGCCGCGCCCGCACTCGGCATCCGCCTGTTCAGTTCGCGCTACGCCGCCTGGGTCGTCAGCATGGGTCTGATGGCGCTGGGCGCGTCGCTGCGCACCCAGTCGCTGGGCAGCGTCAACCCGAAGCAGTTCACACTCGACGCCGGCATCCTCATCCTGGTGATGCTCGTCGTCGGCGGCATGCGCACCGTCAGCGGAGCCGTCCTCGGCACGGTGCTCATCACCGTCGGCAACGAGTTCTTCCGGCAGCTCGGCGACCCGCAACGGCTCGACATCGAACGCTTCCCCGACCTGTTCCTCGGCGGCACGATGCTGCTGGTGATGCTGCTCCGTCCGGGCGGCATCCTCGGCGACCGCGACTTCGCCGGGTGGCTGCGGCGGCGCACGTACCGACGGCCCCCGGCCGCGACGATGGAGCCGCAGCTCGGTGAACGGTCGCTGGTGGCGAGCGAGATCGAAGTGCTGTTCGGTGGCTTCGTCGCACTCGACGGAGCCGGACTCACCGTGCGACCCGGCGAGGTGATCGGCCTGATCGGCCCCAACGGCGCCGGCAAGACCACGCTGTTCAACGTGATCACCGGCATCGTGCCGGAACAGGCCGGCCGCGTCTCGCTGGGCGACCGCGACCTCACCGATGCGAAGCCCGTCGACGTGGCCCGTGCCGGCCTCGCCCGCACCTTCCAGAACCTGCGGCTGTTCAAGAACCTCAGCGTGCGCGAGAACGTCGCGCTCACCGCGCTGGTCGCGGCTCGCCACCGCGGGCATCGCGCCCGCCCCGACCCCGACACGCTCCTCGACGACGCCGGGCTCACCGAGTGGGCCGACCGCCAGGCGGGCACGCTCGACTACGGGAACCAACGCCGACTCGAGCTCGCCCGCGCGGCGGCGCTGGCGCCGGAGTTCCTGCTGCTCGACGAGCCCACCTCCGGCATGAGCGACCAGGAGAGCCTGGCGATGGTGCAGAGCGTGCGGGCCGCTGCGGCTCGGATCGGTGCCGGGGTGCTCGTGATCGACCACGACCTCGGCTTCATCACCCGCATCAGCGATCACATCGTGGTGCTCAACGAAGGTCGCGTGCTCGCCGAAGGAACACCCGCCGAGGTGCGCGCCAACCCGGCGGTCGCCGAGGCGTATCTCGGATCCTCCGCGTGATGCGCGCTCTCATCATCCAGCACGAACCCGACGGGCCGCCCGGCCTGTTCGGCGACCACCTTGCCCACCGCGGCTACGAGGTCGACGTGCTGCAGGTGATGCAACCGGGGTCCACGCACAGCGAAGTGCCCTTCCCCGACCCGCGCGCCTACGACCTCGTGGCGCCGATGGGGGCGGTCGCGGGCGTGTACGACCACCACCTCATCGGGTCGTGGATCCACCGCGAGGTGGAGATGCTGCAGGTCGCGCTCGACGCCGGGGTGCCGCTGTTCGGCATCTGCTTCGGCGCGCAGTCCATCACGATGGCGCTGGGCGGCCACGTGGAGCCAGCGCCCGCGTACGAGGTCGGCTGGTACACCTACGACCTGCAGCACCCGCACATCGCGCCGGGGCCGTGGTTCACCTGGCACGGCGACCGCTGCGTGCTGCCCCCCGGCGCCACCGAGCTGGCCCGCACCGAGCTGTGCACCCAGGTGTTCCGCCAGGGCCGCGCGGCCGGCGTGCAGTTCCACCCGGAGGTCACGCACGCGATGGTCGCGGGTTGGATGGCCAAGTGCCCGCCCGAGTACTTCGCCGAGCGCGGCGTGTCGGCCGACGAGATGCTCGAACAGTTCGTGGTCAACGGGCCGCAGGCCGCCATCAACGCCGTCGAGCTGTTCGCCTGGTTCCTCGACGATGTCGCCCGCTGACCCCTCGCGACCTGTCCGGCCCGACTCGTTGCCGGGGGTCGACGTCCTCGGCCACGACGTGTACGAACGCGGTGTACCGCACGAGGCGTACGACCGCTTCCGCACCGAGGCGCCGGTTGCCTGGGTGAACGAGACACCGGCCAACGGCCACGACGGCAGCGGGTTCTGGTCGCTCACCACACACGAGCACGTGGTGGCGGTGCGCCAGGACTGGCCCCCGTTCTCCAGCGAGGTCGGCCGCCCCGAGACCGAGGAGCGCGCGCCCCACGCTGAGCCCTG
>CAZWCU010000181.1:0-8746 GCA_964632715.1 uncultured Bifidobacterium sp. | reverse complement strand
GGCCGGTGCGGTCTCCACACCCGACTTCACCACCCAGGTCGCGTCGATGGTCGGCATCGGCGTCGGCATCGACTACGCACTGTTCATCGTCACTCGGTACCGCGAGTCGTTGAAGGCAGGGAGCACACCGCACGCTGCGGTGCTGGAGGCGATCGACACCGCCGGTCGGGCCGTGGTGTTCGCCGGTGTGACCGTGATGATCTCGCTGATGGGCATGCTGCTGATGGGCATGTCGTTCTTGAACGGCCTCGCGCTGGGCACCTCGAGTGCGGTGCTCGTGGCCGTGCTCGCCGCGATCACGCTGCTGCCAGCGCTGCTCGGCTTCGCCGGTCACCGCATCGACCGCCTGTCGGTGCACCGTCGCCGCGAGCGCACGGGCGAGTCGGGCTGGCACCGCTGGAGCCGGTTCGTGCAGCGCCATCCGGTGGCCTGCGCGGCCAGCGGCATCGCACTGCTGGGCGCACTGGTGGTGCCGTCGTTCTTCATGCGCTTCGCGTCGGCCGATGCCGGCAACGACCCGACCGGCACCACCACGCGCCTCGCGTACGACACGCTCGCGGACGGCTTCGGCGCCGGCTACAACGGCCCGCTGCTGCTGGTCGCACGCATCGACGGCGACGTCACGCTCGCCGAGCAACTGGCCGCCGACGTGGGCCGCACCGAGGGCGTCGCCACGGTTGCCGGCATCGACGTGGTGCCCAACGGCTCGGTCGCGGTGATCACCGTGATGCCGTCCACCGGCCCGCAGCAAGAGGCGACCGCCGACCTGGTGCACCGCCTGCGCGACGACGTGATCCCCGCCAGCGGCGTGACCGCGCACGTCGGCGGTCAGACCGCCGGCGACGTCGACTTCTCCGAGCAGATGTCGTCGCGGCTGCCGATCTTCATCGGCGCCGTGCTGGTGCTCAGCTTCCTGCTGCTGATGGTGGTGTTCCGGTCCATCCTGGTGCCGCTGAAGGCGGTGCTGCTCAACCTGCTGTCGATCGGCGCTGCCTACGGCGTGCTGGTCGCGGTGTTCCAGTGGGGCTGGTTCGGATGGCTGATGGGCGTCGAGCAGGGTGCGCCGATCGAGCCGTGGGCGCCGATGATGCTGTTCGCCATCGTGTTCGGCCTGTCGATGGACTACGAGGTGTTCCTGCTCTCGTCCGTGAAGGAGAGGGTCGACCGCGGTGAGAGCAACAGTCAGGCCGTCGTCGAGGGGCTCGCCAGCACGGCGCGAGTGATCACCGCCGCCGCTGCCATCATGGTGTGCGTGTTCGGCACGTTCGTACTCGGCGACATCCGGGCCATCAAGCTCATCGGTCTCGGTCTCGCCGTGGCGGTGTTCCTCGACGCCACTGTGGTCCGCATGCTGCTCGTGCCGGCGACGATGGAGCTCCTCGGCGACCGGAACTGGTGGCTGCCGAAGCGGCTGGCACGAGTGCTGCCGGTGGCGCACGTGGATGCACCGGCACATGTCGAGCCGACACTCGTGTCGCTGCCCGTCGAGCGTCCGCTGGCCGAGGCTCGGCGATGAGCGCCCTGCTCCGCCGCTGGTACGGCCCGTACGCGCAGGTGCAGGTGTGGCGCGAGTCCGCCTCGCTGCTGCTCGACCTGTTCATCGGCATCGCGACGTTCACCGTCGTCGTGACGATGCTCTCCACGAGCGCCGGTCTGCTGATCACCCTGATCGGCGTCCCGCTGCTGGTGGCCACCGTCCAGGGCGGTCGCCTGATCGGCGTCGTGGAGCGCGCTCGCCTGCGACTCCTGCTGGACGCCGAGCTGCCCGCGCACGCGCCGGTCGTCTGGCCGGACGGCATGTGGCCGCGGCTGAAGCGAGCGCTCGTCGACGTGCCCGGATGGAAGGCGCTCGCGTATGGGCTGGTGATGCTGCCGTGGGGCATCTTCGCGTTCACCGCCACCGTCGTCGTCTGGTCGGTGGCCTGGTCCACCGCCACCATGCCACTGTGGGCGTGGGTGTCGGATCGGCCGCCGCCGTTCACGCTCAACGGTGTGCACGTCGTGTTCGAGGGCAGGTGGTACGCAGGCATCGTCATCGGCGGCGTCGTGATCGGGCTGCTGATGCTCGCCGCGTTGCCCAGGGTCATCCACGGCCTGGCCTCGACTCACCTGGCACTCGCTCGGGCGCTGCTCTCGCCCAGCAGCGAGGAGCAACTCGCTCAGCGCGTGTCCGAGTTGGAGGTGAGCCGCGAGGCCTCGGTGGAGTCGTCGGCGAGCGAACTGCGTCGCATCGAACGCGATCTGCACGACGGCGCGCAGCAGCGACTGGTGAGCCTCGCGATGAACCTCGGCCTGGCCAAGGAGCGGCTACGCGACAGCGAGGACGAACGCACTCGATCGATGGTCGACGCTGCGCACGACGAGGCCAAGCAGGCGATCGCAGAGCTGCGCGATCTGGTGCGCGGCATCCACCCGGCGGTGCTCACCGACCGCGGACTCGACGCGGCCGTGTCCGCGCTGGTCGCGCGGTGTCCGGTGCCGGTGACGATGCACACCGAGCTGCCGCGCCGACTGCCACCGGCGATCGAAGCGACCGCCTACTTCGTGGTCGCCGAGGCGCTGACCAACGTTGCGAAGCACAGCCGTGCACGCAGCGCGATGGTGCGCCTGTTCGAGCGCGACGGGTCACTGGTGGTGGAGGTGCACGACGACGGGATCGGCGGCGCCGACGCCGGCCTCAGCGGCGGACTGCACGGGTTGAGCGATCGAGTCGCCGGCGTCGAAGGTCGTTTGCGCATCGCCAGTCCGGCCGGTGGCCCTACGGTGTTGAGCGTGGAGCTGCCGTGCGAGTCGTGATCGCAGAGGATTCGGTGCTGCTCCGAGAGGGCATCTCGCGGCTGCTGGCCGAATACGGGCACGACGTGGTCGCGGCCGAAGGCGACGCGAGCCGGCTGCTGGCCGTGGTGGTCGAGCACCGTCCCGACCTGGTCATCGTCGACGTGCGCATGCCGCCCACGCACACCGACGAAGGCCTGCGTGCCGCCGTCGAGCTGCGCAGCGTGCGGCCGGCGACCCCGGTGCTCGTGCTCTCGCAGTACGTGGAGGAGCGCTACGCCACCGAGTTGCTCGCACTGGGCACGGTAGGCGTCGGCTACCTGCTGAAGGAGCGTGTCGCTGACGTGCGCGAGTTCATCGAAGCGGCGCAACGGGTCGCCGATGGCGGCACCGCGCTGGACCCGGAGGTGGTGGCACAACTGTTCGCACGCAGTCGCCGTCGGGATCCGCTCGATGCGTTGAGCCCACGCGAACGTGAGGTGCTGTCGCTGATGGCGCAAGGCTTGTCGAACGTGGCGATCGCGACGGCGCTGGTGGTCAGTGGGGGAGCAGTGGAGAAGCACATCTCGTCCATCTTCACCAAGCTCGACCTGCCGCCGTCGGAGCACGAGCACCGCCGAGTGCTGGCGGTGCTGCGCTACGTGTCCGACACCTGAACCCGGTCAGCAGCCGGCGGCCGCCTTGACGATGGGGTAGGGGTTCACCGGTGCTCCACCACGCGGGTGCACCTCGAAGTGCAGGTGGGGGATCGAGGCGTTGCCGGTCTTGCCGGCATAGCCGATGATGGTGCCCGCGCTCACCTTCGAGCCGACGCCGATGCCGTTTGCGAACCCGCTGAGGTGCGCGTAGAAGTAGTACGTGCCGTCGCCGACGGTGAGCCAGAGCGCATTGCCGGCGAGTGAGCCGCGGTAGTCGCTCTGGCGCTTGGTGATGGTGCCGGTCTGCACCGCGTACAGCGGAGTGCCGCTGCTCGCCAGGATGTCGACGCCCTGGTGCCGGCGGCCACCGCTGCGTGGCGCGCCCCACGTGTCCCAGAACTTGCAGTGCTTCGCCATCGGGAACAGGATCGACCCGGCAGCCGGGGCGGGGGCCAACGGTGTGGACGGCTTCGCTCGCGCCGCGGCGTTGGTCAGGATGGCCGCGGTGGCCGCGTCGAGCGCGCCCGTGATCGGCAGGTACCTGCCCTTCTGGAACGCAGTGAGCGCGGCAGCCGTGCCGCTGCCGAACCAGCCGTCGGCGCCACCCTTCACCGTGATGCCGACGGTGATCAGTTGCTGCTGCATCTGCTGCACCGAATTGCCGGTGGCCCCCTTTGCCAGGATCGGGATGCGGGGCAGCATGCCGAGCAGCGTGGCCGTGGGCGTGTCGGCCGTGCCGTTGTCGGTGAGTCCCCAGGCGCGCTGGTACGAGCGAACCGCAGCCTCGGTGCCGGACCCGAAGATGCCGTCGGCGCCGCCCTTCACCGTGATCCCGGCCGCGATCAGTCGCTGCTGCAGCTGCACGACCGTGGGGGAGCGGTCGCCCTTCTTGGCGATGACGTTCGACGACGGCGCCGCGACGACCGGTGCGGTGGTGGCGACCACGGGCAGCAGCATCGACACGAGCAGCAGGGCCACCGTGAGGAGCATGCGAGGGGATTGCCGAACCCGATGGAGCATGAATGCTCTCCTTCGCTCGGCCCGCTTGAGGAGCGATGGTACGCCGTCCGCTCCGGCGCGGTCCAGCCATTCCGTAACGAAAGCGTAATAATTCGCGAAATGCCAGCTCGGGACGGGGGAGGGCGCTTGAGTGCGGCGTCGTCATGCGATGCAGTACTCGTTGCCCTGCGGGTCGAGCATCAACCAGGTGATCGATGTGCGGATCGTCGGTGTCGTCGCGTCCGAGAATCCCACCGTACGGAGCCGGGTCTAGGCGGTGAACCAGCCCGCAACGTCGAGCACGATGTGGCCACCAGCAGTCGTGTAGACGACCAGTCTGCCCTGAATGAGGCTGCTGACGGTGGAGTTGGAAGCGGTCATCTGTGGTGCGGACACGTTGACCACCGACGTGCCGCTGTGTGGCGCTGCGGTGCCGGGCTCGACGGACAGGTAGCCCGCCGTCGGTGCGCCGACCGAGATGACCGAGATCAGCGCTGCGCCGGCGCCGGCGGGCACGCCGGCCAGTCCGGTGACCTGGAACGGAGTCCACGAGCCGACGTTCCGTGGCCCCGGCTGTTGCAGGTTGATGCGCGTGTCGGCGATGCGTGTGGGCGACTCGGCGACGAACAGCCCCGAGGCGCTGTTGCTCGCCGTCGCGCCGGTGATGTAGCCGACGATGTCGACCAGCACGTGCGCGCGGACCGACGGCTTCACGCGCAGTGTGCCGTCGGCACGCAGGGGGATGATCGCCAGGTTGGGCCGCACCTCGCCGGCCGCGAAGTTGACGCTGGCGGTCTGGGGGAGCGTCGCGCCGTACGCCTGCAGGAAACCGGCCGCGACCGGCCCGACGACGGTGATGTTGACGACGGCAGCGCTGGCGCCGGCACGACCCGTGGCCACGGTGCGCACCTCGTTGGCGTTCAGCGGTCGGTTGCCGCCCAACTGCGTACGTGTGTCGAGGATGCGCCGCCCCTGGCCCTCGGCCACGTACCGACCGCTCGTCGCGGTTGCGGCAGGGACCCAGTATCCGTAGACGTCGACCACCGCGTGCGCGACGCGAGTGGAGACGATGCCCACGCTGCGCGCCGCACCGACTCTGACGGTGGCGAACGAGCTCACTGTGCCCCCGGACGGACGCAGGTTGATGTTGCTGGTGCCGCCGGGTGAGGTCATCCCCACGCCGAACAACTGCCCGTAGCCGCCACCGGCGGTCGGTCCGACGAGCGCGAAGTTGGTCGCCAGTGCCGTGGCGTTGGCCGGGATGCCCGCGGCGGCGAGCACCGGGAACTGGCGCACGCTGCCCGCCACGAGCGGAGCGCCGCCGCGAGTGTCGATGAGCCGCAGCGGTGTCGCGAAGCCCACGAATCGGGCGGGTGTGCCCACCGGGGGAGCGTTGCCGAGCAGCTTCACCACACTTGCCTGCATGGTGGGCGACACGCCCTGCGACGCTGCCGCGAAGAACTCGTCGTTCCCCAGCGACTCGACGTTGGTGGTGAACGGTGCTCCGACGAGCCCGTTGCTGCCGAAACCGTTGTCCAGCGAGAAGTCCTTGCGCAGCTTGCGGAACCCACTGCCCGCTCCGTCGCTGGTCGCGAGCAGCAATCCGCCATCTGCGGTGGCGGCCCCTCCCACGGGAAGGTCGCTGCCGCCCGGGAGCAGTTCGAGCAGTAGGGCCGTGCCAGTGCCACCCCCTGTGTCGTGCACGATGCGCAGCACGGACTCGACCATGCCAGCGGCTTGCGTGCGCATCGCGATGACGACCGACCCGTCCGGCATGTGGATGATCGCCGGCGTGTCCATCATCGCCCCGGTGGACGCAATCGTGTGCACGGCCGCCGGGTCGTAGTCGCCCGTTGCCGTGAGGGTGATCCAGTCGAGGCTCTGGCCCAGGCGGAACACTCGCAGCCGACCGTTGGGCAGGACGTCGCTGTGCACCAGGTCCTGGCGGTTGCTCGCCAACGAGCGGCCGTACTGTGACGACACGATGCCGAAGTTGGGATCGACGACGCCCGCGGCAGAGACCTTCCACGCTCGATCGGCGTCGACCACATAGGTCGTGCCGTCGGGCTGGACGACCGCGGTGCCCTTGCCCGCATGACCGGGGATGCGGGCGTCGCCGTTGTCGCCATAGGTCAGGTCGGGTTGGCCGTTGGCAGCGAACTTGTAGACGTGCGATGCGGGGGCACTCGTCACCACGATGAACGAACCGCCCGTGAGCACCTCGACGGCGATGGGCTGGCCGAGGAGGCCCGGGCGCAGCACCTTCGGACCGAAGGTGTTGGTGAGCGCGCCATCGGCGTCGACCGACGCGACCCAGGGGCCGTACACGCCGGTGCCCACCACGATCGCGGAGTCGTCGGGACGTGCTGCGACGACGAGAGGGCGGCGGTCCTCGGCGACGCCCCATCGAGGCGTGTACGGCTCGAGTGTGGGCGACTCGGGGCTGGCCACCGACACGATGACGTGCTGTGTCGTCGTCTGGATGTACGCCGACGTCGCCGTGCGCGGGGTGACGGCGACCACGTTCGACAGCGGCACAGAGGCGGGCAGTTGACCGTCGGCGAGCTCGCCCGTCGGCGTGACCGAGGCGAACGTGACCTCTTCGCTCGCCACCACCACGACGTCGACCTTCGTTGCACTGGCCTGGGGTGAGGAGAAGGTCGCGATGCGGCCGACGAGTGCCGTGGTGGCGGTGGTGACTGGATCTCCGGACGCCGGTACGTGCACGACCACCGCGTGCCCGTCGGCGTCGGTGCCGCCGAGCAGCAGCTCGCCGAGGCCCATCGCCGCGGACGAGATGGTGGTGCCCGGGGCGAGGCTCGGCGTGAGCACGCCCTCGATGCCGAATGAGGTGTCCATTCCACCGAACGGGCCGAGCTTCGCCACGCGCAGCGCACCATCGGCCTGGCCGACCACGAAGTCGCCGAACGTGCCGAGCAGCGTGTTGTCGCCGGGGCCGAGCGACACGATCTCGACGCCGTCGCCGGCCCACGCGGTGTTGAGCTGCCCGCCGGTGGTGAGCACGGCCTTGAAAACCTGGTCGCGACCGTCGACCACGGCGAGACCGATCACGGCGAGCGAGTTGTCGACGAACCGAACGTCGTGGCCGGCGGCCACCACGGGAATCGCGGCCACCCCAGCCGTTCCGAACGGCTCATCGCCGTCGTCGACGCGGGCCACCACGGGTCGAGGTCCATCGGGCCCGGGGCTCACGCCGACCAGGAAGCGGTGCGACCACCCCCAGGGCGTGGCGATGAAGTCGGTGGCGATTCCGGGCACCGGCACCGACAGACGGTCGGGGTCGTGCATGATCTCGGTTCCGCCCGTCATCCGACCGACGGCGAACTGACCGTCGACCGAGCCGACCGTGTACCAGCCGAAGTCCTTGGCAACCACCGAACCATGGGTCTCGATGACCGGGGGAGCGAAGTCGAGGATCGAGATCCCTCCGCCCGTCGGACCGTACGCGATGTCGAGACCGGGAACGTCGAGCGCGGCCACCGGGGCGGCACCCAGTCCGGACGCCAGCAACACCAGTGCCGCTGCGAACCCCGCCTTCCGCCTGATCACATGCCGAGCGTACCCGGAAGTGGAAGTGTCAGCCATCCGCTCGGAGTCCCGAGAAAGTGACATAACTGTGATTATGGGGGTTGGGCGTCGAATCGGCCGGGGCGGGTGCGAGCACGTGCGCACGTGGCGGGGCGCCACCTGGGTGTGAGGGGGTGCAGCCGCGACACGAACGGATGGAGACCCGGGCTCAGCGACTGAACGGGACGCCCGACGCGGCTCGACGACTCGTGTCTGTGCCCTTTCGCTCGAACTGCGAGCGAAAGTGCACGAACGCGGCCGCACCGCTCTCCTCGGCCGGGCTCTGGCCGCGCTGGTTTCGTCATGACGAAAGTCGTCACGTGTGGCAGGTGCGGGCGATCAGGCGGTCGGTGGGTTGAGCTCGCGGTCGCGGAGCGGTCGCGGAGCGGTCGCGCTGCGTCGAGCAGCCAGTCGACGATCTCGCGCAGCTCGCGGACGGTGGGCTTCGATCCGAAGGCGGCCAGATCGCGCTCGGCGTCGTTCACCGCGCACGCCATCACGTACAGCTCGTCGTGGAGACGGTCGAGCTCGTCCTTGGTCATGATCAGTTCGGTCTCGTTCAGCTGCAACTCCGACGCGCGCTGACTCCCGACCCAGTGCCACTGGCGGCACGCCTGCGAGCAGAACGTACGTGGCCGCCCCATCTTCTGCGGAGGGAGCACGCGGCGGCACCACTTGCACCGCGACCGCTCCTCCCCTCGCTCCCCTGCATCGGCTGCGACTTTCGTCATGACGAAAGACTAGTG
>CAZWCU010000180.1:0-8939 GCA_964632715.1 uncultured Bifidobacterium sp. | reverse complement strand
GACTGGACCCGCGCGGTCAAGGCGCGGAGGCGAAACTGGATCGCCCGCACCGACGGCGCGACGGTGCACTTCGCCACCGCTGCAGGACCCATCACCGTGTTCACCACCCGTCCCGACACGCTGTTCGGCGCCACGTTCATGGTGCTGGCTCCGGAGCACGGCCTGGTCGACTCGCTCACCACACCCGAGCAGGCGGCGGCCGTTGCCGAGTACCGCGCGAGCGCGGCTGCGAAGGACGACTACGACCGGCAGAACGAGGGCCGCGAGAAGACCGGCGTGTTCACCGGGTCGTACGCCACCAACCCACTCGACGGTGCGCAGATCCCGGTGTGGATCGCCGACTACGTGCTGATGGGCTACGGCACCGGCGCCATCATGGCGGTGCCATGCGGCGACCAGCGCGACTTCGAGTTCGCCCGCAAGTTCGGCCTGCCCATCACCGCCATCCAGGACCCCACCGACGGCCGCGGCACCGACACCGCCACGTGGGCCGACGCGTTCATCGGCGACGCCCCCTACGTCAACAGCAGCAACGACTCACTGGTGCTCGACGGCGTCGCGTCGGTTGCGGAAGGCGTGCGTCTCACCAACGAGTGGCTGGCCGCGCACGGTCACGGCGAGGCCAGCATCACCTACAAGCTGCGCGACTGGTTGTTCAGCCGCCAGCGCTACTGGGGCGAACCGTTCCCCATCGTCTACGACGTCGACGGCAACCCGCACGCGCTGCCCGACGACGTGTTGCCCGTCGCGCTGCCCGAGACCGACCAGTTCTCACCGCGCACGTTCGACCCCGACGACGCGATGAGCAACCCGGAGAGCCCGCTCGATCGGCTGCAGGACTGGGTGAACATCGAGCTCGATCTCGGCGACGGCGTGCAGCCCTATCGCCGCGACACCAACGTGATGCCGCAGTGGGCGGGCAGTTGCTGGTACGAGCTGCGCTACCTCGACCCCACCAACGAGCAGGCCTTCGTCGACCCCGCCAACGAGGCGTACTGGATGGGACCTACCTCGCCCGGCGCGTCGGGCGGCGTCGACCTGTACGTGGGTGGTGTCGAGCACGCGGTGCTGCACCTCCTCTATGCGCGCTTCTGGCACAAGGTGCTGTTCGACCTGGGCCACGTCAGCTCCGTCGAGCCGTTCCACCGCCTGTTCAACCAGGGCTACATCCTGGCTGCCGCCTACCAGGACGAGCGCGGCATGTACGTGGAAGCTGCCGAGGTGGAGGCTGTCGACGGCGGCTATCGCTACGACGGCCAGCCGGTCACGCGCGAGTACGGCAAGATGGGCAAGAGCCTGAAGAACGCCATCGACCCCGACGAGATGTGCCAGCAGTACGGGGCCGACACGCTGCGCCTGTACCTGATGAGCATGGGCCCGCTCGACGCGTCACGGCCGTGGGAGAGCAAGGACGTCGTCGGCGTCTACCGCTTCCTGCAGCGCGTGTGGCGCAACATCGTCGACGAGGACACCGGCGCCGCTCGCCTGCTGCCCGACCCGGCCGACGCGGACACCGTGCGCCTGCTGCACCGCACCATCGCCGGCGTCCGTGAGGAGCTCGACAACCTGCGCTTCAACACGGCCATCGCCAAGCTGATCGAGCTCAACAACCACCTCACCAAGCTGGGCGGCTGCCCGGTCGACATCGCCGATCCGCTGGTGAAGATGCTGGCGCCGATGGCGCCGCACGTGGCCGAGGAGCTGTGGGCCACGCTCGGCCACCCCGACTCGCTGGCGTTCGAGCCGTTCCCCGTGGCCGACCCGGCGCTGCTGGTGGCCGACACGGTGGAGTACCCGGTGCAGATCAACGGCAAGGTGCGCAGTCGCGTCACGGTGGCCGCCGACGCCTCCGGCGACGACGTGCTGGCGGTGGCCCTCGCCGACGAGAAGGTGGTGGCCGCGCTCGCCGGCGCCACCCCCAAGAAGACCATCGTGGTGCCCGGCCGCATGGTCAACATCGTCGCCTGACCCGCGCCCCGGTCCGAGGCTTTCCTCCAACCTCCGTCGATACGAGGCTCACGTCCAGGGTTTGCCCGCACAAAGCCTCGGAAGGGCGGGACCTGGAGGAAAGCCTCGGACTGGGTCAGGCGAGTTTGAGGAAGAGGCGCTCGACTTCGTCGAGGTCGAAGCCGCTCTCGCCGGCCTGCTCGGGGTGCGCGAGGCACTCGGCCATGCCGCTGGCGAGCATCTTGAAGCCCACCTGGTCGAGCGCCTTGCCGGCGGCGGACAGCTGAGCGACGATCTCGCGGCACTCGCGGCCGTCGCGCAACATCGCCTGCACTCCTCGGACCTGGCCCTCGATACGGGCGAGGCGACGAAGCAGGTCGGCGGTGGTGTCGTCAGGCAGTTGCATGAGCCGAGCATACCCCCTGGGGTGTACCTCGCGCGCACATGGTTCAGCGACCGAGCAGGCCCTTCTGCACCTTGCCCATCGCATTGCGCGGCAGCGAGTCGACGACGCGGATCTCGCGCGGACGCTTGTGTGTCGACAGCGCGACCGCGACGTGCTGGATGAGGGCGTCGGCGTCGATTCCTTCGCCCACCACGTAGGCGACGATGCGCTGCCCGAGGTCGTCGTCGGGTTCCCCGACCACCGCCACCTCCACCACGGACGGGTGCCCGAGCAGCGCGGTCTCCACCTCGCCGGCGCCGACCTTGAAGCCGCCCGTCTTGATGATGTCGATCGACTGCCGTCCCACGATGCGGTGGAACCCGCCGCCGTCGATGACGGCCGCGTCGCCGGTGCGGAACCACTCTCCCCGCATCGATGCGGCAGTCGCATCGGGTCGATGCAGGTAGCCATCGAACAGGGTGGCGCCGCGCACCTCCAACTCGCCGACGGTGTCGCCGTCGTGGGCGAGCACTCCCCCGTCGTCGCCGATGAGGCGGGTGTGCACGCCGTCGATCGGCACCCCCACCCAGCCGGGGCGCCGCTCGCCGTGGCAGCGAGTGCGGAGCGTGATGAGCGGCGCGGTCATGCCGTAGCGCTCGACGGGCGCGTGCCAGGCGAGCCGGCGCAACTCGTCGAACACGGGCACCGGCAGCGGCGCGCTGCCCGACACCAGCAGGCGCGCGCGAGCGAGCGAGCGCGCCGCCTCGGGGTCCGCGCACACTCGACCCCACACCGTGGGGACGCCGAAGTACAACGACCCGCCCGCTGCCGCGTAGGCCGCGGGCGTCGGCCGTCCTGTGTGCACGAGTCGACTCCCCACGCGCAGCGCGCCGAGCACGCCCAGCACCAGGCCGTGCACGTGGAACAGCGGCAGCCCGTGCACCAGCGTGTCGTCGGGTGTCCACTGCCATGCGTCGGCCAACCCGTCGAGACCGGCGGCGACTGCCCGCCGCGACAGCACCACTCCCTTCGGGGAGCCGGTGGTGCCGGAGGTGTACACGATGAGTGCCGGCGCCGCCATCGGCGGCTCGTCGAGCGTGCCGCCACCGGCCGACGCCAGTGACATCCGCGGCAGGGTGACCTCCGGCCAGTCGGGGTCGCCGAGCAGCAGGCTCGCTCGCGAGTCGCGGAGCATGTGCGCTCGTTCGGCCGGGCCAGAGTCGGGTGGGATCGGTACCGCCGCGACACCGGCAGCGAGACACGCCGCCACCGCGACGACGGTGTGCATCGTGGGCGTCGCCTCGAACGCGACCGCGCCGCCCCCGTGCAGCCGGGCGGCCGTCGCCTGTGCGCGTGCGGCGAGCTCGGCCCAGGAGAGCGTCTCGCCGGTGACCGACACGCTGTCGGCACGATCGACGAACGTGCCGTGCAGCGCGGGCAGCAGGGTCTCGGCGACCGACACCGGACTACGCCTGATTGGCGTCGATGGTGAGCTGCAGCCGGGCCAGGAAGTCGTCGAGGGCGTTGGTCAGCCGCCGACGGTCGCCGGTGGCGAACAGGTCCATCACGAGGCCGGTGAAGGTGGCCTTCACCAGCGATGCTTCGCGAGCGGCCACCTCTGGCTTCATGCCCTCCGCCACCAAGCGCTGCTCGACGTCGTGGCGCCACACCCCGATCTGATCGGCGCGCACCGCACCGGCCAGCCCGGTGACGTTGGGCTCGAGCGTGGCGGCCTCGTAGTTGAGGCGCACGAGCGCGAGGTTGCACTTCGCCGCGTTCATCCAGCGCCACCACTTGCGGTAGAGCTCGACCTGCGTGAGCTTTGGTGTGCGCAGCAGCCAGGCGTGCTGCACGGCGATCTGCTGCTCGAGGGCACGCGCCAGCGCGGCGGTGAGCAGTTCGTCCTTGGATCCGAAGTGGTGCACCAGCCGGTTGATGCTGACGTCGAGGGACGACGCCATCGGGCGCAGCGTCGCCTGCGCGAGACCGTTCTCGGCCAGGTACTCGACGATGCGGTCGAGCAACTCCTGGCGGCGCTCGAGATCAGGGGTCCGGGCCACGGGCGGCACCCTACCGTGTCGTTCGGAGGGACGGCGTCGTTCCGCGCCGCGTGTCGGCTACAGGCCCGACACCTTCACCGCGGCCAGCGACACGAGCGCGACGAGCGCCCAGCTCCCGAGACCGAGGGCCAGCGGCTTGCCGCCGACCGCCCGCAGCGTGCGCAGATCGACGTTGCTGCCGAGGCCGACGAGGCCCATGCCGAGGAGGATCGTCTCGACGTCCTTCAGGCCCGTCAACACGTTCGCGGACAGCACGTCGGTGGAGCGGATGGCGACGGCGACGAGGAACAGCACGATGAACAGCGGCAGCACCGGCGGCCGCCGCACTCCCTCGAGTGCGTCGACATCGAGGCCGCGCGCTCGTCGGCGGGCCGCGATCGCGACACCGGCCAGCAGCGGTGCCAGCAAGGCGACGCGAGTGAGCTTCACCAGGGTGGCCACCTTCAACGACTCGTCGCCCTTCGTCGACGCCGCGGCCACCACCTGCCCCACGTCGTGCACCGATGCACCCACCCATGCGCCGAACTCGGTGAGCGTGAGTCCCAACAGCGACCCGAGCCCGGGCAGCACCGCGATCGCGAGCGTGCCGCACAGCGTCACGAGCGCGATGGAGTATGCGACCTCCTCCTCGGTGGCGTCGGCGAACGGCTCGACGGCCGCGATGGCCGAGGCACCGCAGATGCTGTACCCGGTGGCCATCAGCAGGCCGAGCGACGGGGTGAGGCCCAACCGCTTCGCCAGCCACTGGGTGCCGAAGAAGGTGGCGACCACCACGACCACCACCGCGGACAACGCACGCGGGCCCAGCGCCCCGAGCTCGGACAACGACAGCCGGAACCCGAGCACCACGATGCCGACTCGCAGCACCTTCTTCGCCGCGAACCGCAGGCCCGGACGGAACACGGTCTCGATGCGCCCGAAGGTGGCGCCGAGCATGCCGAACGTGACAGCCACGATGTGCGGCGACACGACCGGGATGTACTCGTGCACGACGAAACCGACGAGCGCGACGACCAGTGCCACCAGCAGTCCGGGGAGCAGCGGGCGCGCCGCTGCCCACAGGCGCGCCGGCCGGATCACGAGACGCGGCCGGCTTCGACGACGGAGCGCACGAGCGGCACACCGGGGCGGTACACCAGGTGCGTGTACGACGACGCGTCGAGCACCACCAGGTCGGCGCGACACCCGGGTGCGATGCGCCCGACGTCGGTGCGGCGCAGCGCCCGCGCACCGCCGACGGTGGCCGCCAGCAGTGCTTCCTCCATGGTCATGTGCAGGTCGCGCACCGCCAGCGCAATGCAGAACGACATCGAGGTCGTGTAGCTGCTGCCGGGGTTGCAGTTCGTGGCGAGGGCCACCGCGACACCCGCGTCGATGGCTCGGCGCGCATCGGGGTACGGCTGTCGTGTGCTGAAGTCGGTGGCCGGCAGGAACGTGGCGACGGTGTCGCTCGCCGCGAGTGCGGCGATGTCGTCGTCGCTGAGGTAGGTGCAGTGGTCGGCCGACGCGCAACCCATCTCCACTGCCAGCTTCACTCCAGGTCCGTGACCGAGCTGATTCGCGTGCAAGCGGCCACCGAGCCCCACCTCGGCACCGGCGCGGAGGACGGCGCGCGACTGATCGGCATCGAAGGCACCGACCTCGCAGAAGGCATCGACCCAGCGCGCGTGCGGCGCGGCCGCGCGCAGCATGTCGGTGCACACGAGGTGCACGTAGTCGTCGGTGCGGCCCTCGAACTCGGGCGGCACCACGTGGGCACCGAGGAACGTGGTCTCACCGGTGAACTCCTCGGCCACCTGCAGGCAGCGCGCCTCGTTCGCCACGTCGAGCCCGTAGCCCGACTTGATCTCGAGCGTGGTGATGCCGGCGCGGCGGGCCTCCGCCCTCCGCAGCGCGGTGAGGCGCACCAGCTCGTCGCTGGACGCAGCGCGTGTGGCCTCCACCGAGGTGCGGATGCCGCCCGCTGCGTACGGTTGCCCGGCCATGCGGGCGGCGAACTCGTCGGCGCGGTCGCCGGCGAAGACGAGGTGCGTGTGGCTGTCGACGAAGCCGGGCACCACACAGGCGCCGAGTGCGTCGATGCGTTCGTCGGCTGCCTGACCAGCGGGCCCGACCGACACGATGCGCTCGCCGCGGAACACGACCGAGGCGTTGCGCAGCAGGCCGAGCGGACCGTCGCCGACACCCTCGTCGTGAGTGGCCAGCAGCCCGATGTTGTCGAGAACGGTGGTCACCTCGGCGGCGTCGCGACCGGTCGTGTCGCTCATCGGTCGCTCATCACGTCGAGGATCGCCTCGTGCAGTTCGTGCGCCACGTCGATCGAGCGGTGCACGCCATCGGCCACCACGACTCTGCCGTCGACCACCACGTGGTGCACGTCGGCGGCCGACGCGGCGAACACCACCGTCTCCAGCATCGATGCGTCGGTGGCGCCGGCGGTGCGCACCGAGTCGAGCCGCACCGTCACCAGGTCGGCCAGACAGCCGACGCTGATCGCACCTGCCTCCGGCCAGCCGAGGCTCGCGTGGCCGTCGACGCTGGCGGCACGGAGCAGCGACGGCGCGTCGTGGCTGCCGCGCACGAGCGAGCCCAGTCGCTCGTCGAGCTCGAGCGCACGAGCCTCCTCGAACATGTCGATCACAGCGTGCGAGTCGGTGCCCAGCGAGAGACGAGCGCCCATGTCGCGCAGTGCCATTGCGGGGCCGATGCCGTCGGCCAGATCGCGTTCGGTGGTGGGGCACATGCAGATCGTGCAGTGCGCGGTGCCGAGCAGCTCGATGTCGATGCCCGACAGGTGGGTGGCGTGCACGGCCGTGAAGCGCGGGCTGAGCACGCCGCGTTCGGCGAGCAACGCCACCGGAGTGAGCCCGTAGGCATCGACGCACCGCTCGTTCTCCACCTGCTGCTCGGAGACGTGCGCGTGCACCTGGGCGTCGTGTGTCTCGGCCCACGTGGCGACCACCTGCATGCTCGCCGGGTCGACGGCTCGTACCGAGTGCACCGCGGCGCCGACACGGCACATCGGCGACTCGAGCGTGAGCGACGACGTGGCGCGCGTGGCCCAGGAGAGCGCGTCGCCGTCGCTGAACCGCTGCTGCACCTCGTTGGGCGCCACGTGCCGGCGATCGGCACTGATGCCACCGTGCAGGTAGCAGGTGTCGAGCAGCGTGAGCCTGATGCCGGCGTCGGCGGCGGCGGCGACCAGTGCCTCGCCCATCGCGTTCGGCTCGTCGTAGGGCGTGCCCCCTGGACCGTGGTGCAGGTAGTGGAACTCACCCACGCACGTGATGCCGGCCATTGCCATCTCGCCGTACACCGCACGTGCCAGCCGGTGGTACGAGTCGGGGTCGAGGCGTGCCGCAGCGAGGTACATCTGCTCGCGCCACGTCCAGAACGAACCGACGCCCACCTGCGTGCGGCCGCGCAGCACGCGGTGGAACGCATGGCTGTGCGCGTTCGCCAGCCCGGGCAGGGTGACGCCTGTCAGCCGGACCGCGTCGGCGGGGCACGCGACGCCCGGCACGACTCCCACGATCAGTCCGCCGCTGGTCTGCAGCAGCACGTCGGCCGTGGCGGTGTCGCCGCCGAGCCATGCCCACTGGCACCAGTACGACGACACGTCAGGAGCCCACGCGTTCCACGAACTCGGTGATGCGCTCGATGAACGCGGCGCGGTGGAACCGTTCGAACTCGTCCCACGTGGTGAGGCTGCGGGTGTCGTGCACGCGGTCGAGGAACAGCACACCGTCGAGGTGGTCGCACTCGTGCTGGAACGTGCCGGCGGTGAGGCCACGCCGCACCTCGTCGTGGTCGACACCATCGCGGTCCCACCAGCGCACACGCACGTTGACGTGGCGCATCACGTTGCCGCGCATGTTCGGCACCGACAGGCAGCCTTCGTTCACCTCGACCAGTTCGTCGTCGAGCGGTTCGATCACCGGGTTGACCACCACTGTCAGCGGGATGCGCGGCTTGTACGGGTAGCGCGGGTTGGCGTTCACCTCGATGGTGGCGATGCGCAGCAGCTCACCCACCTGCGGCGCGGCGATGCCCGCCCCGTTGGCAGCGTGCATCGTGTCGACGAGGTCGTCGATCAACTGCTGCACCTCGGCGCTCGCCAGTTCGGCGCGCGTGACCTCGCGTGATCGCTCACGCAGCAGCGGGTTGCCCACGTGCAGGATCTCGCGGACGGCCATGGGTCAACTCTCGCGCATGGGGATGCGCACGCCGCGCTGATCGGCCACCTCGATGGCCCGTTCGTAGCCGGCGTCGGCGTGGCGGATGACACCCATGCCGGGGTCGGTGGTGAGCACCCGCGCCAGCTTCTCGTCGGCGAGCGCGGTGCCGTCGGCCAGCGCGACCATGCCGGCATGGATGCTGCGACCGATGCCGACTCCGCCGCCGTGGTGGATGCTCACCCAGGTGGCGCCGCTCGACGTGTTGACGAGCGCGTTGAGCAACGGCCAGTCGGCGATCGCGTCGCTGCCGTCGAGCATCGATTCGGTCTCGCGGTAGGGCGAGGCGACCGAGCCGCTGTCGAGGTGGTC
>CAZWCU010000179.1:0-8977 GCA_964632715.1 uncultured Bifidobacterium sp. | reverse complement strand
TCCGCCCGACAGCCAGATCGCGGTGTCGTAGTACTCGGCCAGGCCCTGCTCGATCTCCTCACCGGAGACGCCGTCGATCTGCGCGTGCTCCTTGAGGATCGCACCGGGCGACGGAAGGTCGTCGGCCGCCGGCCAGCTGGTGGTTTCCCACACCGACCCGCGGCGGAAGGCGGCGCCGCAGTGGATGAAGCACTCGTCGACGTCGATGACCACAGCCACCTTCGGCACACGACCGTCGATGGCGCACTGCTCGCGCAGCACCGGGTCGACACTGAGGGAGGCGCGCCCGTTGACGCGCAGCGTCTCGAGCAGGCCCGGCACCATGAACAGCAACCCGACGGCCGGCACCTGCAGCAGATTGGAGTACGAGTCGAGTCGGTTGTTGCCGACCAGGTCGCCGAACGCGATGCGATGCTCGTCGAGCACGCGCACGAATCCGGGCGTGCCACCGCGCGGCGAGGCATCGGTGGTGGTGCCGTCGGTGGTGGCGAGCACGAAGATCGGCGACCGCTCGATGAACCCGCGCACGCCGTCGTCGACGTGGTCGATCGCCTTGTCGAGCACCACCTTGCTCGGGTCGCGGTAGATCGAGCGCAGACCGCCCGACTCGATGCAACTGTCCGCGCCGATCGACTCCGTGCTGCTGCTCATCGACGAACGCTCCTTCTGATCGGTGCCCGGTCGTCGAGTATCGCACACCTCTCCGCCGACGTGAAGGTGACCGAACAGCGACTCCCGACCCGGCGACGGACTACCCGCGCGTGGGCGTGAGTGCGTACCCGTCGATGAGGCGGATGAGCAGCGCTTCGTCCTCGGCCGACACGGGCCACACGTCGAGCGGAAAGCGGGTGGCGGCGAGCTCGTCGGGCGCGGAGCCGCTGAACAGCAGGATCGGTCCCGAGTAGCCGGCTTCACGCAGCCGGGCCACTGTCTCGACGCCGGTGGGCGTGGGGATCGCCATGTTGAGCACGATCACGTCGGGCATCGTCTTCTTCAGCTTGCCGAGCGCAGCCGCGCCGCTGTGCGCCTGCGTGACCTTGTGGCTGCTGAGGCGGAGTCGCTTGCGCAGCGCGGTGCGGTTGGCGGCCTCGTTGTCGACGACCAACACGTGGAGTCCGCGCGGATCGTCGAGGTGAGGGCGCTCGGCTGCGGTGGCGACGGCGTGCTCGACGAGCCAGTCGGTGATCACTGATGCTGGCGCCGGTCGCGCGATGGAGAAGCCCTGCATGTAATCGATGCCCATGCCGAGCAGGCGCACTCGCACGGAATCGTCTTCCACTCCTTCCGCGACCACGCTGAGGCCGAGGCTGTGCGCAAGGTCGACGATCGACCGCACGATGCGTTCGGTGCGGTCGTCGGAGTCGAGGTCGAGGATGAACGATCGGTCGATCTTCAGCTCGTCGACCGGCAACTGCTTGAGATAGGTGAGCGACGAGTAGCCAGTGCCGAAGTCGTCGATCGAGATGCGGACGCCGGTGGTGCGCAGTGCGTCGAGTGCGGTGAGGATCGTCGGGCTGCTGCCGTCGGCGAGCGCCGTCTCGGTGATCTCGAGGGTCAATGCCTCGGCGGGAAGACCGGCGAGGGTGAGGGCATGTTCGATGCGCTCCGTGAGCCCCGGGTCCGCGAGCAGCGTGGCCGAGAGGTTGACGGCGATGGCGGCGGGATGGCCGGCGGCGCGCCACTGCGCGGTCTGTTGCAGGGCGAGCGCCATCACTCGCATGGTGAGCGACTCGATCAGGCCGTTCTGCTCGGCGAGCACGATGAACTGTTCCGGCGGCACGGCGCCGCGTTCTGGGTGCGACCACCTGGCCAACGCTTCGAGGTGGCGCAGGTGACCGTCGCGGTCGACCACCGGTTGGTAGGCGACGGTGAGGCTGCCGTCGGCGATGGCGCGGCGCAGGTCGCCGACGAGGCCGAGCTCGTCGCGGCCCGGCTCGTCGGCTCCGGCGGTGTGCAGCGCCCATCCTCCGGCCAGCTTCTTGGCCTGCTCGGCAGCGGCCGCAGCTCGTTGCATGACCGACTCGCTGTCGACCCCGACGAGGTTCGCCACCACGCCGATGCGCGCCGACACGTACACCGCGTTGCCGTCGATCCAGTACGGCCGGCCGAGGCCGCGGCGGAGGTCCACCGCGAGCGCGACCGCGTCGAGCGGCGTGCGCACTGCGAAGGTGAGCAGCGCGAACTCGTCACCGCTCAACCGGGCCACCACGTCGCCACCACGCACCATCGAGGTGAGCCGGGCACCTGCTTCGCGGAGCACGACGTCGCCGGCGGTGTGGCCGAGCCCGGCATTCACCTGATGGAAGCGGTCGAGGTTGACGACGAGCAGCGCCAGGTTCTGAATGGCGCGCGGCGACAGTTGCAGCGAGTCGTTGAGCCGCTGATGGAACAGTTGCCGGTTGGCCAGGCCGGTCAGCTCGTCGTAGGAGCCGCGTCGGGTGAGGCCGCCTCGATCGCGCGCCTGGTGGTGAGGTCTTCGATCTGCGCGATCACCCGCAGCAGCGTGCCGTCGTTGTCGTGCACCGCGATGGCGGTGGTGCGCGCCCACGCGAGCTCGCCGGTGACCGTGACGTACCGCTTGTCGATGCTGAACTCGGCGGTCGAACCATCGGCCATGCCGCGCATCCGCGCGGCACTGTTGGCGAGATCGTCGGGCGCCGTGACGTCCTGGAACGACATCCCCAACAGCTCGTCCGCTCCGCGCCCGAGGAACGCGCAGAACGCATCGTTCACTTCGAGGAACGCTCCGTCGGCGTCGGTGATCGTCATGCCGACGTTGGCTCGCCGGAACGCTGCGTCGATGATGAGCGCCGGATCGATGCCGGCGATGCTGGAGCCGTCGGGGTCGAGCGGACGTGCGCGAGTGGATCGCTGCAGCGTGCCCTGTCGTCGTTGCCGATCTCCCACGGCGCGTCCCGGCTTCCTCGAGCGCCACAAGTGCTCACCTTGCCGGGTCCCAGAACCGACGTGACCTGCTCAGAGTACCGCTCGCACGGACGACCGTCGGGATCGGACCGTGTCGGCAGCGTGCCGATCGCGCGCGACCGGCGGCAGTCGCTACATCGAGTGCAGTGGTTCGTCGAATGGCACCCCGAGCATGCGCCCGAGGATCTCCGCGGTGACAGCACGCGCGTCGACGCCCCGTTCGCCGGCGGCCACCAGTGTCGCGCGCATCACTCCGATCACTGCGTTGGCGATGGCGTTGGCACGAACGGTGGCCTCCGGCGCGGTGCCCCAGTGCCGCTGCAGGAACTCGGCGATGGCTTCTTCGTAGTCGCGGTCGGTGCGCGCGTCCTCGTCGCGGAGCTCGGGTGTCTTCGACAGCAGTGCGTACCGCGAGAGTCGGCTGGGACTGGAGCTGTCGAAGCCCACGAGGAGCACCGAACGCAGTTGTGACAAGGGGTTCACAAAGGGCGCGCCGTCGGAGAGACGAGCCACGAAGTCGTCGACGCGCTCCTGATGGTCGGGGAACGCGGCCGCCGCTTTGGTGGGGAAGTGGAGGAAGAACGTGCGGGTGGACACCCCCGCAGCTGCGGCGATCTCCTCCACGGTGGTCTGTTCGAAGCCCTGCGCGTGGAACAACCGGATGGCGTGTTCCGCGAGTGCGCGGCGGGTCTCGAGACGCTGAGCTTCGCGAGTGGTGGGGGGTCGCTGCTCACTCTTCGGTGATGTCATCGACAACCTCCTTCGCGACCCTTGACGCTGCCAGCAGCGGGGTGTTAACTGCACCCACTGTACCGAACGTGGGGTTCGGTGTGGAACAGGGGGTCGTGATGAGGTTCGTCAATCGCCAGGGAGCAACACGTCGACTGGTGGCCATCGCGCTCGCCGGTGCCGTGGTCCTCGCAGCCTGTTCCGACTCCGAAGGATCGTCCGACGACTCGTCCTCCGGCGGCGGCGACCCCGAGACCGCGTTGCTCATCGCTCGCGGGATGGACATCAACTCGCTCGACCCATCGCGTGCCTACTGCGACACGTGCCAGATCTACATGACCGCGGTCTACGAGACGCTCATCGGTCTCGACAAGGACAACAAGACGCTCGTGCCGCGCCTCGCCACCGAGTGGACCGGCAACGCCGAGCAGACCGAGTTCACGTTCACGCTCGACCCGGATGCGAAGTTCGCCGACGGCAGCCCCGTCACCAGTGCCGACGTGAAGTTCTCGTGGGAGCGCCTCGCCGGCCTCCAGGACTCGTCGTCGTACCTCGCCGGCAGCATCGCCAGCATCGAGACGCCCGACGCCGCCACCGTGGTGGTCACCCTGTCGGCCAGCAACTCGGCCTTCCTCGCACAGGTGAACGCCCCCTACCTCGGCATCATGAACTCCAAGCTGGCACAGGAGCAAGGCGCCACCACCGACCCCGCCACCGACGAGGCCGAGACCTGGTTCCTGGCCAACTCGGCCGGCTCCGGGCCGTTCACGCTCGCCAGCTACCAGGCCGGCGCCGAACTGCGGCTCGCACGCAACGACAACTACTGGGGCACCAAGGCCAGCTTCCCCGAGGTCGTGATCAAGGAGACCCCCGACGCGGTCACGCAGCGTCAGCAGCTGGAGGCCGGCTCGGTCGACATCGCGATGCAGATCTCCAACGACGCGGCCAACGGCATGGGCGGCTCCGACGTCACCGTCACCCAGGTGCCCAGCTTCAACTTCGTCTACCTCGCGCTCAGCCCGGGTGCGGCGGGGGCCGAGCAGCTCACGCCCGGCGTCCGTGAAGCCATCCGCCTCGCGCTCGACTACCCCGGCCTCGTCGATGCCACCGTCGGCGGCGCCGGCCAGCCGCAGGCATCGCCGATCCCCAACGGGTTCGCCGGCACCGCCGACCTCCCCGCCCCGACGCAAGACCTCGAGGCCGCCAAGGCCCTGCTGGCCGAGGAAGGCGTCACCGAGCTCACGCTCGACGCCACCTACCCGTCGCTGAACGTGTACGGCGTCGACTTCTCCACTGCGATGCAGAAGGTGCAGAGCGACCTCAAGGAAGTCGGCATCACGCTCGAACTGAACCCGGTGGAGATCTCGGTGTGGGCCGACAAGATCGGCACCGACGGCATCCCGGTCACCATGCTCTACTTCGCACCCGACCACACCGACAGCAGCCAGTACGTGCAGTACTTCGGTCTGCTCGAAGGTTCGCAGTGGCAGACGTGGGGTCGCACCGACGTGAGCCAGGAGCAGACCGATCTCCTCGACCAGGCACTGGCCGAGCAGGACGTCGCCGTGCGCGCCGACCTCTACCAGCAGCTCGCCGAGCTGATGATCGCCGACGGCGTCATCATCCCGGTGGTCAACCCCAACCTGTTCCTCGCCGCCCGCTCCGACATCCAGGGCCTCTACTACAGCGCCTGCTGCAACCTGATCCTCGCCGAGCTCAGTCGCAGCTGACGGCGGTAGCCCCCTGAAGCAGTACCTCCTCCGTCGCATCGCGGTGATGCCGTTCCTGTTGTTCGGCGTCGCCACGGTGGTCTTCCTGGTGTCGCGCCTCACGCCGGGCGACCCACTGGTCACCATCGTCGGTGAACGCAACCTCAACAACCCCGAGATCGTGGCGGCAGCCAAGGCACGGTGGGGTCTCGATCAGTCGATCGTGCAGCAGTACTTCTCGTACATGAAGAACCTGCTGCGCGGCGACATGGGCACGTCGTTCACCACCCGTCAGGGTGTGGTCGACGACCTCTGGTTGCGACTGCCGGCCACGCTCGAGCTGACGTTCTTCGCGCTGCTCGGCGGGGTGACGGTGGGCATCGGCCTCGGCGTGCTGGCTGCTCGTCACCGCAACAAGTTCACCGATCACGTGGCACGGTTCTTCGCGTTGCTCGGCTCGTCGTTGCCGGCGTTCTGGTCGGGCTTGCTGATGTTGTACGTGTTCTACGCACGGCTGGGTTGGCTGCCCGGTCCCGGCCGCATCGACCCGCGTGGCGTCGCGCCCGACAAGGTGACCGGCTTCTACACGATCGACTCGTTGCTGCAGGGCGACCTGGCGTTGTTCAGCGATTCGCTGAAGCACCTCATCCTGCCCGCCACCGTGCTCGGTTGGGGCGTGGTCGGCATCGTGTCGCGGCTGGTGCGCGCGTCGCTGCTCGACGAGCTGAGCATCGACTACGTGCGAGTCGCCAGGGCGATGGGTCTGCGCGAGCGCACGGTGGTGAACACGCACGCGTTGCGCAACGCGCTGCTGCCCACCATCACCATCGTCGCGTTCACGTTCGCGTTCCTGCTCACCGGCGCCGTGCTCACCGAGACCGTGTTCTCCTGGCCGGGCGTGGGCAGCTACGCGGTCGACGCATCGCGCAACCTCGACTACCCGGCCATCATCGGTGTCACGCTGTTGGGCGGCACGGCCTTCCTGTTCACGAACCTGTTCAGCGACATCGCGTACGCGTTCGCCGACCCGCGGATACGGCTCTCGTGAGCGACACCATCTCGCCGCCGCGCCGCCTGCGCAAGGGCCGGCCCGCGTGGTTGCGCGGCCCCGCGCTCATCGGCGTCATCGGCATCGTGCTGTGGGTGCTCGTCGCCCTCACCATCCCGCTGTGGAGCCCGTACGACCCGCTCGAATCGGTGGGTCCTCGCCTGCAGGGTCCGGGCTGGGATCACCTGATGGGCACCGATCAACTCGGCCGCGACGTGTTCACCCGCACGCTGTGGGGCAGTCGCACCTCGCTGCCGGTCGCGGCCGTCGTCATCACGGCCGCAGTGCTGATCGGCACCGTCATCGGCGCGGTGGCCGGCTACCTCGGTGGCTGGGTCGACGCAGTGCTGATGCGCTTCGTCGACATCACCATGGCCTTCCCGCCGATCCTGCTCGCGATGGCCATCACCGCATCGCTCGGGCCGGGTGTGGGCAACGCGCTCATCGCGATGGTGCTGGTGTGGTGGCCCATCTACGCCCGCCTGCTCCGCGCGCAGGTCATCGCGGTGAAGCAGCGCGAGTTCGTCGAGTCGGCGGAAGCCATCGGAGTGAAGCGGTTCACCATCCTGCGTCGCTACGTGCTGCCCACCGCGTACACACCGGTGATGGTGAACGCGACGATGGACTTCGGACAGGTGGTGCTGCTCACCGCCTCGCTGAGCTTCATCGGTCTCGGTGCCCGGCCGCCGTCGCCCGAGTGGGGCGCGATGATCACCGAGGGCGCCACCCAGTTCTACAGCTGGTGGATGGCCACCGCACCCGGTCTGGCCATCCTCACCGTCGTGCTCGCGTTCAACTACCTCGGCGACGCGCTGCGCGATTCCTTCGACGTGAAGGGTCAGGTGTGATGGCCGGCGACGCACCCATCCTCAGCCTGCGCGACCTGCGCGTCACGTTCCCCACTCCTGCCGGGCCGGCGCGGGCGGTGCGCGGTGTCGATCTCGACGTGTTCGCCGGCGAGAGCATCGCGGTCGTCGGCGAGAGCGGTTCCGGCAAGAGCGTCACCATGCTCGCCACGCTCGGGCTGCTGCCCAACGCGCAAGTGACCGGCTCGGTGAAGTGGGGCACCACCGAACTGGTCGGCGCGCCCATCGCCACGCTGCGGTCGGTGCGCGGCCGCCGCATCTCGATGGTGTTCCAGGAGCCGATGACCAGCCTCAACCCGGTGCTCACCATCGGCAAGCAGCTGGCGCTGGTGATGCGCGCGCACCAGCCACACCTCGGTCGCAAGGAACGACGGGCGAAGGCGATCGAGCTGCTCGAGCAGGTGGCCATCCCGCAGGCGGTGCAGCGCATCGACTCGTATCCGCACGAGCTGTCCGGCGGCATGCGCCAGCGGGTGATGATCGCGATGAGCATCGCCAACGATCCGGAGGTGCTGATCGCCGACGAGCCCACCACCGCGCTCGACGTGACGGTGCAGGCGCAGATCATGGAGCTGCTCTCCAACCTGCGCACGGAGCACAAGCTGGCGTTGGTGCTCATCACCCACGATCTCGGCGTGGTGGCCGGCAGCGCGGACCGCGTGGCGGTGATGTACGCGGGCCGGATGGTCGAGCGTGCGCCGGTGCACGAGGTGTTCGCCCATCCGCACCACCCGTACACGTCGGCACTGCTCGACTGCCTGCCGCGACTCGATCAGCGGCGCGACGTCATCAGCTCCATCGGCGGTACGCCGCCGAACCCGGCCGACCTGCCGCCCGGCTGCCCGTTCGCCCCACGCTGCACCAGCGCCATCGCCTCGTGCAGCGACCACGAACCGGATCTGGTGGCGTTCGGGCGCAGTGAGGTGGCCTGCTCGGTGGTCACGTCCGGAGTGCCGGCATGAGCACCGCTGCCGACCAGCCGCTGCTGCAGGTGACCAACCTGGTGAAGGAGTTCAAGGTGCGGCCCGGCGGCGGCAAGCCCACCGTGCTGCACGCGGTCAGCAACGTCGACCTCACGCTCCACGCCGGCGAGACGCTCGCGCTGGTGGGCGAGAGCGGCTGCGGGAAGAGCACCACCGGGCGCTGCATCCTGCGCCTCACCGAGCCGACCAGCGGGCGTGTCGAGTTCCGCGGCACCAACCTGCTCGACCTCGACCACGAATCCATGCGACGCATGCGCCGCCACCTGCAGATCGTGTTCCAGGATCCACAGGCGTCGCTGCACCCGCGGATGACGGTGCGCCGCCTGCTCAGCGAACCGCTCGAGGTGCACGGCACCGCGAAGTCGGCCATCCCCGAGCGCATCGACGAACTGCTGCGGCTGGTGCACCTGCGCCCCGAGTTCCTCGACCGCTACCCGCACGAGTTCTCCGGCGGCCAGCGCCAGCGTGTCGCCATCGCCCGCGCGCTCGCCATCAACCCCGCGATGCTCGTGCTCGACGAGCCGGTGTCCGCGCTCGACGTGAGCATCCAGTCCGAGATCGTCCGTCTGCTGGTCGAGCTGCGCGAGCGGCTGGGGCTGAGCTACCTGTTCATCGCGCACGACCTCGCGGTGGTGCGGCAGCTGGCCGATCGCATCGCGGTCATGAACCTCGGGCGCATCGTGGAGACCGGGCCCGCGGAAGAGGTGTACTCGAACC